>CAZXZM010000011.1:19015-23863 GCA_964645365.1 uncultured Pseudomonadota bacterium | reverse complement strand
GACAGAGCAGCTACAGGCTGGTCTCGCCAAGGCCGATCCTAAAAAGGTCAAGGCGGGGGAGAAACAGATCAAGGAGTTCCTGAGCGGGGACCTCAAGTGGGCCGAATTGCTCTCTTGGCCCCCCGAAAAACTCCACGAGACCGCCAAGCTTGGCTACCGGGTCTATGAGAGCGCCCAGTACAAGCAGGCGGAGGTGATCTTTAAGGGGCTGACCGTCCTCGATCCCGAAAATTATTATTACCATCAAATGTTGGCGGCCGCCTACCAACAGCAGGAAAAGCATGCCGAGGCGATCTTTGAATATTCGATCGCACTCGACTTCAAATCGGATGATATTGTGTCGCTGACCAATCGCGGGGAGATCTACTTCAATCTGAAGATTTTTCCGCTTGCCCTGAAGGATTTTAAGGAAGCGATCGGCCTGGATCCCGATAATAAAGATCGTTGGGCCAAACGGAGCCGTCTGTTGAAGAAAAAGGTCGATGGTATCTTGAAGGCCAATAAGAAAAAGGGAGCAAAGTAGTTATGGCACTAGAAATCAATCAGACTTCACTCGGGGAAACGCGTCCTTCCGGTACCTCAATACAGCCGGGGGACTTAAATATTCCGACCGAGGTCTTGAAAAGCCTCCAGCTTCCGGAGCATGTCACCGATCAACAGGTGGTCAGTTTTCTTTCGCTGCAGTCGTCTCGCCTGATTTCGTTGCAGTCGACCGAGCCCCCGTACTCACTCGATGCCGCTGTTCCGCCTCCGCCGAGCGATCTTTTTCAGCAATCGGCTGAAAATGAACTCCCAGACGTGGAACTGCAGGCTCTGGAGGAATTTGTCGCTGATATGAAGGGTGGCAAGATGGGAGCCGCCTCGACGTCTGATGATTACAATAATTTTCGCAACACGATGGAAAATATCCTCCCTGAATTGCGGAAGAAGGCTCCGCCGCGTGACCTCGTTGGCATGGAAGAGGGGGGAGGGGCGGTTGCCCAGTGGCTCAACATGCAGATCAGCGCCCTTTCCGAAGAACGTGAAAAAGAGTGGGCCACTCTGTTGGATAAATTACGGACCGATCCGAAAGCGGGAATTGATACCTACCTGTTGGCTTTAGGTTATTACATGACTGAATCGAAGGGGGCTCAACTTTCCAAGGCCTTCAAGATGTTTCATCAATCGACGGCACTCCATGAAGAAAAACTCGCTTCGCTACAGCTCGATCAAGGGGCTTCGGCGGGAGATATGTTTGATGCCCAGACTGAAAATCAGGCCTATATGATCGACACGCAGATGGCGATGCAGACGATGCAATCGCTCCGGCAAGATATGGATAAGGTTCAATTACAGGTCCAATCGACAGTGCGGTCGGTTCATCAGACGCTGTCTGATATACGTCGCAATATCACTAGTTAGTAGAGACTATGCCGGATGATGATGCCGAAGAGTTTCCACTAGAACAAGCAACCGGGCGCCTGCAAGACCCTCACCCTGAACGTTACCGCTATCTAGCCGATCTACTTCATCGTTTTATCACCAATAAGGTGAGTCTCGTTGACTTGGCCAAACTTCCTCGCAAACAATTACAAACCTTAGTAGAGATCGGTTATGTTAAATTCAAACATGGCCGCTTTGATGAAGCGATAGAGATTTTTGGTGCGCTGGCGAGGATCGATCATAAAAATTATTACCACCGTTCAGTTCTGGGGGGGATCTATCAAAAACAAAAAAAATGGGTAGATGCGGTGGCAAACTATTCGATGGCATTGATCCTTAACTCGAAAGATGTTGCCTGTTACATCAATCGAGGGGAAGTTTTCTTGCGTCACGAAAAATATAAAAAAGCAGCGGAAGATTTTCGCAATGCCATTACCCTCGATCCGGATGGAAAGAACCTCTGGGCCAATCGCGCCCGCTCTCTGGTCATTGCCTTGAAACGCAATTTATTGGCAAAGAAATCAGAAGAAAAGAAAGCAGCTCCGGTCACTTCTCCCAAACGTAAACGGGTCGCTGGCAAGACAGCCCCCCGTGCTAGCGGCCGCACAACCCGCAAACGTTAACCAACTTTAGCCGTTATCGTTCAGAATCCCGTACTTCTTTAAGAGATTCCGGATATGTTTGCGGTCAATCCCCGCTTCGCGGGCGGTTTTGGAGATGTTGTAGTTATTGCGGCGCAGGAGTGCCGCCAGATAATCCCGTTCAAAATCTTCGATGACCCTTTGCTTGGCGTCTTTAAAGGGGAGCCCTAAATCGACCTCCGTGATCTTTTCGGTAATATCATGTTCTTCCTGCTCCAGTTCTTGAAAAACATAAGCCAGATCACTGCCTTGGATTGAGTCTCCATTGACCAAGGGAGACACTCGTTCCAGAACGTTCAGAAGCTCACGCACGTTGCCGGGCCATTGATAGCGGGTCAGCATCTTCAGCGCGTCATCTTCGACGCGCACAATCTTTAAGACTCCATCTCCCTTTTGGTTGAATTTACCACTCTGTAAGAAATGTTCCGTCAAGGCGGCAACATCATCGGGGCGTTCTCGCAGGGAGGGAAGATAGATCTTCACGACCGAAAGACGATAATAGAGATCTTCCCGGAAGTTTCCATCGGCGACCTCTTTACGCAGGTTGCGATTGGTGGCGCAGACTACCCGAAGGTCGATATTGACCGTGTCATTGGAACCGACCTTTTTGACCTGGCGCTGTTCTAGGGCGCGCAGTAGTTTCGGTTGTAGTTCGAGCGACAGTTCACCAATTTCGTCTAAAAAGATCGTTCCGCCATTGGCTTCTTCAAAGGCGCCACGCCGGGTTCCCACCGCTCCGGTGAAAGATCCCTTGAGATGCCCAAACAGTTCCGACTCAATCAGGTTTTCAGCGACAGCAGAGCAGTCAAAAATAACAAAAGGTTTATCTTTTCGTTCACTGTGATCGTGGATTGCACGAGCAACCATTTCCTTCCCGGTTCCGGTTTCCCCTTCGATGATAACTGTTGCATCGGTTGGTGAAATTCGTTCCAGAAGGCCAAAGATCTGTCGCATCTTACGTGATTGGCCTACGACGCCACCGAAGACTGTCTGTTCCGACGGTTCAATCTGAACCTTTTCGTCGAAGGCGATGAATTCGATTCGAGTATTACCAATTCGAATAACGTCCCCCGGGCTTAAGTAGGCCTCCCGGACTCGGGTATCGTTGATGAAGGTTCCATTGGTACTCCCCATATCACGGAGCAGGAAGCTGTCTTGTTCTTGGACAATTTCGACGTGGTTACGTGAAACAGTGCGGTCATTGACGATAAAACTGTTGTCCTCTTTTTTGCCGATGGAGATACGCTCTTTACCAAGATCCACCTTTTTCCCCTTACTCCCTCCTTCGATGACGACTAGCTGGCACTTGCGTAAACTGACGATATCTTTTCGCTCTTCCATTCTAAGGAGCTGGGTATCTCCTTCGGCCGCTGCATTTTTTTGCACCATAAAACCCCCTTAGTTTCTCTGTAAAACCACGTTATATTTTTTGTTCTTTTGGCGGCTCATATCGACTGAAGTAGACCAAGTTCGGTAGCCCCCAAGCTCGACGCGGACAGAATGGCTGACGTTGCGTGGAACGCGTCGAATGGTCACTGGCGTCTTGGCGCCAATTCGTTGACCATCGAAATAGACGGTGGCCCGTGGTGGTTGGCTATCTACTTTGATTTCACCGAACAGACCCTCCAGCTTAATCGTGCCGGCGCTCTTGGTCTTTCCTGCTGAGACATTGACCGAGCTGCGGTAACGCATGTAGCCCGACTTAGAAACCATCAATTGGGCCGTGCCGGCCGGTACGCCGGTAACGGTCAGCGGTGTCGTCCCTTTATGCTCTGAATTAATGTAGACATCGGCGCCGGACGGCGATGATTTAACTTTGACGCTGCCAATCCCGCCGGTCATGGTAGGGCGGGGAGTCGGTTCCGGTCGCCGCGTTTCGTAGCGTGGTTCCGGAGGTGGGGTTCGGGTGGTCACGCGTGGTTCAGGTGGTGGTGTGCGGGTGGTGACCCGTGGTTCCGGTTTCGGCTTTGGTTTCGGTTCGACCCGTGGTTCCGGTTTCGGCTCTTCTTTGATTTTGGTCAGCGAGGCGGTGAGTGCTTGTCCCGATTCCTGGGTGACCTTGACGCTTTTAGTCCAACTTTCATACCCATTCTTGCTCACCCTGACGGTATAGAATTTACCCAGTTCTAAATCTTCTAGTTGAGAGGGTGTCACCCGCCCGGTTTTTTTGCCGTTCAAGTAAACCATGCCACTCGATGGTTTGGAGGTAATACTTAGGGTTCCCAGGGTCGGTTTCAGCGGCTCGGGCGGTTTTGCAGGTTCGGGGATCTTGACGAGACTTGCTTTTAACTTAAAAGGTTCAAAATTGCTCAATGGAACGACACTGGTCCAATCGCCGTATCCCTCTTTTTTCAGTTGGATTGTATATTCCTGTTTAATTGCTAGTTTTCCTAAAGAGGCGGGTGTCTGCTCGCCGGTATCCTTGTTATTTAAAATAATCTTGGCTCCGGCTGGCTCTGATTCAATCTTGATGACTCCATCGGGGAGCATTTTCAGCGTGCCGTGAACCTTGATTGGTTCTTCGGTCACCAAGGCGACTGTCTTCTCGTATTTTTCGTAGTGATCTTTCTGGATTGAGATCGCGTAGTCGTCGCCGAGCGGCAGCTTTAGAATCGTTGCCGGGGTTGTTTTGCCGGTATTCTTGCCGTTCAATAGAATCGCTGCATCGGACGGTTCCGAGCTGATCGTGATCGACCCGTAATCGGTAATCGGCCCTTTCGGTGGCGGGGTTGGCTTTTCCGGTCGAGTTTTGACCGGTGGTTCCGGGGTTTCCTGCCAGAGCGAG
>CAZXZM010000011.1:0-19005 GCA_964645365.1 uncultured Pseudomonadota bacterium | reverse complement strand
CAAAATAGCCAAGGGCGATGGCACCAACGGCGAGCAATGGAATCAAGAGCTTCTTGCGAGTGTGCTGAGACTCTTTTCGCTCTGCGACCGTAATAGAAGGAGCCGAGAGTTCTCCCATTTCAACTTCTGCTGTGTCAGGGGGGACTCCTTCCGGAACCCCGTCCTCGACAGAGATGTCGGTTCCGGTTGGCTCCTGCCCCCCAATGAGGTGCTCCATCGATGATTCCTGCAGGATGACCGATCGAGTTTTGTCATCGATGACCGGTCCCTTTTCCTCGGTCGCCTTCATCTCGGAGGAGAAATATTGCTTCACTGTTCCCGCCAGTTGGCGCGGCGTGAAATCGATGTAAGAAGAATAGAGGTATTTGGTGAGTTCTAGGTGAAAGTCGCCAGCCGATTGAAAACGGTCTTTCGAATTGAAGGCGAGTGCCTTGGCCAGAATCGCCTTGAGTGGACCGGGAATGCCTTCGGGAAGTTCTTCCAGGCCGACATGGGTGGTGCGAATCTTATTGAGGATCTCAAACTGCGTTTCCCCTTGGTAAAACTTATCGCCCGTAAGCATTTCATAAAGAACCAGTCCTGCCGAATAGATATCGGTTCGGCCATCCATCGGTTTACCCAAGGCCTGCTCGGGTGACATGTAGGCAATCTTTCCTTTCAAGACCCCTGCCATCGTGTGTGAAACGTTCATCGCCGCCTTGGCGATTCCGAAGTCGACGATTTTGACCTCTCCTTCGTAAGAGATCAGGATGTTTTGGGGGTTGATGTCGCGATGGACGATGTTTAAATGGTTTCCTTCTGGGTCGGTCTTACGATGGGCATAGTCGAGCCCTTTGCAGATTTCACTGGTGATATAGACGGCGACCTCTTCGGCCACCTTTCCTTCTTCCTCATGAACGCGACGGATGATTTCTCGCAGATTGGTGCCATGGATGAATTCCATGGAGATGAAGTAATCGTCGCCGACCTTACCGAGATCATAGACTTGAACAATGTTGGCATGGGACAGGAGGACGGTCAGCTTGGCTTCGTCGACCAACATGGTGATGAAGTCTTTGTCAGCTGCGCAGTGCGGGAGGATCCGTTTGATAGCCAGCAGTTTTTCAAAACCGTCGACGCCATAGGTCTTGGCCTTGTAGATTTCTGCCATCCCACCGACAGCGAGTTTGTCGATCAGGACGTAGCGTCCAAATTTCTTCGGCTCAAACGGGCTCATAATAGTATTCTCAACAAAAAGATCGCTGTGGCCACAAAGCCGACCAATGCCAGGCCATAGAGAGTCAGAAAAGGCCAACGGGGTTTACCCCGATTATCGATTAAGCCGACCGCCCGCAGGAAGGTGACGGTTGTGGTTGAAACCGTAAACTCCTCGGTGATGTGGGCAGGTGAGGCTGGCTCTGCTGTGTCTTCTTTCTGGACCGGTGGGGCGGGCATCCGACTCCAGAGTGAACCCTGTTGACGCCTCCCTCCGCTCTCGTCGGTTAAAACTTGCTTGTAATTAGCCTTGGCACCGAAATGATCTTTTTCCTCTTTTCCCTCGGGGTCCTCCTGGGGTTGGCGCTTCCCATGTTCTTCATCTTGCGCCTCTTCTCGTTGTTGGACACGAAAGTGGTCGGGTTCAATCTTTTTAATGTGATCAACCATGTACCCCTCGCTAGACCACGAGCCGCGCCCTTCATAAGCCATCTTTTCGCCGCAATGCAACTCAATTTTGACTCAGCGCGGCAAAACAGATGATGGGTGGGGTCTTCCCTCCCTGGGACTTTTGTCACCATTCTACTGAGTCCGTGCCAAGTTTCCTAGAGAAAACTTCGGGCGAGATCAAAAAGGAGGTTTACCAGGACGGTGTCGATCAGGATCAGGATGAAGAAGACGAGCAGGGGGGAGAAATCGATGCCGCTTCGCCACAGGGCACGCGGAAGGATCCGCCGAGCCAGATTGAAGGCGGGCTCGGTGAGTTGACGCAAGATCCGGACAATTGGGTTGTAGGGGTCGGGGTTGACCCACGAGAGGATCACCGCGGCGGCGACCACAAAGGTGTAGATCGTGATCAACATATTGAGTAGCCGCGCGATGGCGAGCAGAATGTATCCCAAGGCTGACATCATTTATCCCCGTAGTTGTTGTGCTCGTTTTGCAGCGGCTGCAACCGCCTGTCGTAAAATCTTAGCCCACCCCTTTTTAGTGAGGATATCCATGGCGGCCGCCGTCGTCCCCCCCTTCGAGGTGACCTTGCGTCGCAGGGCCTTAAAGTCTTCGGAGGTATTCGCTACCAAGGCCGTCGCCCCCTGCACAGTTGCCAGAGCTAGTTTTTGGCTTAATCCTTTCGAAAGGCCCCCTTGTGTGCCCGCTTCGGTCAGTCCTTCGAGGAAGTGGTAGACATAGGCGGGGCCGCTCCCCGATAGGGCGGTGATCCAGTCGAGTTCTGCCTCTTTTCGGACCGTTATAACGGTACCGACACTTGAAAAAAGTTCTGTCGCCAGCCTTCGATCGATCGGACGGGCCGTCGGAGCGGCATAGAGTCCGGTCACGCCGGCCCCAACCAGTGCGGGTGTATTCGGCATGGTCCGAATCAGACGGGTTTTGGAACCGAGCGGACGACGCAATGATGCGGTATCGATCCCTGCCGCAATCGAAATGACCAGGTGACTTCCCTTAAGTGTTGGAGAGATTTCTTGCAGAATGTCTGCCAGTATCTGTGGCTTGACTGCCAGGATGATAATTGAACAGCGACCGACGACCTCCGCGTTATCTTGGGCCAGACGAACGCCATATTTTTTTTGAAGCAGACGTTGGCGTTTTTTATTGGGATCAAAAACCCACAGACCGGTGCGGGGGAGGGCGCGTTGAGTCAGAAGCCCTGCAATTAAGGCCTCTGCCATATTGCCGCCGCCGATAAAGCCAATCTTTTTTGTCTTCAGGCTCATGTTTTGACTCGTTCCCCAAACAACGCGGTTCCAATCCGGACCATGGTGGCCCCTTCTTCAATCGCTATCTCAAAGTCGTGACTCATCCCCATCGAAAGTACCGTGAGGGGGTTTTTATACACACTGAGCCGGTTCATTTCATCCATTAATTGTCTCAAGCGTTGGAAATGCGGTCGGACCGCTTCCGGGTCTTCTGAGTAGGGGGGGAGGGTCATCAACCCCTCAATCTGGAGATGGGGCAAGGGGGTACAAGACTGCAAGAATTCTTGAACGGCTTCGGGGGGGAGGCCCCCCTTCGAGCCTTCCCCCGCCAGGTTCACCTGGACGAGGGCTCGCGTGATCACGTTGGAAGTGCGGTGATCCAGCTCGGTGGCAACTTCCAGGTTGTCGAGTGAATGGATCAAGATATCCGATCCCGCCAAATACTTCGCCTTGCGACGCTGGATTGAACCGATGAAATGCCAACGAACCGGTTCGGTCAAGGCCTCTCGTTTGGTCTTCAGCTCTTGCCAGTAGTTCTCTCCAAAATCGTGCAGGCCCGCCTGCGCGAGTGCCGCCATTTTTTCGATCGGCTGGTATTTACTCGCCCCAATCAGAATGATTTCTGTCGGATTTCGATCGACCCGCTCGCAGGCCGTGACGATCCTTTTCCGAATAGCTTGCAGTCTCTTCATAATCGAGCGTCTCGATAACTTACCGCGTCATAGCGAATTGTTTGAACAGGGGAAAGCCCTAGGTTTCGCTCCGAAAATTTTATATAATAAAAACAAAGCCTTTCGGCTTAGATTCAGTTCTTTCCCACACAAAGGAGGTCGGCATGGACTTAATGTCCGAGATACAAAAAAATTACGATCGCAAGACGTATCAGGCCCTCCATTGGGAGGGACCTTACCCCGAATATCTCCAATTGGTTCGTGACGATCCCCGCATTGTTCGTTCTGCTTTTCAGCGTCTCTACGACATGATCCTTTCCTACGGGTCGGAAGAGTATATCGATCACCGCAAAAAGGTCATCCGCTATCCTTTCTTTTCCGATCCACTCGAAAAAGGAAGAGATGCCATCTTTGGGCTGGGCGTTCCCTTGATGAAACTGGTCAATCTGTTTCACGCCGCTTCTCGGCGCTACGGGCCAGAAAAACGGGTTATTTTGCTCCATGGGCCGGTTGGGAGCTCTAAAAGTACGATTGTTCGCCTCCTTAAAAAGGGTTTGCAGGAATATTCCCGACGCCCCGAAGGGCGGATATTTACATTTTCTTGGGTCGCAGGGGATCTGGAGCAATCTTGCAAGGAAGAGTTATTCGGTTTGGCCGATGAAGCTCCTTGTCCGATGCACGAGGAACCTCTGCGACTGATCCCAAAGGAAGTACGGGAAGAGATCGTCGGGGAACTGAATGCTTCCCTATCGGATGACCGTCAGATTGTTGTTGAGGGAGATCTCTGCCCTCCTTGCCGCTTTTTCTTTCGGGGATTGATGAATCACTATGACGGTGACTGGTCGCGCGTGGTGGAACATATTCGGGTACACCGCATTGTTTTATCTGAACAGGATCGGGTGGGGATCGGGACTTTTCAACCGAAGGATGAAAAAAATCAGGATTCAACGGAACTGACGGGTGACATCAATTACCGCAAGATTGCCGAGGTCGGTTCCGATTCCGATCCCCGGGCGTTTAACTTTGAATTCATCGAGGTCCTTAAGCTAGACGTTGCTTTTCTTTATGACTTGCTCGGAGCTTCTCAAGAGCATTCCATCAAGCCAAAGAAATTTGCCCAGACCAATATCGATGAAGTGATTATCGGTCACACCAACGAAGCAGAATTTCGCAGACTTCAAAACAACGAGTACATGGAGGCACTGCGAGACCGGACTTTGAAGATTGATGTTCCCTATATCACCAAACTGCATGAAGAGGTGAAGATTTACGGGCGTGATTTCAATGACGAAAAAATTAAAGGAAAACATATTGCCCCTCACACCCTCGAGATGGCGGCGATGTGGGCCGTGTTGAGCCGATTGGAAGAGCCAAAGCAGGCCAATCTGACCCTGATGCAAAAGCTCAAACTCTACGATGGACGCGTGGTTCCCGGTTTTACCGAAGATAACGTGAAGGAGCTGCGTAAATCAGCGACGCGAGAGGGGTTGGATGGGATCAGTCCGCGCTACATCCAGGACAAGATTTCTAATGCTTTGGTTTCTGCAAATTTTGAGGGGTGTCTCAATCCTTTCATGGTCCTCAAGGAATTGGAAAGCGGTCTCAAGCACCACACGCTGCTCAAGAATGACGAACAGGGCAAGCGTTACAGAGAACTGATTACGGTGGTGCGCGATGAGTATGAAGACATTGTTAAGAATGAAGTGCAGCGGGCGATCAATGCTGATGAAGAGGCGATTGAACATCTTTGCGGTAACTACATCGACAACGTGAAGGCCCATACTCAACGCGAAAAGGTTCGCGATGATTACACCGGAGAATTTGTCGAAGCGGATGAACGGTTGATGCGTTCGATTGAAGAAAAAATTGATATTCCAGAATCGCGCAAAGACGATTTCCGCCGCGAGGTTATGAACTATATTGGAGCTTTGGCGGTGGAAGGGAAGCATTTCGATTATCAATCGAATGAAAGGTTACGTTCCGCACTGGAGATTAAGGTTTTTGAAGATCAAAAGGATACCATTCAACTTACCAACTTGATGGCCGAAGAAGAAAGAGATCCGTCTACTCATGATAAGGTTTATTTGATCAAAAAGAGACTGATCGATCAGTTTGGTTACTGCAAGTTATGCGCCAATGATATTTTGACTTTCGTGGCGTCCATTTTTGCGCGTGGTGACGTTCGCGAACAACATTCTGCTTAAAATAAAATATGTTCGTTAAAATTGAGCCAGACCAATCCCGCTTCAAGCAAATCATTCGGGGGCGGATCAAGAAACAACTGCGCCGTTTTATCAAACAGGGAGAGTTGATCGGTCGCCGAGGGCAAGAGGCGGTCAGCATCCCGCTGCCTCAGATTGAGATCCCCCGTTTTGTCTACGGTCACCGAGAGATGGGGGGGGTCGGCCAGGGAGAAGGGAAGGCGGGGACGCCAGTCGCGGCGGAACAAGCGCAGGAAGGGGAGGCGCAGGCTGGCAATCAGCCTGGGGAGCATATTTGGGAGGTTGATGTCACTCTCGATGAACTGGCGAAGATCCTCGGCGAAGAATTGGAGCTCCCAAAGATCGAACCGAAGGGGGAAGCAGGGCTGCTGGCGGAAAAAGAGCGTTACAATAGCGTCAGCGTCATCGGTCCCGAATCACTCCGCCACTTTAAGCGGACCTACCGGCAAGCACTGAGGCGACAGATTATCGCCCACAAGTATGATCCAAAGGATCCGGTCATCGTCCCGATCCGGGAAGATCGTCGCTACCGGATGTGGCGCCAACACAAACGTCCCGAACGCAATGCCGTGATCCTGTACATGATGGACGTATCCGGATCCATGGGTGCGGAACAGAAAGAAATTGTTCGTATCGAATCGTTTTGGATCGATACCTGGCTGCGCTCCCAATACGATGGGCTCGAGACACGTTATATTGTCCACGATGCGGTAGCGCGCGAGGTTGACCGCGACACTTTTTATCATACCCGCGAATCGGGGGGGACGATTATTTCGTCCGCTTACCGTCTCTGTCTTAAGATGATGCAGGAGGAATACAATTCTGAAGAATGGAACATCTACCCCTTTCATTTTTCCGACGGAGACAATTGGTCAGGCAATGACACGATGGAGTGCCTGAAACTGTTGGAGGCAGAGATCCTCCCCCATTGTAATCTATTCTGCTACGGCCAGGTCGAAAGCGAATATGGCAGCGGTCAGTTTATGAAAGATCTGTCCGAAAAATTTGAAGAGAGCGAAGCGATTGTCATGTCCAAAATTGCCTCGCGCGATGCGATCTATGATTCGATCAAGGAATTTTTAGGTAAGGGAAAATAATGCAATCTTTGGAAAAAGAGCTGCGGGGGGCCCAGGAACAGATTCGCGGCCATGCTAGCGATTTTGAACTCGATTTCTTTGAAGTGATTTTTGAGCTGCTCGACTGGGACCAGATGAATGCGGTTGCGGCCTACGGGGGTTTCCCAAATCGTTACCCGCATTGGCGCTGGGGAATGGAATATGAGCGGCTGAGCAAGACCTATGAATATGGTTTTTCAAAAATCTACGAAATGGTGATCAACAATAACCCCTGTTACGCCTACTTGATGCGGGCCAACAGCCTGGTTGATCAAAAAATGGTGATGGCACATGTTTATGGCCATTCCGATTTCTTTAAGAACAATGTCTACTTTGCCAACACCAATCGGAAGATGGTCGATGAGGCGGGCAATCATCGTTCCAAGATTCAACGTCTCATGCTTCGCCATGGAGTAGAACCGGTCGAAGATTTTATCGATCTTTGCCTGTCGTTAGAAAATTTGATCGACGTCCATGCCCCCATGCGGGTGCCGTTTCAACACCAGGAGGTCGAATCGGATCCAGGAAAGCCTGTCCCTCTTTCCCATCCTGAAAAAGACACCCTCCTTCACTTATTGGAAAAGGCGCCATTGGAAGACTGGCAGCAAGATGCACTGGCGATCATCCGGGAGGAGGCCTACTATTTTGTTCCGCAGGCGATGACCAAGATTATGAATGAGGGATGGGCGAGTTACGTGCACAGCACCCTGATGACGCAAAAAATTCTCGATGATAGCGAAGTGATTGATTACGCCGCCCGCCATGCCTCGACCCTTTCCTCCGGAGCAGGATCTTTGAATCCTTATAAAGTTGGTTTGGAGCTGTTCCGCGATATTGAAGAGCGCTGGGATACGGGTCGCTTTGGGAAGGAATACGAAGAGTGTGATGATTTGGAGGCCAAGGAGCACTGGGATCGCCAGATTGGTCAGGGGCGACAGAAGATCTTCGAGATTCGAAAACTTTATGATGACGTCAATTTTATCGATGCTTTTCTAACGCCGGAATTCTGCGAAGCCCATAAACTCTTTACCTATGTTTATGATCCGAAGAATTCGCAGTACGAAATCCAAAGTCGCGACTACGCCGAAGTAAAAAAGAAACTTCTCCAGCAGCTGACCAATGGAGGCAATCCGATCGTTGAGCTGACCCATGACAACTACAATGGTCGTGGTGAGCTTTATTTACGGCACCTTCACGAAGGGATCGATTTGCGGCTCGATTATTCTCGTGAAACCTTGAAGGCGCTCTACAAGATTTGGAAAAAGCCAGTTCATCTCGAAACGCGTGTTGATGACCTCCCTCGCCTGTTTAGTTTTGACGGTGAGGAGCAGAAAGAACAGCGCTTGTCAGAAAATGATTAGGTTTCCTTCTTGCGCCGATAGAGAAGATAAAAGATCGGGCTGTGGAGTAACAAGCCGACCAACGTCAGTAGGAATTCACCAATCGCGATACTGACGGTCCACATAAAAATCAGGATACTGTAGTAAAAGTAGGGGCCGAGCTGCGGGAACCGGACGGACGGGTCTTTTAAAGCTAGTCGAGTGGAGAGTGCTTGCGAAGCAGTCAGGATCAAAAACCCGACCACAAACCAACCGACAAAATTACTTAAGGGAACCCCGAAATAAATCCCCCCTTCTGGATAAAAGAAGACCTGCCCCAAGAACCATTCGGCTCCACGCACTGCAACTGGATCGATCACCACATCGGCCCCCACCATCAGGAGGGCCGCCGCCAAAATCCGGGGGCGCCATTTCAGGTAAGAGGCGGTTTCCAGGCTGGCATACGCAATAAAGGAATAGGAGATCGAATCCCAGAATGGGACCCCCGCCAAGGCGAGTTCCCCGGCAAAGGATTCTTCGATGTAGAAGTAGTCCCCGTACGGAAAGCCCCAGTGGATCGAGCAATATTCCGAGACGAAGGCGATCCAGTAGCCGGCGATCAGTAAGATGAGGGTTCGTGCGATTCCTCGATTGAGGGTACTGATGACCAAAAAGGCGGCCAGAAAGACAAAGACGTAGGGACGTGTGGCCAGTGTTTGGAGTAGGGCATCGAGCATGAAGGGGTGTCCCTAGCATCCCCGCTTTAGCGTGTCACCCGGAATGTCATATTGCCAGCCGCTTCTGTTTCTGTGATACTCCGCGCCCCATGCGCCGACTTTTCTTTTTTACCTGTTTATTCCTGGTTGGACTCAGCAGTCTGACTGGTCAGACTTCTCCTGACAAAAAAGTTCACCGTTTGATTTTAGACGATGTGATTGTCAGCCCCGTTGTCCATGAATACATCGAAGAAGGGATCCAACGTGCCGAAGAGGAGGGGGCCGAGGCCCTTCTGATTGAACTCGACACTCCGGGAGGTCTTCTCAATTCTACCCGGGCGATCGTTAAAGACATTATGAATGCCAAGGTTCCGGTGATTGTTTATGTCGCTCCGAGTGGTTCGCGTGCCGGTTCGGCGGGGGTCTTTATAACTCTAGCGGCCCATGTGGCGGCGATGGCTTCCTCGACCAACATTGGAGCGGCTCACCCGGTGACCGTGGGTGGTGGGAAACCAAAAGAAAAGGAAGAGAATGGGATACGAGAACTGATACGTTCTCTGTCAAAAGGAAAAAACAAAAAAGAGAAGAATGGCGAGCAACGCGAGCAAGAAGAAGCGACACCAGCCCCTACAAAGGAACCGATGAGTGAAAAAGTTTTGAATGACACCATTGCCTGGGTCACGGCGATGACAGAAAAGCGGGGACGCAATGTTGACTGGGCGGTGCGAGCGGTGCGGGAAAGTGTGTCGGCCCCGGAAAGCGAAGCGGTACGCAAAGGGGTGGTCGATCTGGTGGCCAACAATGTTGAGGAGCTACTTGTCAAGATCGATGGTCGTACAGTTGAGCTCCCTTCAGGGAAAAGGATTTTAAAAACAGCGGGGGCAACGGTGATTGATCAACCGTTGAGTGCACGCCAGCAACTCCTGAATATTCTCATCAATCCAAACATTGCCTATATCCTGATGATGATCGGTTTCTATGGCCTACTCTTTGAGATTACCCATCCTGGTTCGTGGATTCCCGGCATTGCTGGTGCCATCTGCCTGATTTTGGCCATGTATGCTTTTCATACGATCCCGACCAACTACGCTGGTCTGGGTCTGATTGTCCTGGCGGTCACCCTTTTTATTGCTGAGGCCTTTGTGCCCAGCTATGGTCTGCTGACGCTTGGCGGGGTGGTCTGCATGTCGTTGGGTTCCCTTTTCTTGATCGATTCCCCGCATGAATTTATGCAGGTTTCACTGACCGTTATTGTACCCATTGTGGCAGCAACCGCTTTTTTGGCCATTTTTTTAGTCAGTCTGGCGGTTCGGGCCCAGCGCCAAACGACCGCAACCGGCCTGGAGGGGATGATCGGGTTACAGGCGATTGCCAATGATCCGATTGCCCCGACCGGAAAGATTTTTGTCAATGGTGAGTATTGGGATGTTTCTGCCGATGAATCAGTAGCAACCGGTGAGACGGTAGAAATTGTTGCGACCAAAGGAATGAAATTAAAAGTTAAAAAAGTTTCGCCAACGTAAAACAAGGAGGTTTTCCGTGTCTTTTACGACCATTATTATTGCTATTGTCGGGCTCTATCTCTTGAGTTCGATCAAAATCCTGCGCGAATACGAACGGGGGGTCATTTTCCGTCTTGGGCGTGTCTTGGACAAGCCCAAGGGGCCTGGAATCATCTTGGTCTTTGCCCCGATCGATCGGATGGTCCGAATGAGCCTCCGGGTTCAGGTCTTTGATGTTCCACCACAGGATATCATCACCAGGGATAACGTAACCGTCAGCGTGAATGCCGTTGTTTATTTTCGGGTGGTTGAACCGTGCAGTGCGGTGATTCAGGTCGAAGATTTTTATTACGCAACCTCGCAGATTTCCCAGACGACACTCCGGAGCGTGATTGGACAGGCGGAGCTCGACGAGCTGTTAAGCGAGCGGGAAAAACTGAACAAGCAATTGCAGGATATCGTCGATCGCCAGACCGATATTTGGGGAGTGAAGGTTTCTAACGTCGAAGTGAAGCATGTCGAGATCCCACAGTCGATGCAGCGGGCGATGGCGCGGCAGGCAGAGGCGGAACGGGATCGACGGGCCAAGATCATCGCGGCGGAAGGGGAATACCAGGCAGCTGAAAAGTTGGTGCTGAGCGCCGAGATGATGGAAAAGCACCCGATTTCACTGCAGTTGCGCTATTTGCAAACTTTGGTTGAGGTTGGAACAGAACACAACACAACGACGTTGTTTCCAATTCCAATCGATCTCATCGGACCATTCCTGAAAGGAAAGACGGGCTAAGGGAGTTTCGTTCGCAGTAGTTTCACGAACTCGTTGACGAGTCTTGGGTCCCACTGCCCGAGGTCTCGTTCCTTCTCAAAGACCTCGAGTGCTTCACGTGGCTTGATTCCCTTACGGTAGGGCCGGTCGGTTGTCATGGCATCGTAGGCATCGACGACGGAGGCAATACGGGCCGGCAGCGTGATCTTTTCCCCCTCTTGACGATCCGGGTAACCCCCTCCATCAAAACGTTCATGGTGATTGCGGATGACCGATAGAGTCGGGGAGAGCGAACTTAAGTGACAGCAGATTTCGTAGCCTCGGACCGGGTGTTCCCGCACATGCTCCAGTTCATTTTCTGTTAACGCGCCCGGTTTATTGAGGACACTCTCTCGGATGCCGATCTTTCCAATGTCATGGAGCAGTGCCCCCCGCCGGATCGTTTCCTGTTCACGCAATGACAGGCCGAGTGCCTTGGCCATATCG
This sequence comes from uncultured Pseudomonadota bacterium, assembly GCA_964645365.1. Classification (GTDB taxonomy): domain Bacteria; phylum UBA10199; class UBA10199; order 2-02-FULL-50-16; family JAJFLM01; genus CAZXZM01. Next base: position 7,299 of record CAZXZM010000011.1, on the reverse strand, counting down.
ACGGAATACTTTGCGACCCGCTCGGAATGGCCGCGCGTGTAGTTGTCTTTGGCTTCGAGCGCCTGGGCGAGTGAGAAGAGGATGTTTTCGCTGGTGTCGAGGTCGTCGTGGAGTTCTTTGAGGCGAAGCAGACTTTTAACCCGCGTGATCAACTCCAGCTTATTGTACGGTTTGATCAAAAAATCGTCGGCACCAATCTCGATCGCTTTGAGTTTATCCTGCAGTTCCCTCAACGCGGTGACGATAATGACCGGAATAAACCAGGTGTTTTTGTCCGACTTGAGGATCCGACAGACCTCGTAACCGTCAATCTTCGGCATCATCAGGTCGAGCAAGATTAGGTCCGGGCCAAAGGTGCGGACCCTTTCCAAGGCCTCTTCGCCATTGTAGGCGACCTCCGTTTCGTAATCGAATGTCTTGAGTTGCATCTTAAACAGCTCCACATTGGCTCGATTGTCGTCAACGATGAGGATGCGTGCCTTTCGGTCGTGGAGGAGGGCGTCTTCCGCGGCAATCATGCAAAAACCCTAGCAAAAGCCCCTATTATTGTCATTCGGAATATCTACTTGAATCCCCTGAATCCTTTAGAGTAACGTGCCTCCTTCAATGATTTGGATCGTTAAAAGAATTTTTTGGATTGGGGTCTTTTCGGCGGTCATCTACTTCGGCCTCAATTACAAGATCGAGGGAAGGCCGATCCGGCAGTACGTCTCGGAATTCTATAATTCTGCCCTGATCCAGGCGGTGATCAAATCGGGCAAGGAGATCGTCGCCGAATTCCTGGAAGAAAAGACAGGGGATTCGAAAAAAGAGCCCGAGCAAAGGTCGAGTAGTGATCCGACAATCGGAGATCAGCTCCAAGAAGAAGATCGTCGCGAGTTAGAGACAATTTTGAAAAAGGAAATATAAGAAGGAGAATCGGATGGGTGAAGCGGCTTTAAAACAAGAAAATAATTGTCGGGTTGAGGGGTGCAAGCGCCCCTATCGTGCCAAGGGGTATTGTGGGGTTCATTACCGGAAGTGGCGGCAGGGGGATTTGCAGAAAAGACGTTACAAAATTTGTGCAAAAGAAGAGTGTATCGCCCCTCGTTTTCAGGGGAGCCTGTGCGAAAAACATTACAATGAAAAGATAGCGAAGGGGGTACCGGAAGAGGCCCCTGCTAAGGTAGAAGAAAAACCGGCGGAAGAGCCCAAGGCCGAGGAAACGACTGAGGAGAAGCCCGCTGAGGAAAAACCTACCGAAGAGGTGAAGGCGGAAGAGGCGCCTACTGAAGAAAAGCCGACCGAGGAACCAAAAGAAGAAGTGAAAGCCGAGGAACCAAAAGAAGAAGTGAAGGCCAAAGAAAAGAAAGAAGTAAAAGCTGAGGCCAAAGAAGAGAAGCCAAAAAAGAAAGAAGCCAAGAAAGAGGAAGCTGAGGAGAAGAAAGAATAGCCGACCTGCAACAAATCTATCAGACCCTGCTCGCCGCGCAGGGGCCCCAAAACTGGTGGCCTGGCGAGACCCCTCTCGAGATCGCAATCGGAGCGATCCTGACCCAGAACACCAACTGGAACAATGTCGAAAAGGCGATCGCCAACCTGAAAAAAGCCGGGGTGCTCGACCTGGCCACCCTACATGCCCTCGCCCCCGAACAATTAGCTGAACTGATCCGTCCTGCCGGTTACTTCAATATCAAGGCGAAACGTCTGAAAAACTTTGTCGCCTACCTAATGGAACACTACGGCGGAGACCTCGAATCTTTTCTGGCCCAGTCGACCACAAGTTTGAGAGAAGAGCTGCTTCGAATTTCCGGTGTCGGTCCGGAGACCGCCGATTCAATCGCGTTGTATGCCGGCAATCACCCGGTCTTTGTCGTCGATGCCTATACCCAACGGATTGGGGTTCGCCACGGTTGGCTGGAGGTAGAGGCGGATTATTTTGCGATTCAAGATTACTTTACGGACAATCTTCCAGAAGAGGTTCCCCTCTACAACGATTTTCACGCCCAGATCGTAATGGTGGGCAAGAACTGGTGTAAACGTTCAAAACCCGACTGCGAGAACTGCCCACTTAAAGAATATTTGCCGGAGGGGGAACCGCTTCTTTAGGGCTTCACGACGACGGTCACTGATCGATCCAAGCGCAGATATTTTTTCGCCACATGTAAGACCTCATCGATTGTCACTCGATTGATTTGGTCGGCGTAGTCAAGGTAGGCGTCGAAACCGAGACCGTAGATTTCATCAAAGGCGATGATCCCCGCCACCGTACTATTCCGTTGTAGGTGAAGGTCATGGGTACCGATCAGATAGCGTTGGGCCCGCTTTAGTTCTGTTTTGGTGATCGGCTTAGAGACAACCCGCTTTAACTCTCGTTTGATGCCGACCAAGGCTCGGTCTACTTTGCTCCCGTCGGTTCCCATATAGACGGCGAAAAAACCGGGCTCGACCCCTTCCGCCAAACTCGAGGTGACGGTGTAGGCGAGGCTCTCCTTGTCGCGTAATTCCAAAAAGAGTCGTCCCCCCTGACCCGCCAGGACGGTATTCAAGACATGCAGGCCAAAGTGATCGTGGCTCTTAAATGTGGTTCCCGGAAAACCAATGACAATGTGCGCCTGATTTTTGCCCGGTCTACGCAGACTCGCAGAGACTGGCCGTTGCAGTTTCGGTTCGGGGCGGGGCCGGGGGAGTGCTGCCTGGCTCGTCGGGAGTCCCTCAAGTCGTTCCGCTAATTGCTCGCGAATCTGTTCGGGGACGACATCGCCGACGACGCTCAAGACCAGGTTATTCGGTCGCACCCATTCGTGGTATTTTTTGTGGAGCTGCTTGGCGGTCAACCGGCTGACCGTTTCCTTGGTCCCCAGGACCGGCATTCGGTAGGGGTGCTTGCGGTAGAGGCGCTGTAAAAATTCTCTCATCGCTACGCGGCCCAGTGAATCCCCCTGATCTCGAATCGCGGTCAGTATGTGACGTCTTTCTTTTTGTAGCTCTTCGGCCGTAAAGGAAGGGTTGCACAGGACGTCGGTAAAAAGATTCAATCCTTCATTCAGTTTTTCTGACAAAAAGGTAGCCTGAAGACCGATCAGATTACGGCCGGAATAGCCGGCCATCCCTCCTGCCATCCCTTCGATCTCCGTTGCAATCTCGAGGGCAGAGCGATGCTTTGTTCCTTTCGTGAGGATCTCACTGATTAGGTTGGACAGGCCATTCGTGCGGGTCGATTCAAAACGAAGTCCTCCGAATGAGGTCGAACGAAATGAGACGAGCGGAACGAGTGGATTTGATTTAACCAGCAGACGGATTCCACGCGGCAGAGAATATGATTCGATATCATGACGTTTCTTGTTCTTGGCCGGTTTCGGTGTAGGCCGTTTCGTGGGGAAGCCTGCTAAGAGTTGGCGCACCGCGATCTTTTGTTTTCCTTTTTTAGGGTGGCAATAGACAATATTGGCGCGAGCTGGGGCCAGGTAGCGGGCGGCTACTTCCTGAATTTTTTCCGGGGTCGTGGCATCAATTCGTTGGTAATACTGCTTTTCAAGGCGGTAATCGCCTGCGGTGATCTCAAAAAAACCGATTTTGCCACACAGTCCTTCCACCGTTTCTCGTTCGTAGATCAGACTGCTTTTAAGATTGGTTTTAGCGCGAGCCAGTTCGGCCGGACTGACTGGAGATTCTTGAATCTTGCCGATCTCCTTGGCGATCGCCTGTAGGGTTGGTTCGGGTCGGCGCCCATTCAGATGAGCCTCGATTAAAAAGAGGCAGGGGTCTTGTGGCGTGTAACACTCCGCCTGAATCGAGCTGACCAGCGACTTTTTTTCACACAGCTCCTGATCGAGACGGGAGGTTTCCCCTCCCGCTAAGATGTGGGCCAAGGTGTCAAGGGCCGGGACATCCGGGTGGGTGAGTGCGGGCGCGTGAAAGGCCAACGCGAGATAGTGTCCCTGCACTTCCATTGTTCGGACAAAACCGCGGGGGCGTTGCTGTTTTGGTTCTTTGGGAATCGATATTTGTGGCGGCGATTTTTTCGGAAAAGGGGAGAGCCTCTTTTTTAATTGCGGAAGCAATCGTTTGGCGTCGAAATCTCCCGCCATCACAAAGACTAGATTCGGCCCGACATACCACCGCTTGTAAAAATCGACGAGTTGCTTGCGGCCGATCGTACGCACACTTTCACGCGTTCCGGCAATCGGATTGCCGTAAGGGTGACGTGTGAAGGCAATTTTAAAAAGATCTTCTCCTAATTGCTGCATCGGAGAATCTTCGGAACGGGAGATCTCTTCGACCACCACTTCTTTTTCGCGATCAAGCTCCTCGGCATCAAATAAAGGATTCAAGGCTGCATCGATCAGGATATCCAGACCGTCATTCATGTAACGGGTCGCCATACTGATGTAGAAGACCGTTTCGTCAAAACTGGTGTAGGCATTGATGTCGCCACCGGAGGCCTCAACCCGGCGGGCAATCTCCCCAACCGGGTAGGTCGGAGTCCCTTTGAAAATCATGTGTTCGATGACGTGGCAGATCCCCTCTTCCCCTTTCTTTTCGAGGCGACTTCCCACCCGGCAGCAGAGGTTCATGGCGACAACGGGGGCCGCATGGCTTTCCTGGAGGATAATGGTGAGGCCGTTAGGAAGGACTGTCTTGATTGGTTCGGAGATCATTGGCCCGCGACAGTCTCAAAATCAGTGAATAGATTCAATGGAAAAGCGGCGGGTCCTGTCGACGTCGCCGAAAGGATTCCTTGCGCCACCCGCCGCACAACTTTATATAGAATGACAGCGATGCTCGAAATTATTTTGATACGCCATGGTCAAACTGAGTGGAACGCCACCCGCCGGATTATGGGGGATCGGCCGATCCCGCTCAATGAAATGGGGATCCGCCAGGCGCAGAGGATCAAGGATCTTTTTGCGTCGGTGGAGATCGATGCAGTCTACACCAGTCCAGTGCAACGAGCAGTCGAGACGGCCCAGATCTGTTGCGGGGAGCGTGGATTGCCGATTACAGAAACGGCGGGGCTAGCCGAGATCGATTATGGACCGTGGGTCGGGAAGACCTTTGACGAGATCAGCCAGACGCCGGAATTTCGCGACTATTTTGTCCGTCCCCACAAGTCTCAAGTTCCCGGGGGAGAAAATCTGCACCAGGTGACCGAGCGGGCTTGTGCATTCGTGGAAGAGATTAAGAAGGAAGTGGAAGGCGGGTGGCGTGGCGATGCCTCCCGGCCGGTCACCTCGCTGCGGGGTACCGCTGACGGGAGGTCTTCGCCGCGACAGGACCCGCCAAGCGATAAACGTCCCTACCGCGTGATCGCAGTCTCTCACGCCGACGTCATCAAATCGATTCTGATCCGTTATTTAGGTCTGCCACTCAAAGAGTTTCATCGTTTGCGAATCGACAATGGTTCCTATTCGATCCTATGGTCGAATATCCGCTTTGATCGCATCCTCGCGGTCAACGCCCTCCCTCATATGGAAGGCTTCTTTGAAAAGTACACGATCTTTTCGCGTGAGGACCTGAAGTGAGGTCGCCCCCCCGTCCGCCGGAAAAGCCCTACAATAAGATGACTACGGCGGAGCTCGAAACAACAGTTCGCTACCATAACTATCGCTACTTTGCGAAGCATGCCTCGGAAATTTCTGATTACAAATTTGATCGGATTGTTGAACGCCTGAAACAGGTTGAGCCGAATTCACCAGTTTTGGAAGAGATTCCTTCTGAGTCGGGAGGGGAGCGTTCCAAGATCCGTCACACCAGTGAAATGCTTTCCTTAGAAAAGGCCTATTCAACCGAAGAAATTTTAAAATGGGCCGATAAATTTAGCGGGCCGATGGTTGCCTCTCCCAAGATCGATGGCTTGGCGATTGAGCTTCGTTATGACGCCAAAGGTGTTTTGGAGCTCGCTGCGACGCGTGGGGATGGGGTGCAAGGGGATCTGATCACGCAGAATGCAACGCAGGTAGCTGGAGTTTTGTCCAAAGTTCCCCAGGGGTCGGTGGAAGTTCGCGGCGAGGTCTACATGGAGCTTTCTACCTTTAAGGAGAGATTCAGTGATCAATTTGCCAATCCTCGTAACCTTGCTGCGGGGGCGATCAAGCAGAAGGATCCGCGCAAGACCAAAGAGTATCGACTTTCCTTTTTCGCCTACGATCTGCGTGGTGCCGCGATCGATTCGGAATGGAAAAAGTTTCAACAACTCAAAAAATGGAAATTTCCGACCGTAGAGATTCGTAAGGTCGAACGGGACGAGGTTGACAAAACACATGAATACTTTCTCGGACAACGCGATACCTATGATTATGAAACCGACGGAGTGGTCTTTCGGGTCGATTCAGTTACCGAGCAGGAACGACTCGGGGCGACCGCCCACCATCCCCGTTCCAGCATCGCCTATAAGTTTCAAGGGGAATCGGGGACGACTCTTTTGCAAGACGTCGAGTGGAGCGTGGCTCGCAGTCAGGTAATCACGCCGATCGGAATCATCAAGCCAGTTCCTTTGTCGGGGGCGACGGTCAGTCGGGTGTCTCTCCATAACTACGGCTTGATGAAGGAAAAGGATCTTCGGGTCGGGTCGCAAGTTGTGATTGTTCGGCGGGGCGGGGTGATCCCCTATCTGGAGTCAGTCAAAAAACGGGGAGAGGGAAAACGCTTTGCAGCCCCGCGCAAATGCCCTTCTTGTGGGAGTCCCACCGAGATCCGGGATGAATTTCTCTACTGCACCAATAAGGCGGGATGTCGAGAGACGAAGATCGGTGAGCTCCGTCACTTTGTCAGTATGGTAGAAATTGATGGCTTTGGACCCAAGTTGCTTGCCCGTCTCTATGATAACGGTTTCGTGACCGATATTGCCGAACTTTATGATCTGACCAAGGAAAACCTGCTAGAGATCGAACGGATGGGAGAGGTGCTGGCGACCAAATTGATTCGGAACATTCAGGAGAGGCGGGAGCTAGACCTTGCCAACTTTTTGACTGCTTTGGGGATTCGGGAAGTGGGACGGCAGGTTGCCCGTCTACTCGCCAAACATTTTGGTACTTTTAAAAAACTGCAGAAGGCAAGCGTTGAGGAATTAACAGCCGTCGAAACGATTGGCCCAATTATTGCGGAAGAGCTAAAGGTCGGCTCTGAAAAGAAACGTGCCTTGATAGATAAGTTACTGGCGCGTGTTACCTTGCGCCAAGAAAAGGTTGCCAAGGTCGGTGGCAAACTGGCCGGAAAGAAGTTTTGCTTCACCGGGCAGATGGAGGCGATGACACGGGGAGAAGGACAAAAAAAGGTCGAGGCCCTCGGAGGAGAGGCAGTCAATACCGTGACAAAAAC
>CAZXZM010000010.1:19638-23984 GCA_964645365.1 uncultured Pseudomonadota bacterium | reverse complement strand
AGCGATTGGACTCTATCCGGAACCCTTGATGAATTATATCGCAGAGGTAGCGGGAACGCTCCAAGCCCCCTCCACTCCTCTCGTCATATTTTCACAACAATAGATGATGGCAACGATCACGATCAAAAATTTGTGTGCCAAAACCATTATCGGTATCTACGATTGGGAACGGGAGGCTAAACAAGAGGTCCTGATCAATGCAATGATCGAGTATAACGCGGCTCGCGCGATTCAAAGCGACCAAATCGATGACGCACTCGATTATAAAACGATCGCAAAGGAAATTATCGCGGCCGTCGAAGAAAGTCAGTTCTTTTTACTCGAAAAACTGGCGGACCATGTCTTGCAACTCATCATGAACCACCCGCAGGTTGAAAAAGCCACCGTCGAAGTCGATAAGCCAGGCGCGCTCCGCCACGCCGAATCGGTATCGGTGACGTTGTCACGTCAGCGTTAGCAGTAGAAATATTTTTGTAGTTAGTTTTATGGATAATAACTAGGATACGACCGATGTACCGATTAGTTTTTATGCTCCCGGTCCTTTTGATTCCGCTGCTCAACTGCGGACCCAGGATTATTTATCGTTACACACCACCCCAATCTGCGGAGGGGCGGGTTTGCATCAACCAATGCTCTGTTTCACGCCGGCACTGTAAAGATCTGGCACAGGAAAGATATAAAACATGCGAGTACCGCCGCGAGCTTGAACTGGAGAGATACAACCAGTGCAAGGAGGACGACAGTAAAAGTAGCTGCCATCGCCCTTCGTTATGCTGGAGGCAATCCACCAACCACTGCGATGAAGAGTTTAGGACCTGCTACCAGGCCTGTGGTGGACAGGTGGAGGCCGAAGAACAATGAAATCAGATTACCTCAAAATTCCCGTCGAGCACCTCGACATTAAAAAACACGACCTGTCGCAATACGTGGAGAGTCTTGAACGAACCGCCTTTCAGGCACGCAATCTCCACCGTGGGGCCCAGATTTTTGAACAGATGATTGCTGACAAGGACTGTGGAATCATCCTGTGTCTGGCGGGCTCGATTATCAGTGCCGGCCTGAAGCAGGTGATCATTGATTTTATCGAACACAATATGGTCGACATCATTGTCTCGACCGGGGCCAATATCGTCGACCAGGATTTCTTTGAAGGGCTTGGATTTCGACATTACCTGGGAGATCCCAAGGCAGATGACAATGAACTACGCAAACTGGCGATCGACCGAATCTATGACACCTACATTAATGAAGATGAGTTGCGCATCTGCGATGAAACCATCGGTAAAATTGCCGATTCGCTTCAGCCACGCCCCTATTCATCACGAGAATTTATCTTAGAAATGGGGCGATACCTCGAACAAAAGGACAAAAAGTTTTCGTCGATTGTTTTATCCGCCTACCACAAAGAGGTCCCTATTTTTTGTCCCGCCTTTTCTGATTGCAGCGCCGGTTTCGGTCTGGTGATGCACCAAACAAAAAATCCAGGGCAATCGGTTACCATTGATTCAGCCGCCGATTTTCGGGAACTCACCGAATTAAAAATTATCTGTGGCGAAACCGGCCTATTGATGGTCGGAGGGGGCGTCCCCAAGAATTTCGCACAAGATGTGGTCGTGGCTGCCGAACTGCTCGGCAAAGAGGTCCCGATGCATAAGTATGCCGTTCAAATCACGGTCGCCGATGAACGAGATGGAGGACTGTCCGGTTCGACTCTGCGCGAAGCGAGTTCCTGGGGGAAAGTACAAACATCCGCCGAACAGATGATCTACGCCGAGGCAACCCTGGCCCTTCCCCTGATCGCTAGCTACGTCTATCACCGCGGGGCCTGGAAAAATCGAACCCCTCGCTGCCTCGCAACATCCGTCGCCTCTAAGGGTCCCGCACCTGTAAAATAGCGAAGGTCCCGAGGGCCTTGGAGAGCAGGGCCCCATCCGGGGCAAAGATTTCTCCCTCCGCAACGGCAAGACGGCGGGTCCGACTGACCATATTGGTATGCGCAGAGAGCTCTTCCATCTCTAGCGTTGCCCCTTTGATGTAATTGATCTTGATGTCAATCGCCAAGATATGTTCGTCGTCTTTCAAGTGTGGGTAGATCACCATCCCCATCGCCGAATCGACAGCAGAAAAGAGGATGCCCCCATGGACACACCCCTCGAAATTGACGTGCCAATCCTTGAGCTGCAGAATCATCCGACACTCTTTATCATCCAGAAATTGGGCACTAATGCCCATGTGGACCTGACAGAGGTCTTGATTGAATTTTTTAATTAGTTCTTCGTTTGTAAAACGTGCCATTTATTCCTCTTTCGCGAATGGAAGGTGTACTTTATCCTGACTTTTGCGTTCGGTGGCACGCAAAGCCTGTCGCACCAACGCTTCGACCTCTAACTCCGCCTCAGCCATTTCAAGCTGCAGGGGCTGGGTATGCGTTGCCGGTTTGGGTGGCATCAGGTAGCTACAACAGTCTTGGTCCGGTTCAATCGAAATTGAATAGGTTCCAATTTCACGCGCGCAATCAACGATTTCCTGTTTGTCGCATCCAACCAGAGGACGCAAGACTGGAAGAGGTGTCACGGCCTCAATCGAACGAATGTTAGCCAGTGTCTGACTAGCTACTTGACCAACGCTTTCCCCGGTGACCAGCGCTGCCGCCTTTTCGTAACGTGCAATCCGTGCCGCAATCCGCAGCATAAAGCGGCGATACAGGATCACCCGCAGTGGCGCCGGGCACTTCCGAACCAACTCCTGTTGCAATTCGGCAAAAGGAACCAAGTACAATTTAGAGATGTAATGAAATTGATCCAAAACCTTGATAATTTCTCCTACTTTTTCGAGTGAGGCGCGGTTGGTATACGGGGCGCTATGAAAATGAACGTAAATTGGTTGGCAACCGCGGCTTGCCATCCGGTAGGCAGCAACAGGTGAGTCGATTCCTCCTGAAAGTAAAACAATGACCTTTCCGCTAACACCGACTGGTAAGCCCCGTTTGCCGGCAAAACTTTCCCAGGAAAAATAAATTTTTTCTGCAGTCGCCTGCACGCTCAAGGTTAAATCGGGATGGCTTAAATCGACCGGCAAGGAATGGGCTTCTTGAATAACATGTCCTAATCGCTTGTTTATTTCAATCGAGCGAAAGGGAAGGCTTTTTCCGCTACGACGAGCATTCACAGCGAAGGAACCAGAAAAAGATTCCGGGAAAGTTCCTAAAACTGCCTGCTCTAATTGTTCCATCGTCGGTTCAGTTTCAAAAACGGGGGCAAAAGAAGCCACCCCAAAAATTCGCTGCAGACGGTTTAATATTTCCTCTTCAACTGACTGCTCAAACTGCAGAAGAAAAGAGGCGCCGATCCGTTCATAACGAAAAGGGAAGGCATCCTGCAGGGAAATGCGAATGTTTTTAACGAGTTGCTGCTCGAAATAACGACGGTTTTTTCCCTTGAGGATCAGCTCAGCACTATGAAGGAGTACCGCCCGTGGCTGGAGGGAAGGTGCCGGTTTTTGTTGGGCCAAGGCCATTGGAATAAACAGGTTAGAGAAGGTGGCGACGTTCACTGAGTGCCTTAAGCGACTCCCGATAAGCCTCGAGACTCTCGTAAGGACGGTGGGCGACCCCTGAATCGATCGCCGCCTGCGCCACTGCCGGTGCCACATACCACAAAATACGGTGATCGAGCGGCTTGGGAATAATGTAATCGGGACCAAATTCGAGGCTCTCCAGACCGTAGGCCTTTTTGGTTTCATCCGGCACCGGCTGGCGGGCCAGTCCAGCCAATGCCTTGGCCGCCGCCATTTTCATCGTTTCATTGATGCGAAGCGCCCCGACGTCTAACGTACCGCGAAAAATAAAGGGAAAACCCAATACGTTATTAACTTGATTCGGAAAATCGGAACGCCCGGTCGCCATCATCACATCGGAACGAATTTCCCGGGCCACATCATAAGGAATTTCAGGATCGGGGTTGGCCAAGGCAAAGACGATCGGCCGTTCTGCCATTCCTTTCAGCATCTCTGCCTGCACTAGATTTTTTCCAGACAGACCGACAAAGACATCGGCCCCACGCATCGCCTCCGCGAGAGTACGCGCTGAAGTTTTCTGGGCAAATTGAGTACGATAGGGTTCCGTCGCCTCCCGTCCGACAAAAACAACCCCGCGCCGATCGCAAAGCATAACGTTTTCTTGGGGCACCCCGAGAGAAACAAACATTTTTGCACAGGCCACCGCCCCAGCACCGGCGCCACTAAACACCACACGAATATCTTCTGCTTTTTTGTTGACCAATTCGAGTGCATTCATCAGGGCCGCAGTCGTAATGATCGCTGTTCCGTGTTGGTCGTCATGAAAAACT
>CAZXZM010000010.1:9329-19628 GCA_964645365.1 uncultured Pseudomonadota bacterium | reverse complement strand
CATCTTATCAATGAGCGTTTCTTCAATTTTAAAACAATCGGGTGCTCGAATATCCTCAAGGTTGATTCCACCAAAGGTTGTTTCTAATTTTAAGACAACATCAATAAACTCGTCTGGATCTTCAGCGGCAATTTCGATATCGAAAACATCAATATCAGCAAACTGCTTAAAGAGAATGGCCTTTCCCTCCATGACCGGTTTAGCAGCACGGGGCCCGATATTTCCCAAGCCAAGCACAGCGGTCCCATTGGTCATAACGGCAACCAAATTGTTGCGGGCGGTGTAAAGAAAAGAGTTGCCGGGATCTTTCTCAATCTCCAGGCAGGGTTCGGCCACCCCGGGGGTATAGGCAAGCGCCAGGTCCCGCTGGGTCTGGCAGGGCTTGGTAGGAACGACTTCGATCTTTCCTCGGCGCCCCTCACTATGATAGCTCAGCGCCTCGTCGCGAGTGATCAGCGGCGGCTTTTTACCTTCAGTCATAGGAGAGGACTATAGACACGCTCCAGCCCTTTGGGCAAGCGGGATCAAGGATGGCGGGTGGCGCGGTGATGCCTTTCGGCCGGTCACCCCGCTGCGGGGTACCGCTGACGGAAGGTCTTCGCCGCGACAGGACCCGCCCTAGAAATAAATTCTACTTTCCGGAAAAATGGGTTACTTAAAAGCAATGGACACTCTTTGTATCTACCATGCTGATTGTATCGACGGCGCTGCTGCTGCGGCCGTGGTAAAGTACAAATTTTCCGATGCTGAACTCGTTCCCTGTATACATGGAGAAAGTCCACCTGAAAACTTAACAGGCAAGCGAGTCTTCATTGTCGATTTTAGCTTCTCCGCGGAAATACTTCAGCAGATAGCCTCACAGGCGGCTGAGATTCATTGGTATGACCACCACAAGACCGCCCTGCCAATTTGCGATACCGTCGGTTTTGGAATTCTCGATTTAGAGGAATCCGGGGCAACGCTCACTTGGAAGCAACTCTTTCCAGATCAGTCGGTTCCGAAAGTTCTCCAGTACGTCCGCGATAAAGATATCTGGCTGTGGGAACTCCCCGACAGCCGTGACATTAGTATGGCCTTGAAAGATATGGAGGGGGTTCTCGATCCCAATCATTCGATCTGGAATTCGCTCCTAGAGGGGCCCCCGGAAGAAGAGTGGGACAAATTAATCGACCATGGCGCCTACAGCCGAGAGCTCCTCCACCGTCGGATTAAAAAAAGTGCAAAGTATGGTTTTTCGATAACACTCGAGGGACATTCCGCTTACGCGGTCAATTGGATCGAAGATGCGAGTGAGATGGGGGAATACATCTACAAGGAACTTGGATACCCGGTCGCGCTTGTTTTTTCTTACAGTGGCAATGATTGGGGCTTCAGTCTTCGCTCAAATGCTATCGATGTCTCCGAAATCGCCCTTCAGTTTGGTGGTGGCGGACATCCTGGCGCCGCCGGCTTCCGCACCGAGACAATCGACTGGCTCTTCAAGCTTCGCAAAGACTAGCGACGAAGCGTCTCTCCCGCTATTACGACGCGGCCCGCGTTGGAATCTCTGGTTGCACTGCCTGTAACTGATCCGCAACCTCAGTCGCCTTGATGATCCCCTCTTCCAACCACAGGTAATCCCCCTTGAGGTAGCTCTGTGCCACCTTGTAGGTCAGGGCATCTTCGTTGTGCCACATCCCCCGGAAATTATCCTGAATCCGACTCTTGGCCCTACGGCAATAGAGATCGGCCAAAGCCAGGGCACTGCGATCTGATGGATTTTGCTTCAGCTCCGTAATCGCTCGGGAAACGGTCGAAGCAATATTAAAGAGCTCGGTGCCAACATCGACAATCCGACCCAAAAACATCTGACGCCGTTCCAAGCCGGCCTGATAACGCATCATACCGTGGAAAATATTACGAGCCAGTCGACGTGAGGCACGCTCGACAAAACGCATATGTTTTGCGAACGGACCGAACTGGCCATGACGCTTCCAGAGGAAGGTCGGAATCCAACGGCTCGGGTACCACCAGGCATAAAAGAGAGTTGCCTTCACAAAGGCAGTGATCTTCTTGCCGAGAGGAGCACGTGGATTCAGAAGATCCCCTCCCAATTTCATGTGGGGGTCGAGCGCTTCACGCGCCAAGAAGAGACGCATGATCTCCGAAGAGCCTTCGATAATCATATTGATACGAGCATCCCGCATCATCCGCTCAACGGCATAGCCTTTTTCACCACGCCTCTTCAGTGAGGTCTCAGTTTCATAACCGCGTCCCCCACGAACCTGGAGGGTTTCATCGATGGCCCGCCATGATTCTTCCGAGGCAAACATCTTGGCCATCGCCGCCTCTAGACGGATATCCGCCGTCCCTTTGTCGGCCAGGGCGCTAGCATAATAGGTCGCCGACTCCATCGCATAGGTGACCGCGGCAATCCAGCCAAGCTTGGAAGCAACCGCCTCGTGTTTACCGACGGGAGCGCCCCACTGGACCCGTTCATTGGACCAATCGCGCGCCACATTCAGGCAAAGCTTAGTGGCACCGGTACAGGCAGCGGGTAGGGTCAGTCGACCGTTATTGAGAGTTGTCAGGGCTAACTTCAACCCTTTGCCTTCCGCTAGAATGATGTTTTCCCGCGGCACCTTAACGTTCGTGAAGCGAACCAAGCCGTTTCCAATCGACTTCAGCCCCATGAACTGACAGCGATGAATTACTTCATAGCCGGGCATATCTTTCTCGACGATAAAGGCAGTAATCTGCTTACGAGGCTTCCCTTTGATAATCTTGTCGGGAGTTCGCGCCATCACAACAATGGTGCTGGCCCTGGTGACGTTAGTGCACCACAGCTTTTCCCCATTGAGAATGAAATGCTTTCCATCTTCGGTCGGTTCAGCCGTGGTCGTCATCTTGGCCGGATCGGAACCCACTCCCGGTTCCGTCAACGCAAAAGCAGAGATCTCTCCTTTTGCAAAACGGGGGAGATACTTTTCCTTCTGTGCCTTCGTTCCAAACAGCTTCAAAGGTTGAGGAACACCAATCGACTGATGAGCGGAAAGCCAAACTGCGGTGGAACCACAATAGCTACCGATAAGAGAGATCGTCTTATTGTAATACACTTGGGAGAGTCCAAGCCCGCCATATTTTTTAGGAATCTTCATTCCAAAACAGCCGAGCTCAGCGAGTCCTTGAAAAACGTGGTCCGGGATTTCTTCGTCGCGGTCATTGGCCTCTGGATCGACTTTTTCCTTCATGAAGGCCTCGATCTTTTTCAGAAAGGCCTCTCCTTCGATCCGCTGTTCTTCGGTCGGTTGAGGATACGGAAAGATCAGATCGGGATCGACTTTTCCCATAAAAAGCCCGGCGGCAAAACTGGGTTGCGTCCACTCGCTTTCACGAGCCTCTTCGGCAACCTCCATTGCATCGTCATGCTCTTTTTGTCTCAGCTTCTCGACGTTGGATGTTTGGCTGTTTGTCTCCATGGCACTCTCCTCCATAAATGAAATATCGGTCTCAGTCCAAATAAGGTGCTCAAAAAATGAATGAGCGCTCATTCTTTATAGGATAACCCTCGCCACTTGGCAAGGAAAAATAACATGGTGCGGCAACATTTTAACTTGTTGATTTTTCTAAGGATTTATCGGAAACTCCCGGAAAGTGCTGCAAGATCTTTATCGCTGGACCTTGGCCTGGGCCCAAGCCCCCTATGCTGAATTCGCCCTTTTTAGCTTGGCCGTGGCCGAGGCGAGTTTTTTTCCGATCCCCCCCGATGTCCTTCTGATTGCTATGGGAGTAGCCGACCCGGAACGGGCCCTCTTTTATGCCCTCATTACCAGTCTAGGGTCACTATTCGGAGGAACAATCGGTTACGGGATCGGACGCTGGGGAGGACGCCCCATCGTGACTCGTCTGTTGGCCCCGGAAAAACTCCGGGCCGTTCAAGATCTGTACAACCGCTATGATCTCTGGGCCATTGTCATCGCCGGCTTTACCCCACTCCCCTATAAAATCTTTACCGTCAGCGCGGGCCTCTTCCATATTCGATTTCGGACCTTATTGCTCGGCTCTTTATTAAGTCGACCCACCCGTTTTTTTCTGGTCGGGGGAGCACTCACGCTCTGGGGAGAGGCCATTCAACAATGGATTGAAAACTACTTTAATCTGGCAACCGGATTATTTGTCGTCTTGCTCATCGCAGGATTTTTAGTGGTGCGGTTGGTTGGCAGGAAAAAGATCGCAACAACGAGTTAACTAGCCGCTTTCCGATAACCGGGCTCCCGCAACAAAGTTGCAAAACCGTAAATGATTTGATGTGCAACTCGATGTAATTGCGGCAGATAGGCTTGAACTTGGGACAAGATCTTTTTGGCCTCAGCATCGTCGATCAGCGGTTGTGGACGGGCGCACTCTTTTTCGATCCATTTTGTAATCATTTCTTTCGTAACTTCCGGATGAAATTGAATGCCATAGGCGTTCCCATTAATGCAGAGAATCTGGTTTTCATAACGATCAGAGCGAGCCAGACGATAACCTTCTGTCGGAATGTCAAAGCTATCACAGTGCCAATGGAAGGAAGTAAACTCGAGGGAGGACTGAAAAAACAGCGGGTTGCGCTTGGTGTACCATTCAATCAGAGAAACTGAATGCCAACCGATTTCCTTTTCCCCGCCAATCGTCAGGCGGGCATCGCAGGCGCGCGCTAAGAGCTGTGCCCCTAAACAAAGATTGAGCATCGGCAATTTGCGCTGTAAGGATTCGCGTAACAAACGGACTTCTTCCCGTAAAAATGGAAAATGTTCCTCGTCGGTGGCGCTCATCGGTCCCCCCAGCACCATCAAGCCGAGACAACCCCGCTCGACCAAGGCCTCTGCCGAAGGAATCGGTTCCCCCTTATACGCATGAATGGTTTCCCAGCTCACATCGACAGCTGTTAATTCATCGGCAAAAACTCCGAGCCCTTCATCGGGATCATTTTGGATAACACAAACCTTTTTCGTCACTGAAACTCCTTTTACGGTTTACGGTACGTTGCTGATGACTGTGGAGTTTCCCATAATCGAACCTCCAACACCGGCAGCTCCTTTTTTTCTGCAAAACAATAAATTGCCTCCGCAATCGCTTCAGCAGTTGGATTGCGGTCCATCAAGTAAAGAGGCTCACCCGCCTGCTGTAAAACTGGCACCAGCGAATCATCCTGGCGGAGCAATACGCGATGATCCAGCGTCTGATCGACCCAGTCCTTCAGGACCTGCTTCAGGGCTCCAAATTCATAGACCATACCCTGGCGGTCGAGCTCATCAGCAGTCAGCGTAATTTCGGCCCGACCATTGTGACCATGCAAGTACTGACAAGGTCCCGAAAAATCGCAGAGCCGATGCCCATAACAAAAATCGATTTGGGTCATCACATGGTACATCAGGGGCAACCAGGGCTAGGACTAATGAAGGGCCTGAGAAGAATCAAGCCAAATAGCAGCACCGAAAAGACTTGTCACCAAGGTCGAACCCAGTTTAGAAGACATCAAGACTAATGGCTGCTACCAAAAATACCGTTGCCGCTCTCATCAGTAGTGGAATGAGCAGCTTGATCCTTCTGGATGAGCTGGCCCGTGACTACAAACAGGTCGTTCCGATCTACGTTATCTCTGGACTAACCTGGGAGCCGGTGGAACGCTACTGGTTGCGCCGCTTCCATCGTCAGATGAAGCGACGCCACAATTCAATCGGGGAATTAATCGACATCTCTCTTCCGTTGGCACCGATCTATCGCCGCGGGTACTGGGCCCTCGAAGGGGGAGAGGTCCCTAGCCGCTACGCCTCCGACACTTTAATGGAGCTGCCAGGACGAAATATGCTCCTGCTGGCTGCCTCCTCTGTCTTTGCTCAAACCCATGGGGTTCAAGAGATAGCGATTGGAATCCTCTCAACCGGTCCCTTACAAGACAGTAAGCCGGAATTTTTCAAGGCCTTTGAAGAGCTCACCGCCGTAGGCTTCCGTCATAAAATTAAGATCCTCACCCCCTTAAACAAGCTCAAAAAGGTCAATATAGTGAAGAAAGGGACCGACCTCCCCTTGGATTCTACCTTTTCCTGCATCCGCCCGAGGGGGCGCAAACACTGTGGACAGTGCTACAAGTGTGGGGAGCGAATCCGCGCCTTTGAAGAAGCAAAGGTCAAAGACCCCACCGAATACGCAAAAACTTAGGCTGGTTGACATCGATCCAGTGGGCTGCTAGCCGATAGCCAGACATTGCGAACGGAGGCTATTAGCCCAGGGAAGACGGTATAACTCCGTCACGGACCCGCCACTGTAATAGGGTTAAGCCAACGGTCATCTTTAAGTCACTATCTACCGATGGAGGTAGGTGGGAAGGCAAGACCGCTGGTCAGTATCACCGCCCTTAAGTCAGGAAACCTGCTAACAGCTTGACTCCCTTCGTTTTCTCTTCGTGGAGCGTGAGAGATGGCGATCAATCGATATGGATTAGTCTGTTTTTCTGTTTGGCTGCTGGGTGCCGGTTTTTCCCCGTCCCTACAGGGGGAGGAACCTGCGACACTCGAGCCGGTCGTCGTCCATGGTGCCGGTCTCCCCTCCGAAACTGAGGAAGCCGATCCAACTTTAGCCACCACAGTCATTCCGTTGGCTGATTATCGAGACCGTAGCACCAGCGTTGCGGAATTACTGGAGCAGGCGGCCGGAGTCCGCGTGCAGCGCTTTGGGGGATTGGAGGACTTTGCAACCGTTGCCATTCGTGGCTCGACTGCTGAACAGGTCCAAATCTATCTCGACGGCATCCCTCTCAATCAGGCCTCAGGAGGAGGAGTCAATCTCGCCACGATTCCGATCGAATCGATTGAAAAGATCACAATCTACCGAGGGCAGGCCCCCGCTCGTTTTGCCACAAGCGCCATCGGCGGGGTGATTGCGATCAAAACACGTCGCGCCACCTCCAAGCGCCAAACCGAAATCCGCCAGCGTTACGGATCCCTCAACACTTACACCGGTACGGGGTTGTACGCCGACTCATGGGGTCCAACCGATGTGCTGGCTAGCTATCAGTATTCTCGTAGCGATGGAGATTTTTCGTTTCTGGATAACAATGGCACTCCCGCCAATCCCACCGATGATCGCCGGATACGGCGGCGCAATAATGATTACGAAAAGCACAGCCTGGTCACTCGTCTCGGCCGGCGCGTCAGCGAAGTGGTCACGCTCAGCCTTTACAACAATCTCTTTTTTGAGGAACGGGGAGTTCCTGGCCTGGGAACCCTTACATCGGATACCGCTCATCTTACGACCACGCGCAACCTCACCCAACTTGATGTGCAACTCACTCCGACCGGACGTGCCGGGTGGCAACTAAAGATCTCCCCTTTCTTTTCCGTCAACAAGTCACAGTTTGTCGATCTGGATAGTGAAATTGGTCTGGGACAACAGAACAATGATGACGATACATTTCTCTATGGTACCGACCTCCTCTTCACTCTGCCGTGGGGGAGTCACCAAAAATGGACAGTCCTTACAAGTTATCGCGGCGAACAATTCCGACCGGAAAATCGGGCGGCGGCAATACGAACGGGAACGGCATCCGTTCGCAATCGCCTCACTGTAGCCATCGAAAATGAAATCTATCTTTGGAACGATCGCCTTATCCTCACCCCGACTCTGCGAACCGAACTGATCTTCAATGATCTGTCGGCCAATAGCGCTGCACAGTTTCCAGTCAGCGGTAAGCTGAGCTTTTCCCTACAATTGCCGGCTGGCTTTGCGCTACGAGGGAGTGGTGGCCGTGCTTACCGGGTCCCGAACTTTCTTGAACTGTTCGGAGATCGCGGAGCGATTGTCGGCAATCCAGGACTCAATGCGGAACGGAGTTGGAATTTTGATGCCGGTCTTCTTTGGACACAGCGCCCCTATCGTTTGGCGATGACTTATTTTGAAAATCGCCTCACCAACCTCATTCAGTTTTTACAAACATCCCAGCTTACCGCCCGGGCCACTAATTTGGCTGCCGCCACCATCCGCGGTTTTGAATTCGAGGCGGAGGCTCACCCCTTCACCTGGCTCCAACTCACCAGCAATTACACCTTTCAGTGGGCTAAAGACACCAGTGGCCGCGCCGGCTTCGACGGTCAGTTTTTGCCGGGGCGCGCCCAGCATCAGTTAAATTTTTCGGCAAATTTCCCGATTCGGTGGGGGCGTTTTTACGCAGCGCTCGATTTTATCGACAGCAATTTCCTGGACAGCTTGAACACTCTCAAAGTGGAGCGTCGCTCCCTGCTGTCGGTCGGCGCCACGGCACGTCCCTGGAAATGGCTGACCGCCGGCTTTGAAATCAAAAATTTATTGAGCGAAAAAATCGAAGATGTCGTCGGCTTTCCCGTTCCGGGCCGACTCTTTTTTGGAAACTTAACGGTGACTATTTAGTCGCAACAGAACAGAAAGGGTTATTAAAATGAAACGCTTCCTTTATTTAGTGCTTTGCCTTTGGTGGTGCACGGCCTGCGGCAATGTCGCGACCCAAACCAACGACGGACCGGAACCGGATCCTGAAGGATCGGACTCCCCCACTGAACCACAGACTTTCGCAGTCGTTCATGTAACCGATTTCTTTTCGTCGGCGCTCATTTCAGCCATTGGAAACTTGGCTGCAGTCACTGACGATGATATCAGTTCCAATATTGTTGCCCCGGTTCCACATACCGATGCAGCACTACGGACCTTCAATAATCTTCTCTACATTATCAATCGATGGGGGCGCGACAGTATCCAGGTAGTCGATCCCACCGATAGTTTTGACACCTTTGCAGAATTTTCGACCGGCGGCGGAACTAATCCGCAGGACATCTTTGTCGTCTCGGACAGCAAGGCCTACGTCACCCTCTACCAACCGGAGGCCGTTGCGGGGAGTCAGGAGGTCATGGTTGTCCATCCTGAAACGGGAGCGACTCTGAAAGTAATCGACCTAACAGGCCTTACCGATAATGATGGGGAACGACTCGCCCGACCACATCAGATGATTCAGATCGGCCAAGAGGTATGGGTCTTGTTGCAGGATCTCGATAGCGCTTTTCTGGCCGACACCAACGGCAAGATTGCCGTTATCAATACCCAGACCGATGCCCTAGTCGATACCGATCCCGATACCCCCGGCATTCAAGGAATCGCTTTGAGCGGTTACAACCCGAATGACATCGCCTTCTCTGCAGAAACCGGTCTTGCCTATATCACCAACACCGGCGTTTTCGGAGCCGATTTTCTGACCGATACCGGGGACAACTTGGGCGGAATCGAAGTGGTCGATCCAGAATCCTACCTTTCGAGTGGAATTGTAATCGACGACGCCGACCTCGGTGGTTATCTCGGACCGGTGGAAATTGAATCAGCGGAACTCGGCTTTACGACGGCGGATAGTAAACGGGTTGTTTCTTTTGACCCGACTACCTTCACAGTAATCGATACCAACCTCTATGAGAGTCCGGGAACTTTCCTGCCGGCAATTCTACTCGATGGGAAGGGGCACCTGCTGGTGACTGAACGGGGCGATCTCAACGGCCAAGGGGCTGGATTAGTCATTCTAGACATTGAGGATGATTTTTCCGTACAGGGACCCTTGGATGTCGGTGGCCCTCCGAATGCACTCGGAGTCATTGAGCTGCCATGAAGCGATTCCTTGTCCTAATGGGTTGCTGTTGGTTGATGGCGTGTGGCGGAAGTGTCGTCTCGGAAGAAGAAGATCCTCCACCCCCTCCTCCCTCACCTGAATTGGACCCTCAATCGGAATCGACCCTTGAATCGATTTCGATCCTTCCCGCCTCCCTGACACTGCATGGGGTCGGTACCGAAAAACAACTGACTGCCAAAGTCTTCTTCAAAGTGGACCGTAGCCTAATTGGAATCAAGAATCAGTTTTTTGATCCGGTCACCGACCAAGAATATCAGATGACATGGTCGAGTGCTGATCAAGCGGTCATTCGTTTCACAGGGGCCGGAAAAATGCTGGCAACCGGCGCAGGGACAACGGAAATCACTGCGATGATTGGTGAAGTTCAGGATCAAATCACAGTGACTGTCAGTGAACTGCAAACTGAAGAGGGCTATTTGATGAGTTCAACGATTGAACCCAATTCCTTAGTGGTTCTTTCTGAAATTGATACCACACAACAATTGTCAGTAACCTTGGGTTACTCGGATGATTCACAACTCGAAGAGGTTCATCGCTTCTATTGGCATCCTACGCTCTTCGATTCCGGAAAAATTCTCTGGCGCAGTGACGAACCCACGATTGTCACCGTCTCTACTTTTGGCCTGCTGCAAGCGATC
>CAZXZM010000010.1:0-9319 GCA_964645365.1 uncultured Pseudomonadota bacterium | reverse complement strand
TCCCCCGGCACGACGACGATCCGCATTGCGAATCCTTGGCAGGATGATTTTCCGGCAAGCACTTTGGAGGTTACAGTCGAGGCAAGCGAAGTGGAAGATCCGCCCCAAGAGGATCCACCGATTGAAGACGATCCCCCCACCGATGAGCCAGACATTCCGGAAGTTGAGGAAAGCCCGATCCCACCAGGAGCTGACCCGTACATCGATCGGGTGGTTTCATTTGAACCGGGAGGTGGCACCTCCTGCAATGACGACTGCCCCATTGAAAATGTCTTCGGCCCCCCGCACGGCGGTGGAACGGGAGGGGGTTCCTTTGACATTATTTCACTCGGACGCGGCGGAGAAATGATCATCGAGATGATCGACTACCTGATCTTTGATGGAGAGGGAGCCGATTTTATCGTCTTCGAAAATCCCTTTGCCGCCGGTGAAGAAACCTTCGCTGAACCGGCACAAATCAGCGTCTCCGAAGATGGTGAAACCTTTGTTCCCTTTTCCTGCACACTCGATGACTGGCCCTATGCCGGTTGCGCGGGAGTCATGCCGGTGTTCGCCAACCCGGATGAGAACAGTATCGATCCAACCGATCCGGAAACGGCGGGGGGTGATTCTTTTGACCTGGCCGACGTCGGCCTTTCGGTCGTGCGCTTCATTAAGCTCGAAGATAAAACGACCGAAATCAACTGTCCGGTCTGCACCAGTGGTTTTGACCTCGATGCCATTGCGATCGTACATGGGACAACACCCTAATGAAAAGGCGGTCACTTGTTGTCAGTTTTCTTTTCTTCGTTACCTGTGGATTGGGTGTCGCTTGCCACAACTCGCTCCAAGAAGGGCTCCCTCCACCGACTGAACCACAACGGGTTATCAGCCTCAAACCGAACCTAACTGAGATGTTGTTTGCGCTGGGACTCGGGGATCGTGTCGTAGGAGTCACGGAACACTGTGCATGGCCCGAAGAGGCAAAGAAGCGACCGAAAATTGGGGACTATGCCCTTCCCAATTTAGAAAAGATCCTGACCCTCCGACCCGATCTAATCGTCACCATCAAAGATGCCAGCTCCCCCCGTCCCATCGAGGTATTAACCGCTGCGAAAATTCCAGTCGTCGTTTTTGAAACGACCAACCTGACCACGATCTTTCAAACAATTGAACGGATGGGGAAAATTTTTCGGGTTGAGGGAAACGCACAGGCCCTGATGGCTACCATGAAACAAAAGCTCGACGCCCTCGCCCTAAAAGCAACAGGGCGTTCCCTCCTAAAAACGCTGGTCGTCGTCCAAAGACGCCCCCTGATTGTCGCCGGTCCGAGTACTTTTATTTCAGAATTGGTCCGGACTGTCGGAGGGCGTAATGTCGTTCCAACGGGGGGACTCGCCTACCCGCATCTTTCGATGGAACAGGTGCTCGCCTGGCAACCAGAGGTTATTTTCGATCTCGACCCCGCTTCCAACACCGAAACTTGGGAACGTTATCAATCGATCCCCGCACTTCAATCAAGGCAACTCTATTTTCTTTCCCCGGATCTATTTCGTCCCGGCCCTCGCATTACCGAAGCAGCACAAATGATTGCCCAGGCCCTACAAAAAAACCATGAAGCCCACTCTCACCGCTAAACGCTGGATTACAACCCTCACGGGATTGCTCTTCACTTTGATTGTCGTCTCAGGGCTCGCCAGCCTGTGGGGATCGGAAACTTTGTCGTGGCGTCAACTCTTTATCGACGGGAGCCTGGAGCAAGAGATCTTTTTTCTGACGCGCCTCCCGCGAATTGGACTGGCCCTCATTGCCGGCATCGGCCTCAGTGCCGCCGGCGCCTCTTTTCAAGGTCTGCTCCGCAACCCACTCGCCGATCCTTTCATTCTCGGTGTTTCATCAGGGGCCGCACTCGGCAGCATTTTAGCACTCGCGCTCGGCATGGCCTTTCCCTGGATTAGCGTTGTCGCCTTCTTGAGCGCCCTTGCCTCAACATTCATTGTCTATGGCCTCGCCACTTACCGCCGTCCCCTCGACCCAGAAACACTCCTTTTGACAGGTGTCATCTTTAACGCCTTTGCCTTTGCCTTTATCTTAGTCATCCATTCGCTCGTGACCGTGGAGCAGGCCCACAAAATGCTCTTCTTTTTGATTGGCTCTTTAGAGGCGGTTCCCTACCGCGACCTGATCGTCGCCGGCAGCCTGGTCTTATTGGGGTTTCTTATTTTATCGGCGGAAGGACGCCCCTTAAATTTATTGGCGGAAAGTCCGGCAATGGCACAGACCTTGGGATTGAATCCGCAACGTCACCAGATGTTGGTTTTTTTTGGGGCTTCACTCGTCGTCGGAGCGGTCGTATCACTGACCGGCCTCATCGGCTTTGTCGGTCTCTTCGTTCCCCATGCCACCCGTCTCTTATGGGGACCCGATCATCGACTCCTGGTTCCCGCCTCGGCTCTCTTGGGAGGAATTTTACTCGTCCTTTGTGATGGCTTTGCACGGACAATCGGTTTCTACGCCGGCTTCTCGAGCGAGCTTCCGGTTGGGGCGATCACCGCACTGATCGGCGCCCCCTGTTTTATCGTCCTCTTGAGGAAACTGCGATGACCCTACAGGCCACTCAATTGCAATTTGCCTATCCGGAGAGCCCCCCGGTCATCCGGAATATTTCATTGGAACTCGCAGCAGGGGAAATAGTCGGGATTTTAGGACCGAATGGTTCCGGTAAAACCACTCTCCTTTCTTTGCTGGCGGGGCTGCTCGCTCCAAAATCAGGCACGATTCTTTTGAAGAGTCAGGATCTCGCCACGATGAGTATTCGCGAACGAGCCTTTCAACTCAGCTTTGTACCGCAGACAGATACAATCACCCTCCCCTTTTCAGTCGAAGAAATTGTCGCGATGGGACGTCAGCCACATCACGGTTTCTTTGGTTTTGAGAAAATGGCCGACCAAGCAGCGGTCACACAAGCCCTGGAACAAACAAATTGTACAGAATTGCGCACCCGCTCACTGCAATCACTGTCGGGCGGAGAGCGGCGACGGGTCATTCTGGCGCGGGCCTTGGCTCAGGCGACCCCTCTTATCTTACTCGATGAGCCAACGGCCCATCTCGACATCCATTACCAAATCGAAGTCTGTGATCTCTTGTCGCAGTTGCGTGAACAAGCCCAACGAGGAATCCTAATCACCCTGCACGATATCAATCTTGCTGCGTTGTATTGTGATCGTATCCTCCTCTTGCAGGAAGGAGAGGTCCGCGCAGCAGGCAACCCAAACGAAGTCATTACGGCCGATCATCTCCACGCCGTCTTTGGAGTTGAAGTAATCGTCGAAATCGATCCACAGACCAACCGCCCCTTTTGTCGTCTCCAGAAAAAAGTGTGATGCGTTATCTCCTCTTCTTCAGCCTCGCCCTCCTTCTTCATGGAGGAATCGCTTTCCTCTTTTGGGTTTCGTCCTCACACCGAGAGGCCACTCCTGGTGGAGGAAGTGGGGGGAGCATCACGATCTCGTTGGCACCACAACCGACCGCCTCTTCAGGACAAAAAAGTCATCGAAAAACTCACCCAGCCCTGTCGTCAGCACAAACACAAGATCCCCGGCGTGGAACCGCGAGTGGAACCGGCAGCGGTCGGGCCAGCGGACCACAAACTGGAGTCGGAAGTAGCCCCACGGGAAGCGATACGGTTCTAGCGGAGATCCGACAGAAAATTGAAAGGGCCAAACACTTTCCGAGGCTTGCCCGCCGGCTCCAGCTGGAAGGAGAGGCCGAACTGTTATTCCATCTGAAGGGGGATGGCTCTCTGCAGTCACTCCGAATCAGTCAGTCGTCTGGAGCAACAATCTTAGATGAAGCGGCCCTGGCCACAGTCCGCCGCGCCGCCCCCTTCCCCTACTATCCGGAACCAATTCAGATCACAATCCGCTTCACCCTTTAGCATTCTTGATCTTTCTCTCCTCTCCTCGGTAAAGAGGAGTGCATGACAACACCGCAGTCCCTTAAAGACTTCTTGCAGGGAAAGACGATTCGCCTCGCAGCGGTCCTCCTACTGCAATACAAAAAAGAGGGGGAGGACTCTCTTATCTTCACCCGGCGGACCGAAGAGGTGGAACACCACAAGGGACAGATCTCTTTTCCGGGGGGAGCGGCCGATCCAGACGATGCCTCACTATGGCAAACCGCCCTCCGGGAAACCAATGAAGAGTTGGGGATCGACGCGCAACTAATTCAGCAACAACAGGAATTGGCCCCGCGACTCACGCCGACTGGCTTCAAGGTCACCCCTTTTGTTGGGACCCTTTCCGCTCCTCCGGAATGGAATTGTAACCGCTTCGAAATTGCGGAGGTCTTTTCGGTGCCCTGTGCCCATTTACAGAACCAAGCAAATTTGACGTGGCGCTCGCGACAACTTGATACCTTCGAATACATCGATCCCCTCTTTACCTATCGCCATTATGAGATCTGGGGACTGACCGCACGCATCCTCTGTGAGTTTTTTGGCCACCCCTTTCCCAAGGCAGCGTTGTGAAGGGGTTGGTTTCAAAGATTGTCTCTGGTGGCCAGACCGGTGTCGATCGAGCCGCCCTTGATTTTGCCATCGAACAAGAGATCCCGCATGGCGGCTACTGCCCCAAGGGACGGCGCGCCGAAGATGGTCCCCTTCCGAAACGCTATCAACTGAACGAAACGGAAAGCGCCGATTATCCTGACCGAACCGAAAAGAATGTCCTGATTTCAGACGGAACCTTGATCCTGGACCGGGGTACCTTGACTGGAGGAACCGCTTACACACAACAGTTGTGCCGGCAGCACCACAAACCACTCCTTGTTATTAATCTTAATCAGGACACAGAAGAAGTCCGTAGCCATTTCAGGCAATGGCTCCAGGACAATGACATTAAAGTAATGAACGTTGCAGGAAGTCGAGAAAGCAAATTTCCCATTTACGAACAGGCCAAGACCTATCTACACTCACTCTTCGATGAATGAAATCTTAGAAATTATCCCAGTTGGTCCCTTTCAGTGTAACTGCATTATTCTAGGGGACCCGGAGACAAAAGAGGCGATCGTCATCGATCCCGGTGATGAAGTCGAAACGATTCTGGAGCGGGTCAAGAAACAGGGGCTCACCGTCAAGGCGATCTTACACACCCATACCCATATCGATCACATCGGCGCAACGACCGACCTGCAGAAAAAAACCAATGCGCGGGTCCTGCTGCATCAAGAAGATCTCTTTCTCTATGAAAACATGGAGGCGCAAGGGCGCTTTCTCGGCCTCCCCCCCGCTAAAATGATGACCCCGGTACCGGTCGACGAATACCTGCAAGACGCTCAGGAAATAAAATGCGGCGAGATCAAAGGAACCGTTCTTCACACCCCTGGCCACACCCCCGGCTCCTGTGCCTTCTTTTTTCCACAGCTTCGTGAAGCGGGCCTTCTTTTACCGGGAGACACTCTCTTTGCTGGTAGTGTTGGCCGTACCGATCTCTGGAAAGGGGATTACGATCAAGAAATCGCCTCAATTCAAAAGAAATTCTTGACCCTGCCAGACGAAGTCATTGTTATTCCAGGTCATGGACCGGAAACCGGTATCGGTTGGGAGCGGCGCAATAACCCCTTTCTTACCTAGAGGCCTCAAATGCCTTCTGGGCGCGTGCCTGGGGGCTTTCTTTCTACTCCTGACAGTTCCTGTCTTCGCCGAAACGATCACATTAACGGAAGAGGGGGTCTTCGCCCTCGCCTTGGAACAAAATCTTGGCGTCAAGATCGCGGAGGCAGAACGCGCGATTGGTAAAACCGGTATCCAGGGAGCGAAATCGGCTTTTGACACCCTTCTGGAATGGAATGTCGATCATCTCATCAATAAAAGCGACCAGGCGATCCCGATCTTTGGCACCGATAACCGAACCACCAATTTTAACCTGGGCCTTTCCAAGGTTCTCCCCTCTGGAACGCGCACGAAACTAGAATGGGCCAATCGTCGCGAGTCGACCGATTCTGCCTTTTCCACCCTCAACCCCTATTATGAGTCGGGAGTCGAATTTTCTCTGGAGCAACCGATCCTTAAAGATTTCTTTGGGATGCAAGAACGTGGGGGGGTCAAGATCGCCCGCAAACAATTCTATGCAATCGATGCGTTGTCACAACGCAAGATCGCTGCGACGGTCTATCAGGTCTTGGTCGATTATTGGGATTGGGTGACCCGCCGCCAGATCGTTCGAGTCACGCAGCGCTCCTTGCGCGAAGCGCGGCACTTTGAAAAATTGGCCTACGAAAAAAAATCGTTAGGACTTTATGAATCGACCGATGTATTAGCGGCCAAGGCCAATCGACTTCAAACCCAAAACCAACTCGCGACTGCCACAATGGAACGGGGTAACAGTCGAGGGCGACTGCAGCGGGACTTGAATCTCTCCCGCACGGCAACCCTCACCTCAACCGAAACAGTCCTGTTTCATCCGGAACTCCCCGATCGTGAGACCGCTCTGGTGGAAGCCATTGAAAATCGATCCGATTACCGGGCCACCCGCACGACTGTGGAGGAAAAAAAGATCGCTCTCTCCCTGGCCAAGAATAACCGTTGGCCAGAACTCGATTTAGTCGCCTCCCTTAAATTAAACGGCGTTAATGCCAATTATGGGGATGGGCTCGGTGAAATCGGTGGTGGGGATCACCCTGCTTATTTTTTTGGCGCTAATTTTTCTTGGCCCATTGAAAACCGATTGGCACGTAGTGAAACTCGTCGTGCGGAATGGGAAAAGATGAAAGCCCTCTTTGAACTCAAACAAATGGAGAATCGGGTAACGCAAGAAGTGGAAGAGGAATGGCGCGAACTTGAATCTTGGTCACGTCAAGTGAAAGCAAACCGTCGTATTGAGCAATTGCAACGGGAAAAATGGCAACAGGAATTTAAAAAATACCGCAGTGGGCGTTCGAGCAGTGACCTCGTCATTCGCTATCAGGAAGATTACTTAACAGCGCAACGGATCACCCTGCAATCATTGTTCCGGTACCGCGTGGCCGCTCTGGGCTTACAATTGGCAACTCACCAACTTATCCCGTGAAGATCTCTGAATTTTCGGTCAAGAACTCGCTCGTCGTCAACTGCCTCTCGCTTTTTCTGATCGTCTCGGGGCTCTTGGCGCTCACACGGCTGGAACGCGAGGCCTTTCCCAACTTCTCTTTCGATATCGTCACGGTGCGTACTGACTACCGCGGCGCTTCCCCCGATGTGATCGAAAAACGGATCACCATCCCCTTAGAAAAAGAGTTGAAAGAGGTGGATGATATTGAAGAGCTTGGTTCCGTTTCTGTCGAAGGATTGTCACTCATTATTTTGAAGTTGGATCCCGATGCCCCGGACAAAGCACGGGTGGTCAATGATATTCAGCGGGCTGCTGAGGAAACACGCGACCTGCCGGAAGACCTCGAAGAGGACCCCGTTGTCAACGAGCTCCAAACACGCAATACGCCGATCGTCGAAGTTTCCCTGTCGGGACATCTCTCCGAACAAGAACTGCGCCGACTCACCCTCAATTTAGAAACTGGGATCCTGGACCTAACCGGAGTCGCCTCGGTTGCCCGCAAGGGGATGCGTGAACCCCAGATCTGGGTCGAGGTCGATTCTGAAAAAATGGCGACCCACGACATTGCTCTTTCCCATGTGATGCGCATGCTCGCTGACCGCAATGTCAATATCCCCGGTGGGCTTTTGAAGGAAGGGGGAACGGAACGATTGCTCCGTACTTCTGGCGAACTGGAAAATGTCTCCGACGTACAAGGGGTCATGCTCCGTGCCAATGAAGAGGGAAACTGGGTTAAGGTCCATGACATCGGCAAGGTCAGTAATCGTTTTGAAGAACTGAAGGTCTTGCAACGCACCGATGGCAGCCGTGCCATGAATCTCCTCGTCGTTAAAAAAGATCGGGCCGATGCGATTCGCCTGACTGAAAACCTAAAAGAGCTGATCCATGCTTTTCAAGAGAAGGCTCCTGGGGAACTGAAAGTCGCCCTTATCAATGACATGTCATACTATATTAAGCGGCGCTTGAATGTGCTCCTTTCCAACGGCTGGATTGGCTTGATTCTTGTTTTGATCCCGATCGTCATCTTTCTTTCCCCCCGTGTTGCAATTGGAGCCGCCGTCGGGATGCCAATTGCTCTCTTGGCAGCGATTGCCGCCATGCAATTTCTAGGGATCAGCATCAACCTGATCTCTATGTTTGCGATGATTATGGTGCTTGGGATGCTGGTCGATGAAGACTTGGTCGTTGCCGAAAATATCGCGCATCATCTAGAGGAAGGGAAATCGGCCCAAGAGGCAGCGATCCATGGCGCCATGGAGGTAGGACGCGCCATTATCTCGGTCGTACTGACGACGATGATCGCTTTTATTCCACTCCTTTTTATGACCGGAATCTTGGGAAAGTTTATCAGCGATATTCCAAAAGTAGTCATGATTACCTTGGCAGCCTCTTTGCTCGAGGCAATTATCATTCTTCCCTCACATCTTTCCGATCTTCACAAAACGCGCCACCCGGAAGCAGCCTCTCGTTACCGCAAAAAGAGACAGCACCATCTTTTTGATCAGGTTAAAGCTCGCTATCTTCGCTCACTCAATTTTTGCCTCGATCATGCCAAGATCAGCTCATTGATAGCCCTGACGATTGCCTCTCTCGCTATTTTACATGCGGTCTTTGGGATGCGCTTTATTCTATTTCCCGCACGCGGTATCGAGGCTTTTTTCTTGCGAGCGGAGGCGCCGGTCGGGACACCGCTCGAAGTGACCGAAAAGATGATACGACCCCTAGAAGATTTAATCATGACCCTACCAAAGGATGAACTCGATCATATCGTTACCGAAGTGGGGATCATGCAAAATGATCCAGGCGATCCTTTCACCACTCGGGGTTCTCACGTATCCCAAATGAAGATCTTTCTGACGCCGGAGTCACATCGCAAACGGGAAGCCGACGAAATCATGGAGGCACTCCGCCCCAAATTGCCTACCGACTCCGGTTTTGAGCGGATCCATTTTGATCCCGTCAAGCCGGGACCACCCGTCGGAAAACCGGTCGCAGTGAAAATTCGCGGAGAAGATTTCGTCATTCTGAATAAACTGGCTGACCGCTTCAAGGCTGAACTGGCCCAGCTGAAGGGGGTCCATGACATCCGCGATGATCACGAGCCGGGCAAAGAGGAAATGCACATCTTGGTCGATCAACAAGCAGCTTACCGTGCCGGTCTCAACTACGATGACATTGGCCTGACGGTCCGTCAGGCCTTTGAAGGAATGACCGCTACCAAAATACGTAAAGCAGACGAAGAAATTGATGTC
>CAZXZM010000009.1:23063-24094 GCA_964645365.1 uncultured Pseudomonadota bacterium | reverse complement strand
CGTTATTCTCATTTCAGGACCCACTGAACTTCCCCGGCCACGCGATGTGACCGTTATTGAAGTGACAAGTGCTGCGGAAATGTATCATGCAACGATTAAGGAATTTATGAAAAGTGATTTAATCTTTAAGGCCGCGGCGGTTGCTGATTGGCATCCCCAAAAACAAGGAAAACAAAAAACAAAAAAACAGGGGCGCAAGGATTGGAAACTAACCCTCGTCCCCACCCGAGACATTCTCGCCACACTCGGAAAACGAAAAAAGAAAAAACAAATTTTGGTTGGATTTGCAGCTGAAACCGATCGTGTCACCAAAAATGCACGAGAAAAACTGCAAACAAAGGGTCTCGATTTAATCGTTGTCAATAATATCAGCAAAAAGGGGATTGGATTTGGATCTTCGCACAACCAAGTGACCGTGTTCTTCGCAAACGGAGAGAAAAAAACCCTACCTCGCCTCACGAAAGAACGCTTGGCCGATCGCTTACTCAGCTTAAGCTTAAAGGGGATTACTCGTCGCTAGCTTTTGTTACAGGGGGTTCTGTCGCAATCCGTGGTGCCGAACCATCGCTCTCAGTTGTTTCCCCTTTTGCTGCTGGCTCTGAAGGGCGCGTTTCCTGCGGAGGAGCCTTTTTGACAACTTCGGGGGGAGCCATTTCTATTTGGAACGCAACACGACGGTTCTTGGCACGTCCTTCGTCCGTTTCGTTGGTCGCAATCGGTTCCGATTCTCCCTTGCCATAATGAACCACACGCCCCGGATCGATTCCCTGCTGGATCAAGTAGTTACGGCACGATTTTGAACGACGTTCTGAGAGTTTTTGATTGTAGGCATCCGATCCAATCCAGTCGGTATGACCGACAACCGTGATGTGCTGAATATCGGGACGCACTTTAAGAGAAGCGGCCATCTCATCCAAGATAGGAAGCGATTCCGATTTAAGACGTGCCGACGCAAAAGCAAAATAGAGTTTTTGGTGCCAGATCTGGTTCGCGGAATCATCGATCCGGATTTTCGGCATCTCCGGACAACC
>CAZXZM010000009.1:4320-23053 GCA_964645365.1 uncultured Pseudomonadota bacterium | reverse complement strand
GCATTGATCCTTTCGATCGCAAACCCCATCTCCATCGGCATCCGGACAGGGAACAGATTTATAATGATTGTAGGCGGGGGTATAGCCGACCGTAAGAAAAGTACGCCAAGTCGGAGCCCCTATTCCTTTGAGGACAGCAGCCCCACCGCCGACAGTCAGTGCCACCTTTGGATGCGGAAAAATCCGGACGGCTCCTTGCGCCATCAAAGGACGAAAATCTTCATCGAAAAAGTCACTCGCCTTGGTCCATCCCTTCATTTCAGCGATAATCTCGACCGGTTCCGCTACCGCGAGGTTGGCCGCAACACCGTAGGTAAACTGATCATCGACCGTAGTCCCTTGGCTCAAACGTTGCTTCTGGCGCGCCAGATAGCCGGTATTGAGCGCTACTGAAAAACGATTGGCAAACCGTTTCGTTTCAAAAACGAATTGACCACCACCGGTCACCTGTCCTTCGCCAGTAAAATGGGTATCGCTACCGGAAGGGATCGTTACAAAAGGAACCACCGCAATCCCCACAGGATATTTTTCGTGATCGAGTAAACGAATCTTTGCATCGATGGTGACATCGCCCATCCGAAAACCGTTGTCTTCGGCACCGGCCGCGGGTGTGAGAAATTGTTGATAAGGAACAAAGCTAACTAAGAGGCCTGCATTCAACCAATCAAACAGACCCAGAGAAGCTCCTAGGTGCAGGGTGAATTGGTTTTGGATAATGCCCCGAACTTTGTTGCCGGCGGCATTGACTAAAATTAGTGATTCATCCGAAAACTCACCAGTCAGGTGTGCTGCAAAATTCCATTGGCCAAGAGTCCGGCTCCCCTCGACATTGAGATAGTAACCGTGGTCGGTAGCAGGGCGGAAACTGACGGCACTAAAACTCGCTGTCGCCGAAGCGATCCCAGTAAGGCTGGGAAGGAGGCAGGCGGCCAGGCCCACCACTGAAAGGATTTTCCGGATCGTCATGGTGACTTCAGGTCGGCAAGTCCTTGAAAAAGTTGCTAGCAGCATTCACTCAGATAAAAAGATCAGTAATTTCAGGGAGTTCCACATCCTCATAGACCCCTTTTTTGAGGGCTCGCTTCGTGCGGACTGCAAAACGATCCGCCTCCTCCTGGCTGATCCGTTTCTGGCGATAGGCCTTTTGGAGCTGCCGACGAACCTCCTTGGCATAAAGAAGTTTATCGGCACCAGTCGGATCGACTCGCGTGCAGGGAGCTTTTTCGGGGTCACGAAGAAATTTTTTTACCGATTGTAGGGCCATCTGCCGGTATTCGACAATCTCTTTTGGGACCAAACGCCACCGTGATTTGCGATCGAGGTGTCGCATTCCCCGTTGCCATCGCTGCAGTTTGTGCAGATTGAGAATGTTGCTGAAGATGCGCCGGTTCGTCTTGAAGGAAAAAAGGGTTCGCTTCAACATTCGCTGAAAGAGTTCGTCGTCGTGTGAAAAATCCATTTCGCAGATCTCACGCGTCAGACGCCAAATCTTCTTTGGCCGACGTGCATCAAATCGCATCTCCCAATAGACATGTCCCAAGGTTCGCGTCGGATAACTGCGGATTGTTGTTGTCGGCACAAAGAAGTTATGGGCAACAATATCGGCGGCGAGGTGCACTAGATAACCGTAAGCACAGGCGCGTTGACGATCATCATCCGCTTCGTTGAGCAACAAAAAACCGACCCGCCAGTTATGACAATTGTAAATATAATCGACATAGCTTTTTCCAACGGTGATATCGGCCGCCAGGGAACCATAGAGAAAATCTTTTGGGTGGGCGACAAGCACCGCTTTGACGGCAGGGGCATAACCGACCATGCTTTTCAAGGCCTCGGAGGCGTAGTCCATATGAGTGATTGGTCCCCAGGCGAAGGCTTCCACTGGAAACAGGGTCACCCACGCACAGACCCCAAAAAAAATACTGAGCCAAATGATCATATTTGCAATGATACGCGCGGTTGTGTTTGAGTTGTCAAGCTTATGCCTCCCCCAAATGTCAGCGCAGTGATCGACCAGCTTCGTCTCCACCTCCAACACGAGCAGGAGTTAGGGATTCCCGATCTTCCCCACACCTTAAAAGCACCACCAAAGCGGCCCGATCCACAAGTAGGCTTGGAGACGATCCGGGCAGAAATCGGCGACTGTACACGCTGCGAGCTTTGCGAAGGACGGACCAACATCGTTTTTGGTGTTGGCAGCCCAAAGACGCGCCTGATGTTTATCGGTGAGGGACCAGGACGCGACGAAGATACTCAAGGGGAACCCTTTGTAGGACGAGCGGGACAACTCCTCACCCGCATTATTGAAGCCATGGGACTGAAACGTTCTGAAATCTATATTGCCAATATCGTGAAGTGCCGACCCCCCAAGAATCGCAATCCAGAACCAGGAGAGATCGAAACCTGTTTTCCATTTCTCATTCAACAGGTCGAAGCGATCCGTCCCGAAGTGATTGTGGGTCTCGGCAATATCGCAATCCAGACACTGCTCCAGACCAAGGTGGGGATTACCAAACTGCGAGGACAATTTCACGATCTAGGAGGAATTGCCCTCATGCCAACTTACCATCCTGCCTTTTTGCTGCGAGACCCAAATAAGAAAAAGGACGTCTGGGAAGACATGCAAAAGGTGATGGAAAAATTAGGACTACCCCTGAAGAAAAACTAGCCGACCTGGCGAACGGTTTCATCCGCTTCGGAGGCCACCACGCGATCCCGTCCCCCCCGTTTTGCTTCGTACAGTGCCTTATCTGACGCCTCGATTAGTTCTTCGGGGTCGGTGCTATCTTCCGGATAGGTCGCCAGTCCAATCGAAACCGTAAAGGCCCGTTTCGGTTGGCTGCTCCGCTTTGGAAAAGGGTGATTGCG
Organism: uncultured Pseudomonadota bacterium; assembly: GCA_964645365.1. Lineage (GTDB taxonomy): Bacteria > UBA10199 > UBA10199 > 2-02-FULL-50-16 > JAJFLM01 > CAZXZM01. The sequence goes on along the minus strand of CAZXZM010000009.1, from coordinate 20,185 downwards.
AATCAAACGCCGTAGCTTCTCTGCTACTTTGAGTCCCCCTTTGCGATCGGTATTCGGAAGCAAAACAACAAACTCTTCACCCCCCCATCGAGCAACAGAATCGACGTCACGTAATGACTTACGGATCAAGTGGCTAAATTCTTTTAGGATTTCGTCCCCCTGTGGGTGACCATAACGATCGTTATACTGTTTGAAATAATCGATATCGAGCATCAGGCAGGAAAATTCTTGCCGAAAGCGTTTGGCCCGCTGCGCTTCCCGTCTCATCGTTTCTTGGCAGTGGCGGCGATTATAGAGCTGAGTCAACTCGTCACGAACGGAGAGCTCTCTCATGCGAGCATACAGGCGCGCGTTGACAATCGCTATCGCAAGTTGTTGGGCCACCACCTGGAGGGTTTCCCGTTCCTGTGGTTTAAAGGGATCATCAACCGGTCGACTTAAATTGAGCACCGCCACCACCCGATCACCATTTTCGGTAATCAGTGGCACCGAAAGAAAGGAAACCTCCTCCGGTTTTTTACCTTTATAATAAAGATAACGGTCGTCTTTGGTCGTATCGGGAATATAGATGGGCTGCTTCTCGTGCACCGTTTGACTACTCACCCCTTCGCCCAATTTAAAGGTCAAGCCAATCACCTTAACCGGCTCCTCCATGCCGTAGGTTGCAACAACTTTAAGCGTTTCCGCCTCTTCATTGTGCAAGAGAAGGGCCAGTTCTTGATAGCCTAAACAGCTCCCCACGATGTCGAGCACTTTTTGATAGATATTTTCAGAGTCGATCGATCCGGTAAGTGCTTTAGAAATTTGATAGAGCAAAGAAAGGTGGCGATTTTTTTCTTCGAGGGCCTTTTTATATTTAATCTCTTCTTGGGCGGCGACCAGTTCCCGTTCCGTCTCCAGCTTAAAGGCATCAAGCATCGTAATGCGTTCCATTAAACGGTTAAAACTGTCCGACAGACGTCCAATCGAATCGTTTCGTCGAATCGAGCTGCGCAACAAAAAACCTCTTTTTTCGGCTGACTGAATTAGATTGGCGAGTTCATTTAATGGTTCGTCGACGTAGCGCCGGCTGACTAAAATAAGAACGATGGTCAGGGCGGATATGATCAACACCGCTAGTAAGAGAGCCATGAGGGGGAGGGAAATGTTTTGAGCAAAAGGAAAGTGGAGAAAGGTCAGGGTCAGGGCAAAGGTCGTGGCCAAGATTGCGGTCACGACACTCGCAATCAAGGCGATCTTAACCCCGATCGGAAACGACACCCATCCAAGTCGGCTCCAACGCATGACCCGAGAGGATACCGGCGATGACGCACCCTGTCAATCAAGGGCGAGCGTTGCCTTTAAGTTATTTTCGTGGCATTTTTTGAAACATTCTTATGCAGCAATACATGACTCGCCTGGGTTCCCTTTTTTGTCTTCTGCTGGTTTTGACCTTTTCGACAAGTTCCATCGCCGAGGAGACAATCCGCGTTGCCGTCCAGTTAAAGCCGCTCGAGGTAATCGAGCTTCCGATGGAAGACTACTTACGGGGGGTGCTCTCGCAAGAGGTCCCGAACGACTGGCCGCTCGAGGCCCTGAAGGCACAGGCGATTGCCTCGCGGACCTATGCAATGTACCGCAAACAGCACCCGCGTCATTCACGCTATGATCTGCGCTCCGATGTAATCGATCAGGTGTTTCGTTCCAGTGATGACGGTCCGAAACAATTACAGGAAGCGGTCCAGACGACCCACGGCCTTGTATTGTGGTGGCACGAAAAACCGATCCCCGCCTTTTTTCATAGCTGCTGCGGTGGCCGCACCGAACAGGCGGAGCGTGTCTGGTCGTGGGCCTCCAATCTCCCCTTTTTTACCGCCAAGTCGGATCCCTATTGTCGTGAATGCCCCTCCGATGCCTGGGAATACCAGGTGAGCAAAGAAGAGCTTTCAATGCTCATCCACTTGAGCAGTCTAGGAACCGGAGACGTTCACCATTTAATCCCCCATTCCCTCGATCAGGGGCCACGCGTCCACGAAGTGGCCCTTATCACCTCACAGGAAACGGTTCGACTTTCGAGCGATCGGCTCCGCGAACTCCTCGGCTACGCCAACCTAAAATCGACCTCTTTTAATATTCTGGAATTGGGAAATGAATTTGTCTTTCTCGGGGAGGGAGCAGGACACGGGGTCGGATTGTGTCAGTGGGGGGCCTACGAAATGGCACGCCAAAAAAAGAAATACGACGACATCTTGCGCTTTTATTACCCCGGAGTAGCCATTAAGAAGTTGTATTGATGGATCTTTCGTTATTCGACTACAACTACCCTCCCGAACTAATCGCACAACACCCCTTAACAGAACGGGATACCTCTCGACTGTTGGTCGTTGACCGCAAGCAGGGAACGTGGGAGCACCGCCGTTTTCAGGACTTTCCTGACTACTTTTCCAAATCCGATCTATTGGTTTTTAATAACACAAAGGTCTTTCCAGCACGATTGTATGGCAGAACTGCAAATAAACGCAGTGTAGAAATTTTACTGCTACCAGAGCGGCTGGTGGCGCAAGGAAACGTTATTGACGCGGGGGTCCTTGTGGCCCCCCGACAAAACGTTTCCGCGTCGACAGGACCCGCCGCAAGTGAGTGGAGTTGCCTCGTCAAACCAGCCCGTAAACTCTCCGACGGCGACACCATCACTTTCTCTGAAACACTCTCCGGAACGCTCCATAGCAAAAGGGATGATTGGTCGATCTCTTTTGAAGATGCAGAGCAGTTCCAGCGAGAGCTCCCGACACTCGGCCTCCCGCCGCTCCCCCCGTACATCAAACGAGAAAGGTCCGAGAAAGAAGATGAGGAGCGTTATCAAACCATCTACGCCGAAAAGGTTGGGGCCGCTGCGGCTCCCACCGCCGGTTTTCACTTTACCGAATCGATTTTAAAAAAATTGCGACATCAAGGGTGTTCTCTTTGCTACGGCACCCTTCATATCGGACGTGACACCTTTGAACCAGTACGCGTCCAAAATATTGCAGAGCACAGAATGCATGGTGAAAAATTTGAGATTCCTACCGAGACCGCACAACAAGTAACAAAAGGCAAAAAAGAAGGGGAGGCGATCACGGCAATTGGAACAACAACGGTCCGTATGCTGGAATCGGCCTGGAATGAAAACCACCTGACCACCGGACCAGAGATGACGACTGCCTTTTTCTATCCCGGCTATTCTTTTCGCGTGATTGACCGGTTGCTCACTAACTTTCATCAACCAAAATCGACCCTCTTGATGTTGGTGGCTGCCTTTGCAGGGCGTGAGCTGATTTTAGAGGCCTATCGCAGCGCAATCATCGAACGTTATCGTCTCTTTTCCTACGGCGACGCGATGCTAATTCTATAGATCGAAGGAAAGGATTTTTTTGATCACCCGTCCCATCACCTGATTCGGCGTGGAGGCCCCGGAGGTAATCCCGATATGGCAAGGACGGGTGGGCAGCCAATCATCGGCTACCTCTGCCTCCCACTGTCCATAGGGCTTATGTCGAATCTGTCCTGCCGAGAGCAGGCAATCGGCATCTTCGATATGATAGGTGGTGATAAATTCCTTGGATATCTTGCAGAGATGATTTGTGTTTGAAGAATTGTATCCCCCTAAGACAAGCATCAGATCGAGTGGCTCCTTTTTGAGTTGAAGCATTGCCTGTTGACGATCTTCGGTTGCCGAACAGATGGTATCAAAATTACGAAAATGTGTGTCGATGCTTTCGAGGCCATATTTTTGAATCATCGTCTCACGTAAAAAATTAGCGATCGCCAGCGAGTCACTGGAAAGCATCGTGGTTTGATTAGCCAATCCAATCTTTTCTAAATGTTTGTCCGGATCAAAGTTTGGCGAACACCCCTTCCCAAATTTATCCAGAAAGGCCTTTTTATCGCCTCCCACCAAAATATAATCGGCAACATACCGCGCTTCTTCCATATTCAAAACGATCAAATATTCTCCCCCCTTATATTCCAGTACGCGGGAGGAGGTTGCCAACGACTCTTCATGGTAATGTTTGCCGTGGATAATCGATGTAAAACCATCTTGCGCATAACTCTCGACCCGCTTCCAGACATTCAAAACAGAGCCACAAATTGTATCGACCATAATGCACCCCTTCTCCTTTAACTCGTCCAGCATCTTTACTTCGGTACCAAAGGCAGGGAGAATGACGACATCTTCGCCGGTAATATCTTGAAGGCCGATGTCTCCCTTGTAGGGGCCGGATAGAAACTGGATTCCCAGGGTCTTGAGATGGTTGTTGGCGTAAGGATTGTGAATAATTTCGGTCGGCAAAAAAACCCGTTTGCCCGGAAAGTGTTTTATTGTTTCATGGGCGAGTTCGAGCGAACGATCGACCCCGTAACAGAACCCAAAGGAGGCAGCGAGGTGAAAAGTAATTTCCTTTTCGGTGTAGACATTGCCGCTCTTGACGATCCTATCGACAATGTCGCTATGATAGGCTTGCTGCAGGTCCTCTTCGATTGCCTCCCGATGCCCCATCCCTTTACGGATGATCTGGCCGGGGGCAAAGGCCTCCTGGGCTAGATGGCTAGAAACGCTGGGGCGCTTGACGTTGGCTTTTGAACCCATAATGTAAAGTCTGACCGAATTTGTCAGAATAATTCAAGAGAAATGGCAGACACCTTTCAAATTGAGGCCCGCGATACGGATACACCGGCACGAACCGGTTCCCTGTCAACAGCGCATGGCACCCTTCAGACCCCCACCTTTATGCCAGTCGGGACTCAGGCCACGGTGAAGGCGATGACGGTCGATGAGCTGGATGCAATCGGCGCTGAACTGATCGTCTGCAATACCTATCACCTGATGCTCCGACCGGGAGAAGAAACAATCGAAGCACTCGGCGGATTGCACTCCTTTATGAATTGGCAACGGCCGATCCTGACCGATTCGGGGGGCTATCAGGCCTTTTCGCTCGCCACCATCCGGAAATTAGAATCGGAGGGGATCCGTTTTCAATCCCACATCGATGGCACGGAGTATTTTTTGACCCCAGAACGATCGATCGATATCCAACTCGCCCTGGGAAGTGACATCCTCATGGTGTTGGACGAATGCACCCCCTATCCGGTCACTGCTGAGGAAGCGAAGAGATCGATGGAGCTTTCGTTGGAATGGGAACGGAAAAGTTTGGAGCATTTCTTAAGTAGAGCGGCGGGTCCTGTCGACGCGGAATCCTTTCGTGAGGGGGACCGCAAGGGCCCCCTCACGAAAGGATTCCTTGCGCCACCCGCCGCTCCAAATTCGAAAGCCCTCTTCGCGATTATCCAAGGTTCCACTTACACCGACCTGCGGCGGCATTGCCTGGACCATCTGCTCACGCTGAATGAAAAGGTCGCTGCCGGAAAGGGTTTTGCCGGCATCGCGTTGGGGGGTCTCGCAATTGGTGAACCGGAAACAGAGACAAGGAAAGTCGTCGCTGAAATCACCCCCCAGATCCCAGAATCCTTTCCTCGCTACATTATGGGAATGGGCTATCCGGCTGATCTCGTCGAGGCGGTCGCCGCTGGAGCTGATCTGTTTGACTGCGTCCTCCCGACGCGCAATGCGCGCAATGGCGCTCTCTTCACGACTGCCGGGGAGATCAATATCCGCAATGCTCGCTATGCCCGTGATGAGCAGCCGATCGACCTAGAATGTCCTTGCACCACCTGCAAAAACTATAGTAGGGCCTACCTGCGGCATTTGTTCGCCGCCAAGGAGATCTTGGCCGCCCGACTCGCAACGTATCACAACCTTTACTATTACTTGCAGTTGATGCGAACGATGCGTGAGGCGATTGCCGCCAGTCGATTCACTGCTTTTAAAAAGGAATTTTATGAAAAGAAAAATGAAGTCTCTAATCTATAGCGCTGCTACCGTTTTCTTAACATCACCCGCCGTCGTTTGGGCCATGGGACGCACCCCGCAGGGAGAAGGCCAACAGTCGCCGGGAGGAACACTCGGCTTATTCGCCCCAATGATTCTTGTTTTTTTGATTTTTTATCTCCTACTGATCCGCCCCCAGGCCAAACAACAAAAGAAGCACCGTCAAATGCTTTCCCAGGTCCAGCGGGGAGATGAAGTGGTCACATCATCCGGCATTCATGGCAAGATAGCGTCGGTCGCCGATGATCTGGTGACCTTAGAAATCGCAGAGAATGTCCGTATCCGCATGGACAAAAAGCAGGTAGCGGGCCTCAAGAACTCTCCAGAAGAAAAGAAAAAGTCTTAGGCGATGCATTCCGGTTGGCGCTGGAAAATTATCACGATCCTAGTTGCCTGCCTGGTTGGACTCTATATCCTGGCCCCCACCTTTTTCGGTTGGACGCAAGAAGATCCACTAGCGGCCGAGGGAATCGATCAACGCCCCGCTATCGCCACCCTGTTTCCAAACAAAGTAATTAACCTCGGCCTCGATCTGCGCGGAGGAATCTACATTGAATTTGATGTCATCATCGCCGATGCCCTCAAAAACCGCACCGATTTGCTCCATTCCGAGCTAGAGCGGCTGCTCAAAAAGGAGAAGATTTCTACCACCGAACTGAAGCGAATTCCTGACAGCTACCAAATCCAAGTCGCATTGCCCGATGAGGCGACCCGCCAACAGTTCATCGATTTTCTTTTCGATAATTACCAAGGGACCCTGCAGGAAGAGCGGGAGTTACGGATAGGAAACACGCTGACGTTGTCATTGACTGAATCCTATATCGATCAAACTAAGGACCTGACGATGCGGCAGGCCGTTGAAACGATCCGCAACCGCATCGATAAATATGGTGTTACGGAACCCTCAATCCAACGGTTGGGGGCCAACAAGATTGCGATCGAACTACCGGGAATCAAAGACCCAGATCGGGCCATTGAACTCATCAAGCGTGGGGGAAGACTGGAATTTCAGTTACTCAATGAGGAGTTGGATCAAGCCAAGGTTGGGATCCTCGTCGCCGACGCCCGGCAGGAATTGGGAATCGACGGATACACCGATCAAGAAGTGGCCTCACTCCAGGAAGCGCTGAAAGGAAAAATTCCAGAGGGAACGGAAATCCTCTTTGAAGTCAATTTTGACCCGGTCAGCAAAAAAGTGACGGGAGGAACCCCTTACCTGTTGAATCAAAAGGTCGAACTGACCGGTGACATGCTCTCCGATGCCCAGGTCCAGGTCCAAACCAACGAACCCTATGTTAGCCTCACCTTTAATGAAACCGGGGCGGAGCTCTTCAGTGAAGTAACCGGAGCCCATGTCGGGGACCAATTGGCGATCGTTTTGGATGACCGCATCAGTTCGGCACCGGTCATTCAGGGCAAAATTCCCCAAGGGCGCGCCCAAATCACCCTCGGTTATGGCACCTATCAAAGCCTGCTGCGGGAAGCGGAAGATCTCGCCTTGGTACTGCGAGAAGGGGCCTTGCCAGCGACACTCGAAGAGCGAACCAAGACGGTCGTCGGACCTTCGCTTGGTAAATTGTCTATTCAGAAAGGGGTACGGGCCCTGCTGCTGGGAGGAGGACTCGTCCTCCTCTTTATGCTTTTTTATTACCGCCTGTCGGGCCTGTTCGCAAATGTTGCCCTCATGATTAATGTGTTGTTGATTTTTGCGATCCTCACCCTTTTCCGAGCAACTCTCACCCTGCCGGGGCTAGCAGGAATCATCCTAACCGTTGGAATGGCGGTCGACGCGAACGTTATTGTCTTCGAACGAATCCGGGAAGAACTGCGCAGCGGGAAAAATCCGCGCGCCGCGGTCGAGGCAGGTTATGGCAATGCAATGAGTGCCATCATTGACGCTAATGTGACGACTTTTCTTGTGGGTATTATCCTTTATCAGTTTGGAACCGGGCCAGTCCGTGGCTTTGCCGTCACTCTGATGATCGGAATCTGCACAACGCTGTTTAGCGCGCTAGTCATAACAAAGAGTTTTCAGGAATTTAATGTCTTCGGACGTCGAGCCGAAAAGTTGAGTATCTAACCATGCGACAGATTCCTTTTCTAAAATACCGCCTCTTTTTTGTTTTGATTTCACTTGTTGCGGTCACTGCCTCGATTTATCTGCTCGCCACTAAGGGGCTAAATTTCGACACCGATTTTAAGGGAGGAACGAAGCTCCTTTATAGTTTTGTCGATCCGGTCACGGAATCACAAATTCGCGATGCCTTAAAAGACAAGATCAAACAGAAGTTGACTGTTCGTCATTTCGGCAAACCAGAAGAAAACCGTTTTTTGATCAAGTCAGAGATCCCGCCGGAAGGGGAAGCTTCCTTAAGCGGAAGCCTCAGCCAGGCACTGGCAGAGACATTCGGTGAAGGAACGGTCACTCTGCAACAAGAAGAGTCGGTGGGACCGAAGGCAGGGAAAGAATTACAGCGTAAGGCGCAGCTAGCGATTCTCATCAGCTGCTTGCTGATCCTGATCTACATCGGTTTTCGATTTGATTTTATGTTTGCGCCAGGAGCCATCGTCGCCCTGATCCACGATATCTTGATCACGATGGGGGCGATCTCTCTGGTCGGAAGAAGTTTTAGTCTTACCTCGGTAGCGGCCTTACTCGCGATCCTCGGTTATTCCATTAACGATACCATTATTCTCTACGATCGCGTTCGTGAGAACGCCAAAAAAGCTGTCAGTGAATCACCCCAGGAAATTATTGAACTCTCAATTAACCATGTCTTAAGTCGCACACTGATCACCTCCCTGACTCTCCTTTTTGTCGTGGTGATCCTCTTTTTCATTGCAGAAGGGGATATCCAAGACTTTGCCTTTGCTATGATTGTCGGTGCCATTGCCGGAACCTATTCTTCGATCTTTGTCGCCAGCCCAGTTTACCTGGTGGTGCGAAAATACTGGCCGAAGCTGGCTCTCCTCTTCGCCGGAAAGAGTCGGTGAAATCGCTCTGGGTTATTCAGCCGGCCCAACCTGAACTCGCTCAAACGCTCTCAGAGGAACACAATGTCTCCCCGATCGTTGCCCAACTCCTGATCAATCGCGGCCTGACCGATCCAGACACCATCCGTCATTTTTTTCACAGCCGGCTCAGCGATCTTCCCGATCCCCTGACGTTGCCTGATATCGCCGCAGCAATTGAAGTACTCGCCGATGCGATCGCGACTCAAAAAAAGATTGTTCTGTTTGGTGACTACGATGTCGATGGGATGACCGGGACAGCAATCCTTTATCTTTTCTTGCAACAGGCTGGAGCGACAGTTTCATTTTATATTCCGGATCGCCAAAATGAAGGGTACGGCCTAAGCCTAGAAGCTCTTGAGAAAATTCACCAGCAAGGTTGTGACCTGTTGGTCACCATCGATAATGGGACTTCGGCATTTGAAGAATTGGCCTGGGCCGCACAGCACGACATCCAGTCGATTGTAATCGATCATCATGAAAGTCCGACCGAACGTCCCGCCTGTGTTGCCTTGGTCAACCCAAAACACCCCGCCAGTCGCTACCCGGACAAGACACTCTGCAGCGCTGGCCTTGCCTTTAACTTGGTTATTGCACTCCGCGCCCACCTGCGAGGCAAAGGTTTTTACAAAAATCGGACGGAACCGGATCTGCGCCCCCTGCTTGATTTAGTTTGTCTGGGAACCACCGCCGATCTTGTTCCATTGCAAGGTCAAAATCGCTTATTGGTACGGACCGGCCTGCAACGATTGAATCAAGGGGGCCGACCGGGATTAGCCGCCTTGAAAGAAGTGAGTGGGATTACGAGCCAACGGATCGGTACCTACGAAATCGGTTTTATGCTCGCCCCCCGTCTCAATGCAGCGGGACGATTGGCCGATGCCAAGCTGGGCGTTCAGCTTCTGACCACCGAAGACCGCCGACAGGCCTTGAAAATTGCAACAGAACTGAATCGTTTGAATCAAGAACGGCGGGTGATCGAACAGCAGATGCTGACAGAAGCGGTTGCGCAAACTGAACGATTTTCTCCTGCAGAAATGGAACGAGCCATCGTGGTCGCCTCTTCCGAATGGCATCCAGGAGTCATGGGAATCGTCGCCTCGCGACTGGTTCGGAAATACCATCGTCCCGCCTGTGTCATTGCCCTGCAAGGTGAGAAGGGGATGGGGAGTGCACGCTCTTTTGCAAATCTGAATCTTTATGAGGCGCTCACCGCTTGTTCCTCACACTTGCTCCGTTTTGGTGGACATCAAGCCGCCGCCGGTTTTTCCATTACAAAAGATCAGGTTTCACTGTTCCGTCAGGCATTGCAGGAGGCTATTACAACAATACTCCCTGAGGGACCGCAGGCTACTCTGCAGATCGATCAGCAACTGGCCTGTGATAAGATTTCGCCTACCACCGTCAATGAACTTGAACGGCTCGCTCCTTTTGGAATGGGCAATCCAGAACCCCTCTTTGCCTCCGATACAATTCAACTCCGAGCCCCCAGTATCGTCGGCGAACGGCACCTCAAGGTAACGGTGGCCGGGCGCAAACAAGAGTGGCCTGCCATCGGTTTTGGTCTCGCCCCCTTTCTGAAAACATGGAACTCCAATACCGCCTACCAGGTGGCCTACCGCCCGCAGTGGAACGAATTTCGAGGAGAACGGTCTATCCAGCTCGTCCTCGAAGAGATCCTCGAAGTCTAAAAATATAATGCATAGCGCCATTTTGCCTGTGGATAAACAGGTAAAAATATGTGAATTAGCTGTGAATATCTATAATTAACTAATAATATCATTGTATTATGATTATCTCTATTTTTGACACACTGCATAAATATCTCTTGACATGTATAACGCAGCGTGTTAGTTTTCACCCAAGAATGAGGGCCATCTTTTTATGGTGGCCAAAATAAAGAATCGATCTGTTCCCAAAGGAGGGAGTTATGGCGACCACCAAAAAGCGTGCTAGCAAAAAAGCTTCGCCGAAGAAAAAGGCGACTCGTAAACCAACGAAAGGAAAAAAATTAACCAATGTTTCTCGAAGCAAAAAATATGCAGGAAAGCTTGAGGGACTCTCCGATCTTCTCAGCAAGCTTGAAGTGGAAGCTGAAAAGATCGTCAAGCAAATCGTTGCGCGGGCGGAAGAGGCCTCGAACGAACTGCGCGACAGCATTGAAGACCTACTCGACAAGGTCCGTGACAACGGGATCTACGCGCTCGCGTCGGACAAGAAAGACGACGTTGAACGGGAAATTCGACGCCTGGTTGAAGAAGTCGTGGACCGCGCCAAAGAAGTTGAATTGGTGCCATTCAATGCCGTAAATCGCGACAAGATTGTCCGCGAGGCAAAAAAGAACCTGGAAGAGGTGCGTGATCGTCTGCGGGCGGATGAATGGTTGGCCAAGGCTCGTGTCTCGGCTAGCAATGCAAAGGATAATGTCCTGAGCATTTTGAGCATTCCGTCGCAAGATGAGATTCAAAAGCTGCAACGCAAGCTGGCGAATCTGGAAAAACGAGTCAACGGCCTCAAAAAGAAGGCTGCTTAATTTTATAGAAGACGTTACCTCCCTCGCCCCGCCTTTGTCTGGAGTCCTGGTGACAGGAAATCCCGGGAGGCGGGGTTACCCTTTATAACGCAACAGTTTCCCTTTTAGGCCGAAACCCTTAAATAACAATGAATAAAGTATCCAAAAACTTAGCGCGGTGGATCTTGCCGTTTTCATTCTTAGGAATCAGTCTTGCTTTGAGTCTGGTACCGCAAGTGTCAGTCAAAATGTCACGGCTGGAAAAGATTGTACAAAAAGAGAATCGCGCCCTTGCCGCCCCTGTTGGAAGAAAGATTACGGAGCAAGTCCTCTCCGTTGCCGAAGAGTATGATATGGACCCGCTCCTCATCCTCGCTATTATTAAAACGGAGAGCAATTTCCGCCCCCAGGTCATTTCCTATGCGGGAGCGATCGGGCTTATGCAGGTCAAGCCAATCGTTGTACGAGAAGTGGCAATCGATCGACAAGAATGGATACAAAAACCAGCGCACCGTCTGTTGATGGACCCGGAAGAGAATATTGAAATCGGTGTTCGTTATCTCGATTACCTGCGCCAACGCTTCGGCAACGACTGGTTCCATATCCTGTCGGCCTACAATATGGGACCCACCTATGTCAGTCGGCTGCAGCAGCACCAGCGCCGACCGCCGGATCGCTATTACCGCAAGGTGATGCGGGCCTACCACGCCTTCCGAAGGACGAAACTTGCGGAAGCCACTTAATTCCGGCTAGCCTAGCGGCCATGAGGCCTCAAAGTATCCTGATCCTATCCGGTGGGCTTGATTCCGCTGTCTCGGCGGCCCTCGCCGCCGAACAAACCAATCCCACCCTTGCCCTCTTTTTTGATTACGGCCAGCGAGCCGCCTCGGCAGAGCAACGAGCTGCTACCGCCATTGCGGACCATCTTCAGGTTCCCTGTAAGACGGTGGGCCTTCCCTGGTTGGCAGAACTGGGACAAAGCGCTCTTACGCGGCACGATCAGACAATCCCGGAATTGACCGAAGCCCAACTTGATAATCAAAAGGAGTCAGAGAAAACGGCCCGCGCCGTCTGGGTCCCGAATCGCAATGGAGTCTTTCTCAATGTTGCTGCCTCCTTTGCGGAAAGCCTGGAGGCCACCCTTCTCATCACGGGATTTAATGCAGAAGAGGCCGTCACCTTTCCCGACAACAGTGAAGACTTCGTCAAGGTGGCCAAGGAATTCTTCCACTATGCAACGGCGAACGGTGTGACGGTAACGAGTTATACTCAACAGTGGAACAAGGAGGAGATTGTACGTGAGGGCCTTGAGCGCCACCTCCCGTTCGAAAAGCTGTGGAGCTGTTATCATGCTGGAGAAAAAATGTGTGGGCACTGTGAATCATGCCAACGCTCAGTCCGTGCCTATAAAAATGCGGGGGTTTGGGAACGGATGTGTAAACAATTTAAAGAGAGACGGGTGGCGCGGCGATGCAAATACAATTAATTGACCAAGAGATGACTTACAACGGAACGCAGCTCCGTTCCCACTGGATCTATGAAACAACCGGTCAATTGGGCGATGCCCTGGTCGCCTTTATTGGTCCCTGTGACGTAACCCTAGAGCACATGGTCGATCTAGAAGATGTCCGGCAAGAAAAACCGATCGCCAGTCGTTCGATGCTCCATTTTATCGGAGAATTCTACAAACTCCCTTTGAGCGAAACTATCCTGCTGCAACGTCTCCTCATCAGCCAAATTCAACAGCGTCTTACGGAACAAAAAAAGGAATTCTCATTAGTACGCACCGGTAACGATCTCTACGATGGTGAGAATAAGCTGACTGTCTCCATTGCTACCGCCTCACCGGTTTCAACCCTCCTGCACGCTGGAATCAATATTGTTTCAGAGGGGACCCCCGTGCCAACGCGAGGGCTGGCGGATTACCAGGTAGAGGCCCTTCCATTTGCAAGGCAGATTTTGACCGATTTTCAGAAGGAATATGAAAGCATTAAACGTGACCTCGCAAAAGTCAGACCGGTCACTTGATATCCACCGCCAACATTATCGAAATTTTTTCCAGCATCCAGGGAGAGGGAACCCGCCTCGGCGAACAACATCTCTTTATTCGTTTTCAAGACTGTGAGCTCTCCTGTCAATTCTGCGATACCCCCGCCTCCTTTGTTCACAATGAACGCTGCCGGGTCGAAACCACCCCCTTCACTAAAAAATTTACTTACCATTCAAATCCATTCACGCCCGCACAAATCAATAATATTCTATCTTCTTTTGATGGAGAGCGGGTTTTATCGATCACCGGCGGAGAGCCGCTGCAACAGGCCGACTTTTTAGCGCAGTGGCTCCCAACGCTCGCGGGTCGTTATCAGATACTACTCGAAACGGCAGGAATTCATTATCAGGCACTCGAAAAGGTGCTGGACCACATCAATATCATCAGTATGGACATTAAACTCCCCTCGGTAACCAATATGCGCCCTTACTGGGAAGAGCACCAAAGGTTCTTAGTGTGCAGTCGGGGAAAAGAGCGATGCGTCAAGGTCGTTGTGTCTTCCGATCTGAACCCAACCGATCTAGAACGGTCCTACCAGCTGATAGCGGCAGAAGATCCGGCCATTCCTTTTATCCTGCAGCCAGCGACCCCTTTTGCCTCATTCCGTGCCTCCCCGAGTCCCCGGCAGTTGAACGAGTGGGCCGCATTGGCCCGTCAGACCCTCTCCAATGTTCGTATCATTCCACAGTTGCATAAAACCCTGAAGGTGCTTTGATAGGGACCCATGCAGACCCGACAGGAATACGAAACAATCGAAAAGGAGACCCTGGCCTCTTACGCCTGTAAAAGCGTGGAGTCGCTGGGTCGGGAGTATGAAGAGCGAGAGCACCCCTATCGAACGGCGTTCCAGCGAGACCGGGATCGTGTGATTCATTCCAAGGCCTTCCGCCGCCTGGAATACAAAACGCAAGTCTTTATCTTTCATGAAGGGGATCACTACCGAACGCGGCTCACCCACACCCTCGAGGGGGCACAGATTGCCCGAACCATTGCGCGGGCCCTGCGCGTCAATGAAGAACTGGCAGAAGCGACCATCTTGGCCCACGACTTAGGGCATACCCCCTTTGGTCATTCAGGACAGGATGTCATGAACCGGCTCATGAAAGAGCAGGGGGGCTTCGAACATAACCGGCAGTCACTGCGCATCGTCACTTTATTGGAAAAACGGTACCCACAGTTTCCGGGCCTCAATCTGAGTTTTGAGGTACGCGAAGGAATCGCCAAACACATGACTTCTTACGACAACCCTCAGATCCAATTTGAAAGAAAAGGGCACCCCTGCCTGGAAGGGCAGATCGTCGATCTTGCCGATGAAATCGCCTATTTAAGCCACGATCTTGACGATGGGCTCCGCTCTCGCCTGGTTACAATAGAACAACTACGTGGCATCGAACTTTGGGAGGAACATCAAGAGGTGCGCGCGGTCATCAATCACCTGGTGACCGATCTGGTTCGGGCCACAGAGGAAAACATTCAGCGCCTTAAAATCAAAACCGTAGATGATATACGGAACGCCAAGGAAAAATGTGTCACCTTCTCAAAAATCACCGGAGCCAATAGAAAACAGCTTAAGGTCTTTCTGTTTGAGAATATGTACAAACACCACCGTGTTGAGCGAATGGCGGCTAAGGCAGAAAAAATTTTAGTCGATCTATTTAATCTTTATTGTAAGAATCCCAAGATCCTCCCTGGCGAAGTTCAACAAAAGGTAGAAAATATGCCTGCGGAACGGGTCGTCTGTGACTATATTGCTGGCATGACCGATCGCTTTGCCCTCGAGGAACACGCCAAACTCTTTGATCCAGCAGTCAGGGTTTAGGGTCTTAAGTTTTTTTGGTCTTATCTTTTGATTTCTTAGTGGAAGGGTAGAGATACTGGTACATCCAATAGTTAGCGAGAACTCTTTTGACGTAATTGTTGGTCTCACGGTAAGGAATCTCTTCGACAAATTCCCAATCTTCAAGATGGCGCCGTGAGGGTAGCCAGCGCGCGACCGCCGCCTCCCCCGCATTGTAAGAAGCAATCACCATTGGCAAGCGCCCTTCAAAGAGATCAGAATTCATCTGAATATAGAGAGTCGAAAGGGCAATATTGATTTCTGGTTCAAAAAGATCCTGGACCTGAAAACCATTCCACCCCATTATCCGTGCCAACCGCCGACCAGTAAAGGGCATAATCTGAATCAGACCGCGTGCCCCAGCAGAACTCACAACCTCTTCTTGAAAAGCGCTCTCCTGTCGCATGATGGAGTACATCAAACGGGAATCCAGCCCGCGATGCTTACTGTGCCGTTTGACAATCGATTCATAGGCCTTTGGGTAGAGCCAACTCCAAACAGCGTTGGGGTCTCCAAGGAGGCCGGGGTACCGCATACCAATGACCATCG
>CAZXZM010000009.1:0-4310 GCA_964645365.1 uncultured Pseudomonadota bacterium | reverse complement strand
CACGTAATGATTACCGACGGCATAGGCCATCTCCCCCGTTTGCTTAAGGAGACTGGTCGAGCCCTTGGCCTCTTTGTAGGCCTGTTTCATTTCACGTGTGGCCAAACGTTTCAGGCCGAGAGTGTGAAGCGCCTCGGCACGCGAGAGGTGAAAAAAACGATCGATCGAAGGGGGTTCGTCGAGAGCCACTGGCCGAATGCGACGGGCCCGTTTTTCATCCTCTCCCTTCAGCGCCGTGAAAAAGTCTTTGTCTTTTTTATGGATTTCGCGCAACGCAGACAAACCATAATAACCCCACTTGTCGTGGTTCAAGGTTTCATAATAAGTTTTACGGGCTAATTTTTTCTTTTCCTTCTTAACTTCTTTCTCAATACCTTTCTCTTGAGACTGTTTGACCAGAATTTTTGCCTTCCAAAAAATATATTTTGCCCGTTGACGTTTCTTGAAGTGCTTAAAAAGAAGAAGTTTCTCTAGATTTTCCAGAGCTTCATCAAATTTTTCGCTCCGGTAGGTCACCCAGCTCAATTCTTCCAAGGCATCTGTACGTTCTTTGCGACTTAAACCTCTCTGCAACAAATCACGCAGCACCACAGCTGCCTTTTCAAAATCAAAACGATCCTTGTGGAGAAAAGCGATTTTCTTAAGAGCCTTTTTTTGGGAACGGCTACCGGGATAACGCTTGGCAATCGTTCGATTATGCTTAATGGCCGTATCGTAATCACCGAGACGAACATTGATCGTCGCCAAACGCGCCAAGGATTTTTGTGATTTTTCGCCCCGCTGAATTAGACTTTCAAAAAGTTTTTTGGCACGGGGATAGTCCTTCAGTCGAAAGATACACTCGGCAAAGAGATAACTATCTTGCGCTCCGAGCTCGACCAGCAATTCCTTGGTCGCCCCCCAATCACGTAGCTTGTACAGGAAACGAGCCCGTCGCCATTTATCTTGTTGAGTCGGCGGGGCCTTCATCTTCTTGAGCAGTGCTGCTGATTCGCTCGCAAGACCCCGTGCGGGGGTCTCAGCCCAGAACTCCTTCAGGCGCCCAATGGCCGTTTCATAGTCCTTGGCCAGGTAATAGCTTTTTCCTTCAAGAAAACGTGATTCTTCCACGAGATGGTCGGCTGGGTGGGTGCGCCGAAATTGCTTGAGCTGTGCACGGGCCTGCTCATAGCCATGACTACAGAGCAGTGCCCTGGATTCTTCCAAGTAAGAGTTATTAAAGTAAACCGATTCGGGATACTGAGAACGAAGCTTCTTAAAATGAGAAGTGGCTTCAGGACATTTCTTGCCGTGGCGCTTGGCGACTCCCATCATAAATAAAACATAATCAGGAAGGGGATTTTCTTTTTTTAGATAGGGTTTTAATTTTTGGCGTACCGTTTTCCACTTCCCCTCTTCATAGGCCGAAAGGCCTTTGAAGAAATTCTTGCTATCCTTTTCGGAAAGGGTTTCGGCCGCCGCCAGTGGAAAACACCACGCAACGAGGACCGTAAAAACGACACCGCGAACTAAATACCTCATCTTGTTTGATTTTCACTTACCGAGGCTTAGAACTCAAGTCGAACTCGCTTTCGATAATTTCCGGAGTGATAAAAATCAATAACTCCCTGTCTTCCTTAGACTTTTTCGTGCGGGAAAAGAAAAACCCCAGGATGGGAATATGGGAAAGAATCGGCACGCCGACCCGTTCCTTCGATTTTTCAGTCCGAAACAGACCACCGATCACCGTCGTCTCACCGGAACGCAACAAGACATTCGTGCTGGCGGCGATGGTCGATCGCATTAACCAACACCAAAAAAAGCACATCGTCACGATCGAGGATCCGATCGAATTCGTCCATCATTCAAAGGAATCCATTATTAACCAACGGGAGGTCGGCACAGACACGCTGACTTTTCCAGACGGATTGCGCCACATTCTCCGACAAGATCCCGATATCGTCATGATTGGAGAAATGCGTGACCTGGAAACGATTTCAGCAGCTATCACTATTTCGGAGACAGGACATCTAGTCTTTGCAACTCTTCACACCAACACAACAACTGAAACGGTCAATCGGATTATCGATGTCTTCCCACAACACCAACAACCGCAGGTTCGCACGCAGCTTTCCTTTGTCCTTACCGGAGTTCTGTCGCAAAAATTGCTTCCCCGCAAAGAAAAGGGACGCGCTCTGGCCATGGAAATTCTGATGCCGAACCACGCCATCCGTAACCTGATTCGCGAAAATAAGATCCACCAAATTTATTCCCACATGTTGACCGGGCAGGCGGCTTCTCAAATGCAAACGATGGATCAGGCACTCGCTCGATTGGTTCAGGGAGATTTGGTTGCAAAAGAAGTGGCGCTCGCCCACAGCACCGATGCCCAAGAACTAGAAAAACTACTGGGACCCGCACTCCGCGTGCACCGTTAACAAAAATTCATTACAAAGTTTCTTCAGTTTCAGTCACTGCGTCCCTTCGGCGGCCCAGATTGTAAACACCGACAATTACACGGGATCCTTCCCCTAATGGGACGCGAATAGTGGAATCTTGGGGGAGATAGACGTCGGAATCAAAGGCGGGAGGCAAGAAGGCGGGATTCAAGTCACGAAGACTTTCGAGGTCAATGCGAATAATATCGGCCAATTCATGAAAAGTGGCCCGATTGGATAATCGGACCACTTCGTATTCAACCGGCAGCTCGATTAAGAGCTCTCCAAAGATCTGGCGAGAATTATTAGCTACTTCGAGCGCGGCCAGAAATTCAGGATAAAAATTGCGGGAGGCAAAACCATACCCACGCCCCTTATAACGATTGATGATCACGCCGATATCTTTGGTCCCCAGTTTTTTGACCGCCCGTTTCAGACGGCCCGGCCCCGAATTATAGGCGTTGACTGCCAGCGACCATCGGCCGAGGATGCGATAGTTGCTGCGAAGCAACTGGGCCGCAGCATGAGTGGCCAGCAGTGGATCAAAGCGTTCATCCACCCATTCATTGATTTTTAGATTAAAGAGGCGGCCGGTTGCCGGCATAATTTGCCACAACCCTGCCGCTCCAACCTTGGAACGGGCAACATTGCGAAACAGCGACTCCACAAAAACTAAACGGGTGAGCTCCAGTGGCAGGTGATACTCACTAAAAATTTCTTCCATATGTGCTAGATAGGCTCCCGAGCGTTGCACCGCTTCCGCGAAACGATTCCTGAGCCCCGTTTGAGAACGAAGCTCCTCGCGCGCCTTGGCAAAACGGCGAGGATCATCACCCAAAAATTCCCACATCTTCCAGATCTTGCGTTCAGCCAGGCGGAGTGGCTGCGCGGTTCCACGAATTTCATCAAGATATTTCAGTATGCTATCGACCTCCGCCATCTTTTCTTTCACCCGTTCTTTTTTAAAACGATACAATTCTTGATCACTAAAACCGCGTTCTTGAAGACCTTTAAAATTTAAGACGGCATAAACACGATCGAGATGGCGTTTGTCGTGAATGACAACGTGTTGCGTGGAGTATTCGGCATAGATTGATTTCCAAAAATTGACGGCGGCTTGAATAGAGCGAGGCTTTGGAAATAATTCCTTACCAACCTGGTGGGGGAGTGGGGGGAGCTCTTTGAGTTTAGGCGTTCCGATGAGAGTCTCAACCAACGGATCGGTCAGGGCAAAGGAATCGGGTATTTCCAGAGCCCGTTTGACAATGACTACTTCATCGCTCCAGGAGGACGCTTCGTCTTCTGGAGACACTTCAGGGGCACGCATCGCCTGCATTCGTTCCCAACTCGGCTTTCGTTCCGGAAAGGGGGATGAAATACGAGGGCGTAAATGCAGCGGAAGAAGTTGGCGCTCTATAAATAAAAAACCGGCGATCAGGCCGACAATAATTAAAAAAGAAATGATTTTATGCCGGTTCACGACGAGTTTCCTCTAAATAATGCGCCAAGGCCTCCAAGATTTTTTCTTCAGCCCGTTGGACTTGACGCAATGAATGATTGAAGCCATTCACCACAATTGCAAAAATCAGGGGTTGCTCTCCGGCCAGAAGATAACCCGCTAGTCCGGCGACCTGATAAAGCGAACCCGTTTTTGCCCACACCTTGCCCCGTAACGGAGAGCTTTTGAAGCGACGATACAAGGTTCCGTCGATTCCGGCAATACTGAGACTACGGATGAAATCTTCGGCGTAGGGAGCTTGGAGAACATAGGCAAGCAGGGCCACCAAGTGTGATGCAGCCAGACGATTATCGCGCGAGAGCCCGGACCCATTGTGTAATCGGCTCGACCCGGTCGTCGCGCCTGCCCGCCGAAGCATCTCGGCCAAAGCCCGC
>CAZXZM010000008.1:12758-26765 GCA_964645365.1 uncultured Pseudomonadota bacterium | reverse complement strand
TTGGGGCCCTACTGGTCGCCTTGTTGCCCGAGAGACTTCTCAAGCATTTAAAATGGATCAGTCTTATCTTTGCGGCGTTGCCGTTTTTTATCTGGTGTTGGCTGGTGGTTCGATTTCGTGGCATCGGGGGTTTTGAGTTTGATGAATTCTATCATTGGATCGACTTTTTCCAGGTCAATTATTGGGTTGGAATGGATGGTCTCTCTCTGCCGTTCATTGGCCTGACGGTGTGCCTGGTGCCGTTGTTTTTGTGGTGGGATTTAACGACTCGCTCCATTGATCGTTCGCGCACTGTTTTATTTTTATTATTGGAAGTGTCTTTACTCGGTGCCTTTTCCGCACTCGACCTCTTTTTGTTTTATCTCTTCATGGAAGTCGGGGTCATTGTTGTTTATTTCTTGATTGGTCTCCAGGAAACATCGCGCGGGGCTGCCGCCAAGGCCTTTCTCTTTTTCAATCTACTTGGCAGCGGTGCCTTTCTGTTGGTGATGGCCCAGCTCTATGTGTTGGCCAACCACAGTCTCAACTTAGCAGATCTCAAGGCCATCCCTATGGAAACGGATGTGCAATATCGACTGGCCGGAATTTTTCTCTTCGGTGTCGCTTGTAAGGTAGCGCTGGTTCCGCTGCATCTCTGGTTGTCACGTGCCGTTGCAGCACTCACGATCGGGGGACAGATCCTTCTGCTCGCTCTTTTCGTTAAGATCGGTTTGTACGCCTTGTGGCGCTACGGGGTGGTTCTTTTTCCGGAGGGGATGCAATTGTGGGCCCCCACCTTGAAAGGGGTGGGCCTGTTGACCCTTCTGTACGGAGGGGCCTTGTCCCTTTTTCAAAAGGAGTGGGCTGCACGCGCCACTTATTGGACGGTTTTTGCGATCGGCTTTTCCCTTTACGCCTTGGCCCTCTTTAACCTTAACGGAGCCGAGGGAGCTCTCTTTTTTCTAGTGAGCCACGGCGCCCTAATAGCGGCCCTGCTGTTGGTTGCAGAGGCCTGCGAATCACCCGAACAGGCGGGGTCCTGGCGATTGGTTTGGGTTGGGATGATCTTATTTGTGTTGGCCGCACTGTGCGGTCTTCCCGGAACAGCCGGTTTTGTCGGCAGTTTTTTGGTCCTGACCGAGGGATTTCAGCAGGATCGAAGTGGAGTGTTGTGGGTGATGTTGGGATGGGGGCTTCTAGTTTTGTCCCTGTTGCGAGGGATGTTGGCGGCACTCAAAACAAGCGATGCGGTAACAGTCCCACCCCGCTGGGGCCGCCAGCGTCTTGGTCTCACCGGCCTCTTGTTACTGCTGATACTTGTTGGTGGACTCAAACCACAACTTTTCTTGGAATCGTCACGCACTGCTTTCGAACAAATTTTGGAGAAGATTATTTCCGATGTCGCTGTTCAACCTGACAATTAATTTTTGGCTGCCGTCCCCTTGGATGGAATCGCTTCCACTGTGGGGCTTGACTGGTTTGACTGTTGTTGTTGCCGGACTGAGTTGGGCTTTTCGGAACAAGGGAAAGTGGGCCCCACGCCTGGTAACGATACTCGGCCTGCTCGCCTGGTTGTGGCTGACCAGCACCCCTTATGCCTATGGGGGGCTTGTCTTTGATCGCTACACCTATTTTCTAGCGCTGCTTATAACAGGAGTGGCCGTTCTTACCGCGTTGATCTTGCAAGATTCTCCTATTTTTCTTTTGCTCAGTACGGTCGGGACCCTTTTGATGATTCATGCAGATGGATTACTCCTCCTCTTTGCCGGCATGACGTTTGCTACCTTGCCACTGGTGGTGTGGATCGGTTGGAGAAGATCGACGTTGTCCTCCCAAGAAGCCTTCCTTAAACATTTTTATTTAGCTGGCTTTGCACTCACCCTGTTCTTTTATGGTGCTGCTCTTATCTATGCAGCGACTGGGGAAACCTCACTCGCCGCTATTCAGCAAGTCTTCTCTTCGGGAGGAGCCGAGAACCGCACAATCATTTTTTCGTTAGGAGTTGTTTTTATGGTGGCGGGTCTTGCTTTCAAGATGGCTTGGGTCCCCTTCCACTTTGGGGCGGCCGATATAGCACAGGGGGCTTCCACGCCGACTGCTAGCTTTATGGCCATTGCCGCTAAGGTAGCCGCGGTCGCGGTCCTGATTCGCTTGCTCAACAGTTGGGTTTCAGTCGTTGCCTTTTCGTGGGGAACAGTCTTGTGGGGGATGGCGGCGCTCACTCTTTGCGTTGGCCCACTTCAGGCGCTGGCGCAAAATAATATGAAACGCCTACTTAGCTTTGGAGCGGTCAGTCACGTTGGATTTTTATTGATGGGGCTGGCAGCGGCGGCAACCGCCACCGCCCAACTGGAACGAGCCTTTGCTGGCCTCCTCTTTTATCTGGTCGCACTGGCGGTCATGCTGTTGGGTCTCTTTACCATCCTCTTTGTTTTGGAGAGGCAAGGGGAAGGGGGGGGAGAAATTCAAGATTACGCTGGCCTGGGAAGACGCCACCCTTGGTTGGCCGCCTCTCTTTCTCTGTTGCTCCTTTCTTTTGCCGGTTTTCCAGCCACGATCGGTTTTGCTGCAAAATTTTATCTGTTGGCCGCCTCCCTCGAAGGAGGGCTTGTTGGATTGGTGGTGATTGGAATTGTGGCGAGCTTGGTACAGGCCACTTGTTGCTTGGAAGTAATCGTGACGATGTATTTCAAAAAACGGACGGTCGAGAAGCTCCGACCGATTCCCTATCCTTGGCTGGTTGTATTGGTTCTGTGTGTGGTGACGACACTCTATTGGGGACTGTTTCCCTCCCATCTCTTGTTGATGGTAGGAGAATCGGTACGCTCTCTGGTTTTTTAGATGGAATCTCTTCTCTTTTCGATCCTTATTTTGTTGGTGAGCATGGCTCTGCTTTATTACGGGGCCGAGTGGCTTGTGAAGGGGGCCTCCCGCCTGGCACTCACCTTGGGAATTCCACCCTTAGTGATTGGTCTGACCGTTGTTTCTTTTGGGACCTCGGCTCCGGAACTCCTTTCCAGCTTGGCGGCCGTTCTCCTTCATGGTTCGGGGAGCATCGCTATCGGAAATGTTCTCGGTTCCAATATTGTTAATATCGGTTGGATCCTGGGACTGTCGGCACTGATCACTCCGCTGGTCATTCATTCTGACATTATCCGTCGCGAAGCGCCGATCAATATCCTGGTGATCGTTTTGTTGGTTGGCTTGATGTGGAATGGGACCCTCTCCAGGTTAGAGGGTTGGATCTTGCTCGGTACCTTTGCCGGCTATTTAATCCTGCAGCTTTATTTGGCCAAGAAAAAAGGGGGAGTCGATCGTTATGCCCAGGAACTCACGGCCGAGGTGACGCAAGAAAAGGTGATTGGAAATTGGCGGCACGGCCTGTTGATTGTAGCAGGCATTGTGGCCTTGGGCTTTGGGGCTCGGTGGCTGGTCGATCAGGCAGTCTTTATTGCCCGACTGGCGGGACTTTCCGAACGGGTGATTGGTTTGACGATTGTTGCTATCGGGACTTCACTCCCTGAACTGGCGACGACTGTCGTCGCAGCCCTTAAAAAAGAGACCGATCTAGCCGTTGGCAATATTATTGGGAGCAATATCTTTAATGTCCTGTTAGTTGTGGGGGCTGCCTCTAGTCTTGCCTCACTTCAGTTCGACCCCGCGTTGCTACAGTTCGATATTTGGTTCCTGTTAGGACTGACGACGGTGATGCTCTTCTTTTTAATGACCCAACGTAAATTGGTTCGCTGGGAAGGGGGGCTGCTCCTTCTCGCCTCGCTTGGCTACACCGCCCATCTTTTTTTGCGGTAGCTGTCATTCCGACTCCGGTTTTTTTCGGAGTTCCTTTTTTACACCCTGATGGTGTTTATCGGCAAGCATCTTTTCCTTGGCGCGACGGCTCCGCTTGCGCTTTTGACGTCGGATCTTTTCAATCTTTTTTTGCTTGGCGCTCTTTTCGGCAAAGATTTTTTCCTCTAACTTTTCGACGAGTAGCCGACGTGCCAGAAAGCGATTCAGGGCCTGACTGCGGCTTTCTTGGCATCGTACTTGGAGACCGGTCGGAAGGTGTTTCAGGGTAACCACAATAGAGGTCTTATTAATTTTTTGTCCGCCGGCGCCGCCACCCCGCACAAACTCTTCCTCAAGGTCCGACTCCTCAAGCGACAGTCGTTCCATTCTTTGTTTGAGGTCTTTTTGTTTAGCTTCAGAGACCGGCCATCGTTCCATGGTCCGATCTTAGCGCATTCTTTACTTCGGGGCAAAACCTTCGTATGATAAGTACACGTTATGATTAAAGGTTTAGATGATTTTCTCGAAGAGGCCTCCGAGCAGGGACAGATTGTCGGTACCTGGGGGTTTTACTCCAACCTCGATTTTACCCAGATGCGACATGATGAGACGAATGTCTGGTTCTTTGAGCAGGTCTTTAATTTTCTTCGTTCCTTTTTTGGATTGGTGATGCCGGACAGTCTGGAGGTGATCACCTACAATGCGACTCAACACATTGAGAAAAAGGGGATGGACCAGCAGACCTTTCTCGATGAGCTGATGTTGGTGATGAAAAAACTCAAAGAACCGATCTGGACTCTACGAGTCAATCTGAACATTGTTGGCTTTTTACGCACGGCCCATGATCCAGACAATCCAGTGCGCCTGAAGATTCAAGAGCCGACCAATTTTATCGTGTGGGGCGGGCCAGACGAGACCGGCTTTCAGAGTTTTTCGATGGGCTACAAGCTATTCAGTGATCAGTTGCTTGACGGAGAACATGACAAGCTCTGGTCGATGAACCAGGAACTCCTCGAAAAGGCGCTCAAAAAATGGGAGCAACAGACTGGGCACCGAATCGAAGTGGTCGATGCCACCGGTGGGGCGCCGGTGCAACAATATGGTTTCAAGAAGAAGGGGGCCTCCCCTAAGGCTCCCCCCAAGGGGGTTGGCCCGGTTCCTTCCACTCCACCCCCCGCTAAAACACCCGTCTAGTGAACGATGAAACCTTCCTGGGATCGCGCTGACCTCCGACAACTTCCGGCTCATGGTGAAGTTCTCTACAAGGGGGATGAACGTATCGCTCCCTACCGTGGCGATGTCGCTATTCAAAGGGATCCCGATGCGGTGATTCGGGCACGCGATGTCCAAGAGGTTCAAGAGGTATTGGCTTTTTGTCATGCCGGTAAAATTCCAGTTACTTTTGCGGGTGGTTTTACCGGTCTGACTGGAGCGGCGACGGCAGAAGAGGGGCTGTTGATCGCCACCGAACAGTGTGAACGTATCCTTGATATTCAGAAGGGAGAAGAGGGGCGAGGGGCAGCGATTGTTCAGCCGGGGATCTTTCTTGGGGATCTTAAGGAACAGGTTGTCGGTGAAAATCTTTTTTATCCCCCTGATCCAACCAGTTTTCGCGAAGCACGACTTGGGGGGACGGTGGCGACGAATGCCAAAGGAGAAGATGCGGTTTTGTACGGCGACACTCGTCGCTACATCCTGGGCCTGAAGATAATCCAGGCGGATGGAACATTGCTCGATTTGAATCGCCCTCAGGATGATGAGGCGATCGATCTCCTTGTCAGTTCGGAAGGGACGCTCGGTTATCTAGCGGAGGTCACCGTTCAGCTCCTTCCTCTTCCACCAGAGCATTGGGCGGGAATTGCCTTCTTCCCTTCGCTGGAGAGTGCGATTCGGTTTGGACTTGAGTCACTCCACTCCAAAAAGATTGCGCCACGCGCCTTGGAGCTACTCGATCGAGCTTCACTGGCGATCTGGAGCGATCATTCGGATATTCCCGAAATTCCGGAATCGGCCATGGCGGCAATCTACTGGAAACAGGAGTTTAAAAAGGGGGCAGACGAAAAGGCGACGCTTGATGCCTGGATACAACTCTTAGAAAAAACCCTTTCTTCTGTATCAAGGCCGGAATTGGCCGAAGCAACTTGGTTTGCCCGCACCGATGCCGAAAAGAATCGCTTTCGGCGCTGGCGTCACTTGATTCCTGAAAAAATCAATGAACGCCTTCAGGCCTATCGGGCCGCCGGCGGTGGAAAGGTGGCGAGCGATTGGCGCGTTCCTCTCGATAAGATCGAACGGGCGATCCATCAGGCGATTACCGAGGCCGACGAAGCGGGTCTCGAGATCATTACCTTTGGACACCTAGGAGAGGGGCATCCGCACCTACACCTGATCGCTCACAATCAAAGTGAATATGAGAAAGCACGCAAATTCCTTCGTCGCCAGTGCGAACGGGCGGTAAAATGGAATGGGGTGGTGGCCGGAGAACACGGTTTTGGAAAACTATTCCGAGATTTCCTACTAATTCAATATACGGCAAAAGAGATTGAAAGAATGCGGGGGGTCAAAAGGCGTTTTGACCCTCATTGGATATTAGGAAGAGGGACATTGTTTACGGGAGATCCTTCGCTCCGCTCAGGATGACGGCCCGGCGGGCCGTCACTTGATTTTGCTCCCGACCGGGACTTCTGATTCCGGAGAAAGAAGGACCACCCCGTCACTGCCACCCGCGGCAAGGATCATTCCTTGCGACTCTACTCCACGGATCTTTGCTGGCTTGAGATTGGCAACAACGACAACCTGTTTACCAATCAGATTGTCCGGTTTGTAGCTTTTGGCGATGCCGGCGACCAACTGGCGCTTTTCGTCACCGAGGTCGACTTCTAGCTTGAGGAGACGATCGGCCCCTTCCACCTTTTCGGCCGTCAGGATGCGTGCGATCCGAAGATCCACCTTAGCGAAATCATCGATGGAGATTTGGTTATTGGTTTCCTCTTTGGCGGCGGTTTGTTCCATAGTTTTTTCTTCCTCCTCAATACGTGGAAAGAGAGGGGCACCGGTCTGCAGTTGGATCGGTTCGGAAAACTCTTCCCACGCGAGTGTTGGATAAGTAGTGGTCTCAAAAGATTTCGGGTCAAGGTCCAGGCGTTCCCAGAGATTGCGGGCCGCCTTGGGTAAAAAAGGTTCCAATAAAAGAGAGACAATGCGCAAGGCGGCCACCACATGATGGAGTACGTCGGCGACCCGTTCCGTCTCCCCTTTTTTGTGCAAGGCCCAGGGGGCCGTTTGGTCGATATATTTGTCGATGGCGCCGAGATAGTCCCAAAGTGCACTCAAGGCTTGGTGAGTCTGAATGCCCCCGTGTGCCGGATCCATCGCTTCCTGCATGGCCCGTAGTGTATCGGTGAATTTTTGTTGCAGGGCTTGATCTTCGGTCGTCGGCTTTCCCTGGAGGGGAGTGATCTTGCCGGACAAATACTTTGTGGCCATTCCGACAGTTCGATTCAAGAGATTCCCCAGATCGTTCGCGAGATCGGAGTTGTAGCGCCGGATAAAACCGTCCCAGGTAAAATTGCCATCGGCTCCAAAACCGGATTCTGTCAGCAGGTAATAGCGAAGTGAATCGGCTCCGTACTTGGGAATAATATCTAAAGGGCTCACGATATTCCCTAAGGTCTTGCTCATTTTTTCTCCCTTGAGATAAACAAAACCGTGCCCGAAGACTGTTTTTGGCAGAGGAAGGCCGGCACTCATCAACATGGCGGGCCAGATTACACAGTGGAAACGAGTGATATCTTTTCCGATGACATGGACATCGGCTGGCCACCACTTTTTAAACTTCTTTTTGTCATCGGGGTAGCCGACTGCAGTCAGATAATTAATGAGGGCTTCAAACCAGACATAGATCACTTCTTTATCATCGATTGGAACCGGGATTCCCCACGGGACATCGGCACGGGAAATACTGATGTCCTGTAATCCCGCCTCGACCAGACGAATGATTTCATTGCGGCGTATTTCCGGCAGGATAAATTCGGGATGTTCTTTATAATGTTTTAAAAGTCGTTCTTGAAAGCGGGACAACCGAAAGAAATAGTTTTCCTGTTGGAGCCATTTCGGTTTGGCCTTGTGATTGGGGCAATGGCCGTCGACCAAATCCTTTTCAGTGTAGTAGGCTTCGCACGATTCACAGTACCACCCTTCGTAGCGATCTCGTTCGATGTCCCCCGCTTCATAGATTTTCTTAAAGAGGGCCTGTGCGGCCTGCGAGTGACGTTCTTCTGAAGTCTGAATGAAGTCATCGTAAGAGATTTCGAGGGCACACCAAATCTCTTCAAATTGCCGTCGCATTTGGTCACAGTAGGCCTTCGGCTCCATTCCTTTTTCTTGGGCCGCCTTGTAAACGTTGACACTATGTTCGTCGTTTCCCATCTGAAAATGGACTTCATCCCCTTCGCGGCGACGAAAACGGGCCAGGGCATCCGCGCCAATCTTTTCATAGGCGGTGCCTAAGTGGGGAAGGCTGTTGACGTAATCAATCGCCGTCGTGAGATAAAATTTACGCGCTTTTTTCTTCATGGTAGAGATTTTCAAAACGGGCCAAGCGATGAATCGTCAAGGCGAGTGATTCCCACA
Source organism: uncultured Pseudomonadota bacterium (assembly GCA_964645365.1). Classification (GTDB taxonomy): domain Bacteria; phylum UBA10199; class UBA10199; order 2-02-FULL-50-16; family JAJFLM01; genus CAZXZM01. The sequence goes on along the minus strand of CAZXZM010000008.1, from coordinate 18,365 downwards.
ACAGTTGGGGATTGGCGTTATGAGTGAGTGCAGTTTGCATTTCGTTAATTTCTTGTAAAATTTTCTCGATCGATTCCGTGGTTAGTCCGAGTCCCCATTTTTGAATTGTTTCGGCTGCTTCCTGAAAGATCAATTGATCGATAGCCTGATTTCCCCACAGGTGCCACAAAAGAAGGTCGCGGCAGACCGCACGCAGGCCGTCGAGTAGCAAATTAATTTCCGCTGGAGTAGTGGGGAGTTTGTCGAGCCATTCTTTTAGGTCGGTGTAGCGGGCATAAGCCAATTCCGCAAACAGGGTCGGGAGATCACAGCCGAGCCGGTTGGTCCAGTCACGGTAGTGGGCCGCATGGGTCAGAGAGCCACCGGCCAGTCGTAGGAGACTTTCCGGATGGGGGCCGGGTGACGGAGTGAGTAGTTTTTCTAGTTCTGCCGGGGCCAGAGGGACAAAGTCGACGCGTTGACAGCGCGAGAGAATCGTTGGGAGGAGACGACCGGGGGTACTCGATACCAAGAGGAAAAGATTTTGCTTTCCTGGCTCTTCCAGATTTTTAAGCAGGGCGTTTGCGGCACTGACCGTCATGGTTTCCGGTCGATCGAGTAAAATAACTTTGCGGTCGGCCTGGGCTGGCTGCAAGCTCATCTTGTGGAGTAAGGCGCGAACCGAATCAACCTTGATCACCTTGTTCCCTTCCGGTGACAGAATGAGGAGATCGGGATGACTTTGCTGGGCAACTTGCAGACACGTAGTACACTGCTCGCACCCCTTTCCGGGGGCCGTTTCACAGAAGAGGGCGGCGGTTAGGGCGAGGGCGGTCGAGCGTTTTCCCACCCCTTCGGGACCGGCGAATAAAAAACTTCCCTGCAGGCGATCTTCTGTCAGGCGTTTTTTGAGTTCAGCGATGGCTCGATCTTGTCCGCGAATCGATTCTAAATTCATAATCGCTCCGCGAGAATGGCTTCGACCTTTTGCCAGACGATTTCCGCCGGTTCTGCGGCCGGGATAGTTACGATCCGTTCTGGAAAACGTTTCGCTAATTCACGATAGCCTTGCTGCACTTTCTGGTGAAAAGAGAGCGCCTCTTGTTCAAAGCGATCCTCTTTACTGTTGGCTCGTTGAAGACGATCAAGGGAACGCTTCAGCCCCACTTCTGGTTCGATGTCAAAGAGGAGAGTGAGGTTCGGTTCCAGGCCGTCGGTCGCAGAGTGGTTGACCTGCTCCACCCACTTCAAGGAGAGTCCCCGACCGTAGGCTTGGTAGGCCACGGTGGCGTCGGTAAAACGATCACAGACGACGATTTTTCCCTCTTTCAAGGCGGGCCGGATTCGTTGCATGATGTGCTGGCAACGCGATGCGTTATAGAGGAGGAGCTCAGAGGCTGGTTCGAGGGGTTCGGAGCCTGATTCGACCAACAGGGTACGGATACGATCGGCCACCGCGGTTCCCCCTGGTTCTCGGGTCGCGAGCACCGAATGCCCATTATTTTCTAAGTATTTGATAATATTAGATAATTGAGTTGTTTTCCCAGAGCCCTCGATCCCCTCCAGGGTGATAAACTGGGCCTTCGTCAGATTTCGCAACGCTTTGTCCTTTTCGGGGTTTCCGTCTATCTGCTAGACATGTTATCTTGATGATCAAGGGATATAGGTTTTTCGAGGTCGATTGGCAACTGAAGACCCGTCCCAGAACGATAAGAATAGGGAGAGATGTCGATGCCCTTTAATATTTCAGTCAGCCCCAGCGCGGCCCAGCATTTTCAAGGGACTTCCTTGGAGTCGGGACGTGCCGTTTCCGGTGAGACGGTGGCAACGCGCCCCGCCGAGCTTCGAGGTGAGGCCCCCCCTAAGACACGTGTTGCCCAGATCGCCCAGATGAAAGCCAGCCAGTTTATGAAGGATCTGCACGGCGGCCAGACCCACAAACCCTAGAATTTCTTAGCCACTTACCCCAAAAGGTAGAAGCCACCGGCCCAACGCTGGTGGCTTTTTGTTAACTACAACCCATTGAATTTCCGCAATTCAGGCACCTGTAGCAGGCCCCATTACGGACGGTCATGTGGCCGCACTGATCACATGGCGGAGCATCTCCCATCATCTCCGCCAGATGATCACCCATATCTCCGGTCGCCGCCGAGGGAGGGGTAGCGGCGACCGGAGAATCTGGTTGTGCGCTGTTGCCAGTGACCTGGCTATCAGTCTTGTTGTGACCATCGAGGTCATCGACGGTCTTTGGCTTTAAATGCAGAAAGTCGGTGCGTCCAAGGTATTCCATTCCAAGCACCCGGAAGACAAAGTCGAGCAGCGACGTGCTCATCTTGATATTGGGATGATCGGTTACGCCCTGTGGTTCGAAACGGGTAAAGGTGAAGGAGTTGACGAATTTTTCGAGCGGAACGCCGTACTGCAAGCCAATCGAAACGGCGATCGCAAAACAGTTAATGAGACTGCGATAGGCCGCCCCCTCTTTGTACATGTCGATGAAGATTTCTCCTAATTCACCATCCTCATATTCGCCGGTTCTTAAGAAGAGCTTGTGTCCCTGCACGCTCGATTCCAAAGTGAACCCTTGTCTTTTGCGGGGGAGGGGGAGGCGTTCACTGCGTGCCACCCCTTCCTCTTCTTGTTGCGCCTCATCACTCGTGGTGTTCAAGGGTTGCGAATGTTTACTTCCATCACGATACAGGGCGACTGCTTTCAGACCAAGCTGCCAAGACTCGACGTAGAGTTTTTCGATATCTTCGGCGGTGGCTTCATTGGGGAGATTGATCGTTTTGGAAATAGCACCAGAGATAAAGGGCTGAACCGCGGCCATCATCTTGACGTGCCCCATCGGATCGATGAAGCGGGCCCCATCTCCATTACGATTCGCACAATCAAAAATCGGGAGGTGCTCTTCTTTCAGGTCCGGCGCCCCTTCGATTTTGTTATTTTCCAAGATATAATCATTGATCGCCTTGACCTCTTCCTCGCTGTAACCCAGCTTTTCGAGGGCAAGTGGGATCGATCGATTGATAATTTTAAAATAACCACCGCCGGCCAACTTCTTCCATTTTACCAAAGAAAACTCCGGTTCTACCCCAGTGGTGTCACAGTCCATAAGCAGGCCAATCGTTCCGGTTGGGGCGAGGACCGTTGCCTGCGCATTGCGGTAGCCATGCTGTTCGCCGAGCTCGATGGCTCGTTCCCAATCGTCCTGCGCCGCCTTCAGCAATTCTTGCGGACAATGACGGGCATCGATGTCGTTGGTAGCGTCTCGGTGTTTGCGCATGACCCGCAACATCGGCTCGCGGTTCTTTTCAAAACCGGGAAAGGCTCCCTTGATTGACGCCAACTCAGCGGAGGTTGCATAGGCCTGTCCACACATGACAGCGGTAATGGCTCCAGCGATCGCGCGCCCTTTTTCAGAATCATACGGGATGCCATTGGTCATCAGGAGGGTTCCGAGGTTGGCATAACCAAGGCCGAGTGGGCGGTAGTCATGACTGTTTTGCGCAATTGTTTGCGTGGGGTAGGAGGCAAAATCGACGATGATCTCCTGTGCGGTCGTAAAGACGCGACAGGCATGGCGAAAGCTCTCAGTGTCCAGACTTCCATCATCACGGCGAAACTTCATGAGGTTCAAAGAGGCAAGATTGCACGCCGAATCGTCCAGGAACATATATTCTGAACAAGGATTGGAGGCATTGATCCGATCGGTATTGACGCAGGTATGCCAGTCATTGATCGTCGTGTCGTATTGCACGCCGGGATCGGCGCATCCCCACGTCGCCTCCGAGATCATCTTCATGAGGTCGCGTGCTTTCAAGGTTTCATGAATCTCGCCAGTAGTGCGCATTGTCGTCTGCCACTCCCCATCCTTTAAGTAGGCATCCATAAAGTCATCGTTGATCCGAACTGAATTGTTGGAATTTTGTCCGGAAACGGTTTGGTAGGCCGCTCCATTAAAATCGGAAGGGTAGCCGGCAGCGATCAAAGCTCCCGCCTTCTTTTCTTCGGCGACCTTCCACTGGATAAAGCCGGTGATCTCCGGGTGATCGATGTCGAGGCAGACCATCTTGGCGGCGCGTCGGGTCGTTCCCCCCGATTTGGTGGCGCCGGCCCCCTTATCGAGGACCTCGAGAAAGCTCATCAGTCCAGAAGAGGTTCCCCCTCCGGAAAGTTTTTCCTGCTTGCCGCGGATCTTTGAAAAGTTGGAGCCGGTTCCGGAGCCGTATTTAAAAAGGCGTGCTTCATTTTTGGCGAGATCAAAGATGCTCATCAGGTCGTCGTCGACCGCTTGGATAAAGCAGGCGGAACATTGCGGGCGTGCATAGGAATTATTGATTTGCTGGATCTCGCCCGCGTCGGCATTCCAATACCAGTTCCCGGCGGAACCCTCGATTTGGTAGACGTGGTGAAGCCCACAGTTGAACCAGACGGGCGAATTAAAGGCCCCCATTTGGTGGACCAGTAGATAGGTCAGCTCATCTTCGAAGGTTTGGGCCACTTCTGTGTCGGCAAAATAACCGAGTTCTTTTCCCGCATCCCGAAGGGTATGGGCAACACGGTAGATCAATTGGCGGGCACTCACTTCTCCCCCAGTTTCCGGAACCCCCGCCTTTCGGAAATATTTCGAAGCAGCGATATCGGTGGCGAGCTGCGACCAGTCGGCCGGAACTTCGGCATCATTCAGTTCGAAGACGATACTTCCGCCCGGTTCGGCGATTATCGACTTACGTTTGGCCCATTCGACATCGGCCAAAGGATCGCTTCCCACTTCGGTATAACGTCGCTCGATTCGAAAGCCGATCGCTTTTAGTTTCGGTCGGGTCGCACCGGTTTGACCGTTCGCCTTCTGGCTGACCTTCCGTTTGGTCGCCGTATTTGCTGCTGTTTTCATGAAACCCCCCTTATGGACCCCTCGAACCGAGATGAAGCGCTAATCTCTGTGGATAAGCTGTTGATACATTATATAGTAGTACCCAATTTTTAAAGCACAAGATATTGTGTGTCAAGGGGGCCCAACGGATGACATTCTGTGTCATCGGCGGGAGGGGGCACTGGGCGCGAACGCGAAAGAAAAGACTCATTGCGAGGGCACGCGATGCGTCAAAGGTCCCCCTAAAAAATGCTTTCGGCAAGGGGCACCACTCTTCGCTTTCATGCCGCCAACAACAGTAGATCAAGGTCCAGTAGGTCTTTGGTGTTAGTAGTGGAGGAGGAAGTCAAGGAGGGTGCGGACCATCGCGCCGGTTCCCCCTTTGGGCTCGTAGGGAAAGTCTTTCGAGGCCCAAGAAGGTCCCGCGATGTCGAGATGCGCCCAACGGGTCTTGTCGACAAAGGCTTGAAGGAAGAGTCCCGCCTCAATCGTTCCTCCCCAGCGCCCCCCAATATTCTTGATGTCGGCGATCGGCGTCTTCAGGTCTTCGTTGTATTCGTCGATCAAGGGGAGAGGCCAGACCCGTTCGCCGGTTCGCTCTGCCGACTTACGGATTGCCTTGAGCAGGCCGGTATTGTTTCCCATCAGGCCGGAGCAACGTTCCCCCAACGCAACCAGACAGGCCCCGGTAAGGGTGGCGAGATCGATCATGACCTCCGGTTTTTTCTGTTGGGCAAAGGCCAAGGCATCGG
>CAZXZM010000008.1:0-12748 GCA_964645365.1 uncultured Pseudomonadota bacterium | reverse complement strand
AGGGTCAGTCGTCCCTCGGCGTCGGTATTTAAGATCTCAATCGTCTTGCCATTCATCGCAGTGACAATATCTCCCGGTTTGGTGGCGCTCCCCGAGGGCATGTTCTCTACGGCGGCGACCACTGCATGGACTGCAACCTTCGGGCGCAATTGAGCAACTGCTTGCATGGTCCCGATCACGGCAGCGGCCCCGGCCATGTCGTCCTTCATTGTTTCCATCGAACCGGGAGGTTTTAAAGAGAGGCCTCCGCTGTCAAAGGTGACCCCCTTGCCGACCAAGGCGACCGTGCCACGATTCTTACCACGGGGACGGTAGCTCATATGGATCAGGGCTGGCGGGTGTTGACTGCCATGACCGACCGATAGGTAAGAACCCATTTTCATCTGTTCGATTTCCTTTTCGCTGTAGACACGGACCCGAATTGGGGAGGGGAGCTTTTTGGCGACACGGGCTAGGTCTTGCGGAGCCATATCGCAGGCGGGTGTGTTGACGAGATCACGCGCGAGACAAGTTCCTTCCGCCCCAGCTTGACCCTGTTCGACCCCCTTGCGATGAGCCGCCTGTATCCGCGCCGTTGCAAGGCAGACTTTTTTGAGGGGAGATTTTTGATCCGATTTTTTAAGGTATCTGCGAAAACGGTACGAGGCCAAGTGGACCCCCTCGACCAAGGCCTGCACTCCCTCCACTTCGCTAAAGCCACGGCTGACGGGCCAACTGGCGAGATCGAAGACGAGCATTTTTGCTTTTACTTCTTTGGCGGCCTGCGTTGCGCTGGCAGCGACCCGCCGCAATTGCTCGAGCCCGTTGACCGGTAGATCTCCCTTTTGTTCCGCCTGGGCCCCAAGAATGAGTAGGGCGCGTTGGGACAATCCCTCGGGCAACCGGATGAGCCTGCTTTCTCCTTCTTTTCCCTCAAAGCCTTCCTGCTTTAAGGTGCGGCCGATCATTCCTTTGAGTTGACCGTCAAGACGCCCCAAAGAGGTGCCTTTTTTTGGTTTGGCTGTCTTGGTTCCAACGACCAGGAGGGTGGCTTCAATCGTGTCTGCTTTTGCCTTGGTCAGTTCAAAATCCATGCGAAGAGGCGTGACAGTATACGCTAGGTCGGCACTCGTCAAGCTTGAGAGATTGCTGTAATTCCGATACAGTTCCCAGCCGATGTCTCTTTGGCCCTTTAGTGGAAAACGGATGCCGCGCAAAGCGGGTCGTACAGGGACGGAGGCGGGAGAAGAAACTGCTACTCGCTATGTCGTCGGAGGACTTTCCTATCCGAAGTCCCGCCAGATTTTTGAGGTGATTCAAACGCGTGAAGTGGTTTCACGTCTTCCCCATTTTTCCGGAGAACGGGTCGCCCACTTTCTATTCAGTGGTTCCCCTTTGACCAATTCTTGCAAGGAGAAGGGGGCAGGATCGGTGTTGGTCGGTTATCTAGGAGGGGCTCGGACCGGAGCGGCACGGACAGAAGGGGAGTATCGTTTTCGTGGTGGATTTGGCGGCCTGCCATTAAAAAATGGATCGTGTCAGTGGAGTTTATTGTCGGCGCCGGCGATGCCGGGGACTTCACTCGCCCCATTAATTCGCGACATTGGCCGAACCTTGGTCGATTCCGGTAGCGGTATCTTGGTCGATTGGCATCCTTACAGTGCGGCGGCGATTGAGGCGTTGCAAAACAAGCCGGCAGTCGATGCCTCGGAAGGAATCGGCTTGGAGCGCTACTTTAAAGCCTTCCGTACAGCAGGACTTGTCGTCAGTCAGGTGCGGGAGTCTTTTGTCGATGGAGCGCTTCGTAAGCTGATGGATAACGCCGATGAAAAAGAGTGGTTTGAAAAACATAAACGACAACCCTTTGGCATCGTCTTCTTCTTTCAAAAAGCTTCCGCATGAAGATTGAACAGCGACTCAAGGAATTGCAGATTGTATTGCCCGCCGAATCAGAAGAGCCAATCGGGTTTTATCGACCGGTGCAGACCAGTGGACGACTCGCCTTTGTAAGCGGACAACTCCCGAAGGCGGAGGGGCGGCTCACCCATCAGGGGCGGGTGGGACGCGAGGTCACACTTGAATCGGCTCGAAAGGCGGCTCGCACCTGCGTGGTCAATGCACTCGCTGCCCTCCAAGAAGAGATCGGAAACCTCGACAAAGTGAAAAAGGTGGTCAAGGTGACCGGTTATGTGACCAGCGGGGTCGGGTTTCGCGATCAACACAAGGTGATCGATGGGGCGAGTGAGCTCCTGGTTGATATCTTCGGTGAAGCGGGACGACACGCTCGGGCCGTAGTGGGGGTAGTCGAGCTTCCCATGGGGGCCCCGGTGGAGGTCGAGATTGTCTTTGAGGTCTGATTTCCGACCTAACGCGGTGCATAAAATGATGTAAAATTATGCTTCAATGATGTAAGAATGTATGCTAGCTTTCTACTAAGGTGTGGTACGTTAGTCGCGTGGGCATACCTTGACAGGAAAAGGGGATTCCTGTAAAAACGGCGCTAATCTAGACCAAATTTTTTGATTTGTAAGACCAAAGTTAAGCAACACGCGTGTTAACCATTAGTAACCCTTTAAGGAGAGTACACATGAAAAAACTACTCGTATTCGCACTTGCGATTGCGACCTTCGGTCTGTTTGTGGCCGTTGAGGCGCAGGCGCAGGGGGGCGAGCTCGAGATCTCTGGTCACGTCAATATCGTGAGCGGATGGTCGCGAACCCACGGGAACTCCACCGTCGCACCGGGTCCTGCCGGTCTGCTCAATGACGGCTTGGTAGCCCCAGGGGGCGCGTCGGATGATGATTTTGGCTTCTTCGCTGATGAAGTCGAAATCGACATCGCCAAATCGTTTGGTGAGAACATCCGGCTGCGGGCTGATATTGACTTCACTCAGGCAGCTCGTGCTTCCGGTTTTGCGACAGCAACCAATATCGGTCTGGAGCAGGCCTATGTGACGGTCAATGTGCCGATTGGTAACGGCGGTGAACTGCTATTCGGGCGTTTCAATAGTGGTGTCGGCTTGGACCCAATCGACCGGAATGAATTGTCGACTATTTCGTTTTCGACCGTTCATCGTTCCCTACTGCCTCACAACATGACCGGAATGAACTTCTGGTATGGTTTTAACGAGAGCTGGTCGATCGACCTGTTCGTCGTGAATGACCTGCAGGACGCCGCTCCGGGCGTTACGTCGGAAATTCCGTCGTTTGGCTTTAACGTCAACTATGCGGCTGGCGATCCGGGCGAAGCGACAACTGTCACCTTTACCGGTGCCGGTGGTCCAGAACGGGGAACCAAGAAGAACTGGAGCCTTCTGGCTGACTTGGCTGCGGCCATCAGCGTTACAGATGCGCTCTTTATCGATGTCGAAGGAGTCTATCGCCAAGATAATTCAGCCGGTTGTGCTGACGGTGGTAACTGCCAATTCATGGCGGGGACCCTCGGATTCCGCTATGCCTTCTCAGATGTCTGGGATGGAACCTTGCGCTATGGTTTCCTGTGGGATCTTGATGGTGGCACCGGTGGTGCGGTTCTTGCGAATCCGCTCGGTGGTGTTCCAGGGTTGGCCTTTGGTGGTCAGCAACATGACATCACATTGGCCGCTGGTTATGCGATTACCGATGGCGCTCGTTTTGCCCTCGAAGGTCGCTATGACCTGACCAAGGCATCCGCTGGTGGTAAGGCCCACGTCTACGGTGTCGGTGGTGCTTTCTACTACGACTTCTAAAGAACGGTCGTAAAATAGTGTTACCTAAAAACCCCGGCGGGTTCTCCCGCCGGGGTTTTTTATGACCGGAGTAGATCAATCATCTTTGGATTGGCTCCCAGGTGGGAACGGAGCTCAAAGACAACATGGGGGTATTGTTTCTTTTTCTGTTCGATGATTGTCGGAATATCTTTTTGCACATGTATTCCTGAATTCAGAAAATAGGGGAGGGCGATGATTCGAGTGGCACCGTCGGCAATCGCGGAATCGATTGTTTCGGGGATATTTGGTGAGGCGATCCGATCCAGAAACGCAAAGCGGACATCGTTCGTTTTCTTTTCTGCCGCCAATTGTTCCGCCAGTGTCGCGATCTCTTGATTGGCCTTTAATTCGCGGCTTCCGTGGGCGATCAAAATCACGCAAGTCATAGCCAGACGCTAGCCTAATTTGTTATGAACAGACAAGGGAGGTCTGACTATCCGGAAATTTCCGTCTCATCTTGGTTATGCTCTACGTGCCCTTCTGTCGAGTCATCCCTTAGGTCCACACGAGCGTGCCGGCCGACACCCTATCCCGCTCGCCAAACGGCGTTATTCAGGGACGGAAAAAAGGGTCGAGCTTACCGGGGGTTCTGTTTGCTATATCGAAAAGGGGAAGGGTCCCGTTCTGCTCTTCTTGCACGGCATGGGGGCCCATATTGGTCGTTGGGAGGCGACGATCGAAGAGTTTGCGCGTGATTACCGCGTGATTGCCTACGACCACCCCGGCTTTGGTAAGAGCTGGAAGGATCCGTCGGTTTACAATATCCCCTTCTTAGTTCAAACGCTGTTCGAATTTATCTCCGCCTTACAGTTGAAGGAGATTACGATTGTAGGTCATTCACTCGGGGGAACCGTGATACTGGAAACGCTCGCTCGTCAGCACCCGGATATTCAGCGGGCCGTGGTTATCGCCCCAGCCGGTATTCGGTCGGTCCATCACTGGTTGGGACGTCTCTCTGCTGGCCTTCTGCTTCGTCTCGGACTGTCGGCCTACCTGATTCCACGTGCGATGGCGGGCTGTGTGGTTCGTCGGACCGAATCGGCACTCGATATGATCTATCAAGCGTCTCATATTTCTCAAGATCCGGAGTGGCCGGTATTGCGCGCTGGTTTGCGGAAGACAACGGAACATTTTTTAAAATACAGTCTGCTCGGTTGTCTCCACCAGGTCAAAACCCCACTCCTCGTGGTTTGGGGCGAAGGGGATACTTTGCAGCCAGCCGGTCAGGCGCTGCTCCTTCATCGTGAAATTCCGATGGCGCGCCTGGTTCTTATGCCACGGTGCGGCCACTACCCGCAATTAGAGTGTCCCGAAGAACTCCATCCCATATTGCGCGACTTTTTTGCTGGGAAAAGTTATATCCATGGCTGTGAAGACCACTGAGCGTCTCCAGAAAATCATTGCGGCGGCCGGGATCACATCTCGGCGCGAGGCGGAGGAATGGATTCGTGCCGGTCGCATTCAAGTTGATGGAAAGAAGGTGACGCAATTAGGGCACCAGGTTGATCCCCACCAAGTACGGATCCAGGTTGATGGGAAGCCGCTCGCGCAGAGGGCCGCAAAATATTATTATGCTTTTCATAAGCCAAAAAATGTTCTTGTCGCTCGTCGCGATCCACGCGGTCGTCCACTCATTTACGATTGGTTACAAGGACTGCCGGTCCTGGTCCATCCAGCGGGGCGGCTCGACTTTGATTCGGAGGGACTTCTGTTGCTGACCAACGATGGTATCCTGGCAAATCGTCTGACCCATCCTTCCGGTCAGGTTGAAAAGGTCTATCACGTTAAAGTGAAGGGGAAGCTTTCCCAAAAAATCCTGCAACAGCTCCGCAAGGGGATCCGGCTCGATGATGGGCTGGCGCGTGCTATCCGGGCGCGTCTTCTCAAAGAGAATCAACACAATGGTTGGTGTGAAGTCGTTATGACGGAAGGACGCAAGCGGGAAGTGCGGCGGATGTGTGAGGCGCTTGATCTTCCGGTGCTCCGTCTGAAACGAGTTGCGATTGGCCCCTTGCAATTAGGAGCCCTCAAGGCGGGAGACTACCGCCCCTTACGCGCAAACGAAGTCGACAAACTTAAACACATCTCCTAGGATGGCGCCATGGGACTGGCTGGTTGGCTGCGCGCTTCGTTGGCCGTCAAATTTATCTTTTTTCCAGAAAAGGTCATTGAACTTTATCCCACGCAGTGGGAACTGACTTTTGAGGAAATACTTTTCGAATCGCCCGATGGTTTGAAATTGCATGGTTGGTTTTTTCCGGGAGGTCCTCCCAACCGCACCCTAATTTATTTTCACGGCAACGCCGGCAACATCGGTGACCGTCTCCCAAAAATTAAAAAACTCCATGGTCTGGGAATGAATGTATTTCTTTTTGACTACCGCGGATACGGCGGAAGCGAAGGGAAACCAAGCCTTACCGGAGCAGTCGATGATTCCTTGGCCGCTTACCGTTGGGTCGTGGCACGTCCGGATGTCGATCCGAATCACATTATTCTCTACGGAGAATCGTTGGGAGGGGCGCTGGCCCTGGAAGTAGCGCGCCAGGAAAGGCATGCAGCCGTCATCCTGGAAAGCACTTTTACCTCAGTTCGTGACATGGCCAAATCTTTCTACCGCCTCATTCCCCGATTTTTGGTTCCGGATGTCTATCGTTCTATCGATACAATCCGCCAAGTTCATGAGCCAATCTTGATCCTTCACGGTCTTCGGGATGGCGTTGTTCCCCACACGATGGGAAAACGGCTCTATGAGGCGGCGCCGCAGCCGAAGCGTTTTGTTCTGTTTCCGGAAGCGACTCACAGCGATATCCACGAAGTGGGACATGAAGAGTATATTCGTGCGATCGACGAATTCTTATCGGGAATTGGTGAGTAAAACTAAAGAGCGCGAACCGCTTCCCGCGCTGCAGCGACCCCTAATTCATAGATCCTTTGAAAAACGGCAGGGCGTGATTCAAAGAAACGGCTGACCCGTGGGGCCCCTTTGGGGGGGTGGATGACATGGATTTCTTGTTGTGGGTAGCGTTGCCGCAGATCATCGAGATTGACGGGGGCCGGTCGGGGGAGGGCCTCTCGCAGGCTGCCGATCTCGGCGAGTGGATGGCCGGCACGGCGCGTGATGGGGAGTCGTCCTAATTGGAGACCAATTGTTTCAATGCGGTGCAGTGTACTATGAGTCTGTCGCAGAGCCAGACTTTGAATGGGTCGCTCAAAGACATTGCCGTGACGAGAACTGGTGACGACGAAAACATGTTGGGCGCCATATTGGAGTGCGATTTCGACCGGGGCATTATCGGCGTAGACGCCATCGATCAAAGTATCTCCGCCTCGTTGAATGGGGGGGCCATAGAGAAAAGGAATGCGCGACGATGCCTTAACGGCTAGCTCTAACTGTTCCGCCTCTTCGGTAACAAGCCAATGGGCTGGAGGCGGGTCGGCATGATCAGCAGGCCAAGGCTTGCTCGAGAAATAATGAGGGGTAAAAATATGCGCGCTAGAATTGAGAAAACGTGCGATTTCTTCCGCCAGGTGTTCGGGGTCGACCTCCGGGAGACCGCCGGTCAAAAAATCAAGACCATCACGGAGCATATGGGCACCAGTCGACCGCGCCGCCAAGGCCTGTGCCTTGTCAAAGCGTGTAGCGGTGGCTACCACGGCGGTCTGGCTTTCAAAGGCACGGTTGGTATCGATCAGTCCGCTGGCGAAGATCTCGGCAACGGCATCGCTGTAGAGATTTGCCAGGTCGCGGTGAACCAAGCGTCGGGCGATTTCCCGTTTCTGGCTGGTATGGCGACCAAAGGTAGTCCAGGCCCGCAGGGCCAGGTCATGATCGGTCGTGCTGCCGGCGGCAGCAACGGTGGCGACCAGGCTCCCCGAAGAACTGCCAACCGCCAGGTCGATCGGGTTTTCTCCATGACCCGCTTCTCGCAATTGAGCGGAGAATTCGAGTGCGAAACCGGTCTGAAAGGCACCCCACATCGCTTCACCGGGGAGCACCAGGGCAATATTGGCACAGGCATTCATCGCGTCCCTTATCGATCGGCGGGCTTCAATGTTGCTACTATTTTGACACGTCGCGTTAATAAAGAGATATATTTAAAATATATATAATAATATCAATGAGTTATAAAAAAATCACTGTTGTCATTCCAACCTGGAATCGCCGTTCCTGGCTCGCTGAAGCCCTTGGGTCGGTGGCGAAACAGAGCCTTCCACCCGACGAGATCATCCTCATTGATGATGGTTCTGAGGACGAAACTGAGTCGCTCGTTCGTGAGCGGTTTCCCCAGGTTCGGTATCTAAGGCAGGCTCATCAGGGGGTGAGTTCGGCGCGAAATCGGGGGATTCAAGAGGCAGCCGGTGAATGGATTGCGCTGCTCGATTCGGATGACCTGTGGGAGCCGCAAAAACTAGCCTGGCAGTGTGATGCTATTCGTGAACATCCCGAGACCAAGATTATCCAAACCGAAGAGGTTTGGCTTCGCAATGGACGTCGCGTCAATCCGCGTCCAATTCATCAAAAAAAATCGGGCTGGATTTTTGCCGATTGCGTCCCTCTTTGTATCGTTTCACCCTCTGCAGCCATGATCCACCGTGAGGTTTTTGAACGTATCGGTCTCTTCGATGAAACACTCCCCGCTTGCGAAGATTATGATTTTTGGCTGCGGGCCTCTCTCCACTATCCCATCGATACCCTGCCGGAGGCGTTAACGATCAAGCGTGGAGGGCATGAGGACCAACTATCCCGGCAGTGGGGACTCGATCGTTATCGGATTCAGTCCCTACTTAAAATTTTAGAAAACCCTGCGTTGCAACCAGAACAATGTGCCTTAGTGCAGCAAGATATCCGACGAAGAGCAGCCATTTTATTGCAAGGATTTCAAAAACGAGAAAAACAACAGGAAGTAGAATATTACCGAAGACTTACAAGGGTTGGTAGGGACGGATTGGATCATGAGCAGTAGTCAAGGGGACCGTCCGGATCTTTTTTCCAAAACTTTTTTTCAGGACATCCATTAGAATTTCGATCGCCGAAATTTCAGTCGCATAGTGGCCCACATCGAGGACCGCCATGCCGGCCGCTTCGGCATCGAGTGCCTGATGGTATTTGACATCACCAGTAACGTAGCAATCGGCACCGCTCGCAATCGCTTCCCTCATGAGGGACCCTCCGCTGCCGGTGCAAAGGGCAACTCGTGTCACCTCTTGGTGTTCATGGCCGATGATTCGCATCGCTTCCGGGGAGAAGGTTTTAGCGAGTTTCTTGGCGAGTTGATTCAGGGTGCCCGGTTGCTTGAGAAGCCCGACTCGTCCCAATCCGACCGTCTGCTTGCGAAAGGAATCCGGGGTGGTGGGGCGCGGAGGGATGAGCGGTTCCATGGCCGTTAATTCAATTTGACCAGCCAAGTAGTCGTTCAGTCCCCCGGCGGTCGAGTCAAGATTGGTGTGCGCAGCATAGAGAGCTATCTTTTCGGCACACAAACGTTGGATCAAATGTCCTTGTGGGCGATCGTAGCGAATTTTTGGGACTGGTCGGAACAGGAGTGGGTGATGGACAACAATGAGTTCGGCTTCTGCAGCGACTGCTTCCTCCAGGGTAGCGTGCATGAGGTCGAGGGCTACCGCGACAACCGAACAATCCTGTTCTGGGTCTCCGAGCTGCAAACCGATTGCGTCCCATTCTTCGGCCAGGCCGAGAGGGGCAAATTCTTCCAGGACACGAATCACCTCAGCGATACGAATGCTCATCTTTTCCTTTATTCGTTTGTGTCGCGACTCTTCAGGAGCAGTAAAACAATCGCCGCCAATGCGACAAGCAAAAGAAGGGCCTCGACTCCCATGATGATTAGGGCGAGCGTCGAGAAGGTAGGGGACGCAGGAGCTGCTTGTGACTTTGGTTTCGGAAAATTTTTAAGTAAATCGGCAACGATCTGTCGGCGAAACTTCTTCTCATTAAAAGGAAGGGGGGCCGGACCGACCGACGGAGGTTCTTTGGGCTCTGGCTTGACTCCAGCAGGAGGAGGGGTAGCCGGAACGCTTACGGTCGGTTTTGAGGGGGTTGGTGGAGGAGCAGGAGGAGTCGAAGGGGTCGGAGCCGCCTTTATTGGAGCCGGCATTTTTCCTAATGCCCTCTGCGCCGCAATTGTTATTTGTTGAGTCAGAGAGAATGGGTCCTCGGCATTGGCGAAGGTTCCTCCGGTGGCTTCGGCAAGTGCCTTGAGTTGTTTTGCGGCTGCCTCCATCAGACCAAGCCCTCGGACATGGATGACGTAGCCTCGTCCCGATAAAGAAGAAGCTGCAAGATAAGAAGACGGATCCTGCTCCAAGCAACCTTCGCCTCCATCGGTAATCAGGACGATGGTTTTTGGAGCCCCCTCCTTTTCTAAGTCCACAATTGCCCGTGACAGACTTTGCGCAATCGATCGGTTTCCCTTAGGGGTTATTGTTCCCAACTTTTTCAATAAAGTCGTTTTGGTTTGTGGGGCAGGGGGAACCAGGAGCTCACTGTCCTGACAACTTTTGTCTGGTTCTTCTTGTCCCACCCGATGACCACTCACTCGGAGACCGACGGCGACATCTCCCGGTATATAACGGAAGGCGTTTTTCAAAGCCGCACGGACCCCATCGATCTTAGATATTTTTCCCAGTTCTCCCGACATCCCCCCGGAGGCGATAACCACAAATTCAAGGGCCGGACCTTGCGGTTCGGTGGCTTCAGTTTCTTCGGTCTCTTTCGGTTTTTCCGCCGGCGGAGGAGGGCTTTTCTCAGGAGTTGGTTTTGCCGGATCCGCTGCTGTTTTTTCAGGCTTCGTTTCCGGACTGGCTGGGGTGTCGGCAGGCACCGGCTTGGTAGCTGTCGTCTCCGTTTTTGTTTCGGTTTTGGCTTCGGTGGCCGGTTGGGTCGGCTGGTCGGCTGCTGGTGAATTACTTGGCGTCGCCGGCTGCGCGATAACCAAGCCCCCCAGGGCGATGACCCCCAATACCCCCAGAATAAGACGCATAATGATGCTAAATTAACAAAAATTGTATTTCTTGTCACGTTAGTTCGTTTAATGTAAAAACGAGGGCGAAATGCGTTTTCGGATTGTCCTCTTTTCCTGTCTACTAGCGGTTTTGATGGCGTGTGCGGGTCACGCTCCGCTCACAATCTATCCTCCCTATCAACATCCCGGTTGGCGCCCTCTCGATTATCAGGCCGTGCTGGCCAAGCACCCGATGAAACGGAAGCAAGCGATGCAGGTGATTTCGGTTGATCGTACCCGTGTGGCCAGTTTTCATCTGGTGCGTGTTCGCACCCAAGAACAGCCTCACTACCATGCGCGTCATGATGGGACCGCGTTTTTACTGGAAGGGAGGGGGACGCTTTATTTAAAGGGGGAGAAAATTACGATGCGCCCCGGTACCGTTGCCTCAATTCCACGACGGGCCGTCCACCATTTTGTCAATGAAGCAGACGAGCCCGCTATTTTTTATGTGATTTTCAATCCACCCTTTGATGGAAAAGATAGAATTCGGGTGCGGTCGGTCAAAGATTTGTTGGATTAAAGCGTTATAATAAAAAAGGAGGGGACCATGCTGAAATTTTGTCCGGTGGGTGCCACTTATAGCGCTCTGTCATTACGGGTCGTTCTTGGTATTATTTTTATCGCCCATGGCGGGCAAAAAGTTGCTGGACTGTGGGGAGGCGAGGGCTTAGAGGCGACGATCCTTTCTTTTCAGCAACATTTGGGAATGCCGACAGTGATCGCAATCTTGGTTTCCTTTACAGAGTTTGTTGGGGGGATTGCCTTAGTGCTCGGGGTGTTGACTCGTCCGGCAGCCGTGGGGATCTTTGCGGTTATGGCGGGAGCGATGACGATTCACTGGCCGAATGGTCTCTTTATGAATTGGTTTATGGTGCCAGAACAGGGACATGGGTTTGAGTATCATCTGCTCGCAATGGCCATGGCGCTGGCTCTCTTTTTTTCTGGTGGTGGGGCCTTTTCGGTCGACGCCCTGCTCGGGAAGCGTCAGGACTGCAAAACCAAAAAGAACTGCTGCAGTTAGAGACCTAGCGCAAACTCGGTCACAATCGCTTCGTGATCGCTGACCTTGGTTCCGTCGACGACCAGCTTGTTCACAACCTTTGGATTAGAGGGGATGAGGTTTCGGGCGGCAAACCAATCGAGCTTGAGTGGGCAGAGACCATTATGTTCTCTTAAGGACCACTCAATAAAACGGAAACACCATCGCGGGATCCAATCCCCTAAGTTTTTGTACTGTTTGATATCTCGGCTATCATAGATAAGCGTTCCCACTCCTGCTTCGTTCCATTTTTTATAGTCGAGGCCCCTTTCCTCGAGCATTGAGAAGAGTTTTTTCTCCCAATAACTATAGGGGTGAAGGTAATGATTGCGGATAACACGATTTACTCCCATGAAGACGCGAATCCAAAACCCCATAATCGCATAAGTCGCTCGTCTTGAATTATAAGTGCTTGTGTTCCAGTCACCACCAATTAAGAGAGGGGTTTTGCGATCAGTATCTTCAAGGGCCATTAAGACATGGCGCATTTGCTCCGCTCTCATTCCTTGGGAGGAGTGGGCGTCCAAATGAATACAGGCGGTTGTCACCACTTCGGAGCCAAGCTGGAGGTCAGCGATCAAAGTTCGTTGGTTACCGATTCGTTTTTCGTTTCCCCGCATCTTGTCTTTGCCATTCGGAAGTACCACCGTTCGAAAATTGGTCAGAGGGTAACGCGAAAGAATGGCGTTACCATGAATGCCTAGGGTATTCTCTCCTTGGCTTTCCGCCTCATGCCCAGATCCTTTACTCAGGTTGAGATAAGAGGGCGCAAAAAAATAGTTGAGCTTAAGGGCTTGTGCCAATTCACGGGCCACGTTGCGATTATGAGAGCGGGCCATCCCCAGGTCCGCTTCGGTAATCAGGTAAAGATCGGCTTCCTTAAGTTCGGGATGGTTCTGGAGGATTTCAATAATCTTTTCCAGGTGGGCCCCTCGCTCGATGTTCCAAGCAACGGCC
>CAZXZM010000007.1:26997-27374 GCA_964645365.1 uncultured Pseudomonadota bacterium | reverse complement strand
ATATTCATTACCTAGCGCGCTCTCACCTAGAAATGGGTTCGTTATTCCGCAGACAAAAACGTTTTGAAAGTGCCCGTGATCATCTGCGGGATGCGGAGACCTTGATCCAAGAACACCCCGCGCTCCAGGGGTTACAATTTTGGGTGAGCTACGAGTTTGCCCAACTCTATCAAGGGCAAAATCGTTCAGAAGAATTCGCGGAATGCGTCCGTCAGCTTCAAAAGCTGGCCAAGACCCCCGAAGAGCTCCAAAAATTAGAAGGGCTCGTTCCCTCCGAACCAGGTCAGCCAAAAGCCTCATCTTCCCCCCCGGATACAACACAGCAGGAAGCGATCGCTCCGGCCGGAACCGGAGCCACGACCGCCTGGAAGGGACTC
>CAZXZM010000007.1:24525-26987 GCA_964645365.1 uncultured Pseudomonadota bacterium | reverse complement strand
AACAGTGAAACCGATCCGGATTTCTTACTCAAGAGTATCCTCCGCTACGCACTGGAACTCTCTTCTGCTGAAACCGGTCTCATCCTGCTGAAAAATAAAGCGGGGCAGTTGGAAATCCGCGCAGCACTGCAAACGACTCGCGATCCAGAACTGGAAACCTTTTCTACGCAGATTGCCGAGCAAGTCCTCCAGGAAGGAAAGCCGGTCATGACCGACAATGCCCAGACGGACGATCGCTTTGCCAAGGCCGAATCGGTCCACCTCTTGAAACTTCGCTCGATCCTGGCCTTGCCGATCAGTACCCCCCAACAGATTATCGGCGTCCTTTATCTCGATACCCGCATTCAAGATCAGGTTATATCCAACTCAGAAACATTGGAACTCCTGCAGGCCTTCGCCGACCAGGCGGGCCTGGCCCTAGAACACGCACAGCGCTTGACCGCCTCCCAAAGCTCGCAACAAAACCTGGAGCAAGCATTACAACAAACACAAGACGAACTGAGTCTGGCCCGTTCCGTTCTGTTGGATGAATCGCTCCACCTCCAGACTCGCTACTCCTACAAGAATATCATCACCCGTTCGCGAGCCATGCAGGAGCTATTTCGAGTCCTCGATAAAATCACCGATACAACCTTATCGGTCCTGATCCTCGGAGCAACCGGGACCGGAAAGGAATTGATTGCGCGGGCCCTTCACCACAATAGCTCCCGAGGCCAGAAGGAATTCGTTGCGATTAACTGTGGAGCAATTCCAGCGGAACTGATTGAAAGTGAACTCTTTGGACACAAGGCGGGATCTTTTACCGGAGCAACGCGTGATAAAATAGGGCTCTGCGAACTCGCCGATGGGGGAACACTTTTTCTAGACGAGGTCGGGGAGCTCCCTCCCCCTCTCCAGGTCAAGATGCTCCGCTTCCTCCAAGAAAAGGAATTCCGTCGAGTTGGAGAAACTATCACCCGTCGTGTCGATGTTCGAGTGGTCGCTGCCACCCACCAGGATCTGGAAGCAAAGGTCCAGCGCCATGAATTTCGAGAAGACTTCTATTTTCGACTCTGTGAAATTCCGCTACAAATTCCAGCGCTGTCTGAACGACGGGAAGACATCCCCCTCCTCGCAAGTCGTTTCATGAAAGACTATCAGACAGAAAATAGCCTGAAGAAGAAGTTCAAAATTGAACGGCGTCTTTTGCAGAAGATGATCGACTACGACTGGCCAGGAAATGTTCGTGAACTCGAAAACTTTATCCGAGTCGCCTGTGCCTTGGCGGAAAATCAGGTTTTATCACTGGAGGCCCTCCCGCAACATTCTCCACTGGCCCCGGCCAGCCCCACCGTCAGTAAAAAGACAATCCTTGCAACTCAAGCCGTTTTGATCGATGGCACCAATCATTATCGATCCGACTGGAAGTGGCATGATTACGAAAGGATTCTGATGGCGCACGCCTACCAACACCACCACTTTCGCGCCCTTCCCGCAGCCCAAAGTATTGGAATTTCTCCACCGACCATGTACCGCAAGATTAAGGAATGGGAACTTGAAGATTCCGAAAATCCGCTGTATGCCAAGCCCTTCGTCTATCAGCCGGAGATTCCGCTCAAAGATTTTCGCAACCAACTCTTTAGCGCGGCACTGAAGCACCATCAAAAACCCTATGCAACCCTCCGCGCCTTGGGAGTTTCGCAAGGTTTCTTCTATAAAGTTTTACGTGAGGTGCGCTGAGTGAGACTGCAGTGTTCGATGAAAGTGGAGAATGGGCCACTGCCGTCGTCTGGCCAGGCGAGCCAAAGGACGATCCGGATTGACTACATGAGGATGACCGACCGCCTCCAGAAGCGAAAGGTCATCGATGTTATCGGTATAAAAAAAACAGTCGTCTAGGGAAACCCCCTCCTTCTCCGCAATCAATTTTCCAACCTCTAATTTCCCGGAAAGGTACGGGAGCGGCTCTTTAAGTGCGCGTTGCAAGATCCCCTCTTGTACCATCGGACCTGGCGCATAATCGGCATTGACCTTTAAAAATTCCCCCAGGATTTGAATTGTCATGTAGGGACCCGAGGTCACGAAATAAAGGGCATCCCCCGCTTGGCGGTGGTGTTCCACGAGGTCAATCCCTTCCTGATAGAGGCGCGGACGGAGATCCTGCTCAAAACACCGACGACCGATCGCCATGATATCTTCCAGTGTCCAACCAGCGATATCAGCTAAGACCACATCGTACATCTTGCGAACATTGCCCTTATAGAGCTTCGAGATAATTTTATAAAAAATCGCTTTCGGGAGGTGTCGCTTGCGCAACGCGCCAGCACGCATCAGGTGAAGAGCGGTGAAAAAACCACTATAGCCGTCTAGAAGGGTTTTATCAACATCCAGAAAGGTAACGCCAGCCACGCTAGTCCAATGTCACGCGGCGAAGCAATTCGATATCAACCTTCCGCCCTTGATAAAAATCGTCGAAAACTCGA
>CAZXZM010000007.1:18686-24515 GCA_964645365.1 uncultured Pseudomonadota bacterium | reverse complement strand
CGAGTTGCGCCATCATAAAGGTAGCGTCTTCCTTGTCTTCTCCGTCCACCCTGGGAACCGCTTCGCTCAGATCGGCACGGCACTCATGAATCTTACGCAGACTCTCTTCGATCCCCTCCCGAACGCGATCAAAGAAACCACGCAGCAGTTTACGAGGGTAATCACGGGCCGGTTCGTAGTAATCCTTTCGACTCCCCTTGACCCAGACTTTGCGAACGAGACCATGTTCTTCCAGGAGACGAATGTTGACACTGACATTCCCCTTCGAGGTTTTGAGAAGATCGGAAATCCCATCGAGCGAGAGGGGTTTGCGCATCAAAAAGAGAAGCGCGTAGATCTGCCCCCCAACCCGATTGACCATCCCGAGCATATTGGCCGAGATTTTACCCGAGCTCTCGATGAAGGTTTCAAGAGTGCTTTCGAGTCGACGATTGATCGACTTGGAAACGGCTGAATCAGGCACCGGGTTGATAGGTGATCGTCACCTCGGCGGTGGCACCGGCGGTGACCGTCACCTGTTGCGTCTTTTCGCCAAACTTCTCGTGCCAGACCTTCAGGGTATGGGCCCCAGCCGGCACATTGTTAATCAGTGCCGCACCATCGGCACCCGAAACGGCCGCAAAGGGATTTTTGGAGACGAAGACATAACCGGTCATCCAAGGGTGGACATCGCATTTCAGCTTTAACACATTTCCATCCTGCTCGATCTTCTGTTTGATGTTCGCCATCCCCTGAAACATGGCTCGATTGAAGGCTGTCCCCTTCGCCTCAAGCGTGGCCGGAGCCGCTTTTGCTTGAGCCTTATAAGCGTGAACATTATGAAGTGTCTGGTCGCTATTTTTGACTTCCAAGTTTTGGCCTACCTGCATCACCGTAACATGGGGAGCATAGTGACAGCCATTCTGGTCGACCACAACCGAAGCACTAGGAGGAGTGAAGGTACCGGCAACGCCATCAAGAGAAGCCACTGCATTTTGAAGGGCCCCATTCGCAACAAGAACCGACTCATCCGTCACTACCTTGCCAGCGCAAAAAGGATCGGCCGTCGTTATTAATTTCTTCATCGTGGGAGGGGTTCCCTGGAAGGCGACTTTCACCTTCACGGTCCCGGTAGCAGCCCCTTGGGCCATAGCGGTATCACATCCGGAAAGAATCAGCGCCACAGATCCCAATACTCCAACTAACAGAATTCCAAAAAAAGCACGTTTGTTCATCACGATCTCCACTCCTTCGTAGGTTTTAAGTTATCTCCAACAGACCCCTCTTCTAACAAACCTTAATAGAGCGAGTCAACAAAGGGTTAAGGCAAAAAGCCTAGTTATTATGTATATTTAGCAAGTAGTCCCGGAGGGCGGCCGCCTGCTTGTCGACGTCTCCCTCAAGAACAGTTGGAGGACCGGTCCCAGGACCGGGCAGAAAGGCGGGCATACGAACCCCGGGTGTGAATTGTTGCGGGTCCTGCACCCACGGCGGAATGAAATCGGGGCGAATTCGTTCTGGAACCATCGAAAGATCAGGGGCCCACATCGATTTCGGACCGGCCGGCTTTTTAGCTCCCTGTTGGTGGCAGGCAAAACAGTTAAAGAACTGGGTGGATGCTAGCAGTTTTCCCGCCTCTAGCATTTCAGGGCTCGGGGGCTCCTTGGGGAGTGTAACAAAGAGGTCCCGCTTTTTGTCGAGTGCTGCAAAATATTTAACCAGCGTCTCTGCCTCCTCATCGGTAAAATCAAAGGTCGGCATGCGCGTATTCAGCCAAGGGCGGATTTGGACACGACCCGGATTTTTGAGAAACTTAAAGAGCCAGGCGGGTTGCACCTTAGCTCCCTCACCCGCCAAGTTCGGTGGCGCTTCACTTGGGTCTTGATAGAGAGAGGCAATCTCTCCCCCTTCGCCTTCGATCACATGGCAACCAATACAATTGAGCCGTCGAACGAGGCGACGACCCGCATCGATGTCGCGCTGCACTTGAGAATGTTCGGAAGGAATATATTTTGACGGGGGTTCCTCGCCCCGCATCCCCTTCAAGAAGACAACAAGGGCATGGCGCTGCTCATCGGTCAGGTTAAACTGTGGCATGCGAGAGCTACTCCGCTCGTGGAGATAGACCTGCGGCGTTTTGATCTTATGGGTGACCCAGTCTTCCCACGTGTGAGGAACGTCTTCAGTATCGCCAAAATCGAGTTTATCGACTGCCTTGGTACCAATCGTGGAGAGATCAACCGAAAGTTTCGAGAGACGTTCCGTTCCCTGAACATCATGGCAACTATAACAACCGTACTGGGAAATCAGCAGAAAACCTCTCTCTTTATGTTCCGGATTGGCCAAAGTCATCCGAACCGTATCGTCCGGTATCGCAGGCGTCCCCTTCGTCTCCAGATAGGCGGTCATATCGGCCGCTTCTTGCTTCGTCAGGCGGAGTCGCGGCATCTTGGAATGTATGTAGGACTTCGGATCTTGAATCCAATTGTAGACCCAATCGGCGGTCGTCTTCTCCATGATACGATCGAGTGTCGGGGCAAAGGTGGAGCCCTTTCCTTCGAGTTGATGGCAACCATAACAACCAACGGTACCGAATATTGCCTTGCCGCGTTCGGCATCGCCACTTCCGGGATAGGGGCCAAACGGGAGTTTATACCCTTTCGACACCTGAAAAAGATAACTGGCAATAACTTCGGCATCTCCCTCTTCGAGGGGTGTCTTGGGCATCTTGGTATTCGGATCGTAGCTCGATGGATTCTTGATCCAGTCGACGATCCATTCGGGACGAACCTTACTCCCAACGCGTTCTAAGGAGGGGCCCGCTTTCGGAAACTCCTCAAAGCCCTTAATATTGTGGCAACCGATACAACCGAGCTCCATAAAGAGACGTTTTCCCTGAATGGCGACTGGGGCATAGTCTAGTTTCCACTGTTGTTGATGACACTTAAAGCAAGAGGACTGCATAAAATCGTCGCGCAATAACGGTTTAGTCCAATGGTGTTCATAACCGTGAACGAAGTCCCCCTCTTCAAGGGGGGCGTGCTTGATTTGAGTGGCCCGACCCTGGCCCCAGTGACAGGTGGTACAGCCGAGTTCGGAAACGGGATGCTTTTTGAGGAGGAGGTCACGCGCTGGGTGCGTCTTAAAGGGGGGAGGAAATCCGTCAAAACCGTCGCGGTCAACGGCCGCGTGACAGGTCATGCAGCGATCGACCTTTCCCCATTCTACTTCACGATGGATTCCAAGGTCCTTGATCACCACTTGTTGAATATCAAGGGTACGATCCTTAATCGCTTCGATGCGACGCTTGATCGGATCAAGCGAAGCAAAATAATTGCTCTCCGCCTTCTCCCACTTTTCAACCTCTTCCTCAAAACGGTCGACTACCTGCTGTACTGTGGCAACACGCTGCTCCGCCTTCTCGACCTCACCCCCGGAAACCTTAATTCGTTCCTCGAGTTCCCAATATTTTTTCTCCCATTCTTGATGCGGTTTTCCCGCGTGGAGAGCATGTTTCCATTCGTAGTAAACCTCGTCCTGATCGGCCTTCGCAAAACCTTTCTCCTCTTTAATGTCGGTCAGTTCAATCTGACGCTGCTTCAGCTCGGCCTTGGCCTTTTTGTATTCGGGCAGGGCAAGACCAATCTGCGCCTTTTCTAACTTGAGACGGACCATCCGCCTGGAAAGTTTTTCTGGTTCATCGGGTAACTGATCCACAGTGAGTCCAGCGTAGGCCTTTTCACGTTCTGCATCGGTCGCCTGAATCTTTTCCTTTTCCTTGGAGAGCTCATCTTTCATGAGCTTCAGCTCAAGTTGATTAAATTTCCGTTGGTAGCCCTTCCAGGTACGGCGCACGACTCCCTCGTCTACCATCGACCACAGAGTAATCAGCATCAACAAAGAGCTGATTATAAAGAACCATTTGCTGTACGATTTTTTTTCTAGGGGATCGTTCTGTTTGTCTGTATTCGCCATCGGTTTATGAGGGTTAGATGTTGAAATTAATCCAAGGGAATTTGACAATGTACTTAATGTTCAACGTCCAACGCAGAACCATCTTGATGGGAAGGGCCATCATGGTAAGAAAGAGAAAGGCGACAATTCCATACCGAAGCACTCCCAGCTTTTGAATCGTTTCGCTGGTTTTGACCTTCCATTTATAAAACAGGATTCCCAGACTGTAATAGCCCCCAATAACGGCGCTCCCGAATAGCGCTCCCCCAACATCGCTTCGCAACCAATCCCACCGTAGCAAACGGGCCGCCATCATGTTGAGATCGACATTGGTCAGTGCAACCACCTTATGCAGATCCCAGGCCTGCCAGGGGGCAAAGAAATTCCAGCCGGGGCCTCGCATAAAGGTTCCGACAAAGATCAGCATGAGCCACAACACGATAAATCCGAATGAAAAGGTACTCACTGCGAAGGGGCGGTCACGAAAGGTGTAATAACCCACCCCCTTTGGATTGACATCGACATAGGGAATGACAACCAGTCCGACGATAATCAAGCTCGGCAATACAACGCCGGCAAACCAAGGGTCAAAATAAACGAGCGCCTCCTGCAACCCGAGGAAATACCAGGGGGCCTTGGAGGGGTTGGGGGTATTGCCCGGATTGGCCGGCTCTTCCAGGGGAGCGTCGATAAAGACCGACCAGACCATCAAAAGAACCATCGTCGCCAGACCGACAACAAACTCAACGCGAACCAACATCGGCCAGGTATGAACTTTATCGGAGGAACCGGCGGCCGCGGGAGGCATTTTCGGCGGAACCGGAACCTTCGGTACCGCTGGAGTATTTACCCCTGCTGCCTCCTGAGCCGGTTCTGCTTTTTCTTCGTCAGGCATTAAAGAGGCCCTGAAATCCCACCATCTTTTCGAACGCGCCAAAAGTGGACGATGATCAGGACGGCAGTAACGATTGGAATAAAGATACAATGAAGGACATAAAATCGCAGCAGGGTCGGCGCCCCGACGATTGTTCCCCCTAACAGGACCGAGCGAGCATCGTAGCGCGGCGTAATGACGCCCGTCAGTGCTTGCATCTGCTCAGCCAACGGCCCTTCATGGCCCATCAGCGGTGTGGCGCGCGCCATATTGGTTCCGACGGTTACCGCCCAGATCGAGAGCTGATCCCACGGCAACAAATAACCGGTAAAGCTGAGCAGAAAGGTCAGCACTAACAAGATAACCCCAACGATCCAATTGAACTCTCGCGGCGGCTTGTAGGATCCGGTCAGAAAAACGCGAAACATATGAAACATCACCATGATGACCATCAGGTGAGCCGCCCAACGGTGCATATTGCGCATCAACATGCCAAAGGGGACATCGAATTGAAGGTATTTCATGTCGACATAGGCATATTCGGCAACGGGACGGTAATAAAACATCAAGACCACGCCCGTTACGGTCAGGACTAAAAAGAAAAGGAAAGTGAGCCCACCGGCGCACCAAGTATAACTGATCTTGATCCCATGCTTCCGTACCTTGGAGGGATGCAAATGCAGAAAAACATTCGAGGCGGTCATCAAGATCCGGTTGCGGGGGCTATCTTTGTAGCCATGGCGAAAAATCGATTTCCAAACATCCGATTCAATCACTTGTCTCCGGAGCTCTTCAAATTTGGCTTTGAGTTCTATTTTATTCATTGGTGTACTCTAGGAATATTCAACATACGACTCTGGGTGATCCCATTCCCCTTTCTCCCACCGAAACTTCTTGCTCTTATCCACCAGCAGCTCCCCCTCTTCGTTGAGCCAAATCTTGAGTCGCTCGAGTGGACGAGGAGCAGGCCCCTCAAAATGGATCCCCGCCTTCGTAAAGCCGCTCCCGTGACAGGGACATTT
>CAZXZM010000007.1:0-18676 GCA_964645365.1 uncultured Pseudomonadota bacterium | reverse complement strand
GGGAGTACAACCGAGGTGAGTGCAAATCGCTAGGATCGCGATGACACGATCGGGGGTCCGCTCAACCCAGACACGGTATTCCGCCTTATACTTTTCGCTCACCTCTCCCACGGCATAGTCCCCCGGCTTGCCAACCTTGACGATAGGGGACGGCTCAAAGAGAACTCGCGGAAACATGAAACGGAGGAAAGCAAGTGTGCTAAGACCCAAGGCCCCCAAGACGGCCCCCCATCCCGCAAAGCCAAAAAAATCACGGCGCGTCCAGAGGTTTCTCTCGTCCCCTTGCCGCCCCAGACGGTTCGCTTCCGGGATCGTACTGGTGGCCATCAAAGCTCCTAAGTAGCTGATTCTGTTAACAAAACACGCCGGAGGCGCATCGCGGCGGCATACTAGCAGGACACTCCCTTTTGTCAAGCTGGGGGAGCGCTCATTGAGCAAGCTCGAGCCACGAGAGAGCGGAGTGGCTCCTCTCCTTTCAACCATTGCAGATCCGACTCTCCCCGAAACCAGGTCAGTTGTCGCTTGGCATAGTTTCGCGTCGCCTGCTGGATCGTCGGAATCAGTTCTGACTCAGGGAGTTCTCCCTGCAAGTGGTTGGCGATCGCCCGGTAACCAATCAGCTGAAAGGGGGGAACTTTCGGGCCCCACCGTTCCAGCAAGGCACGGGCCTCATCGATCCACCCCCGCTCGATCATCTGTTCGACCCGTTGGTTGATCCGTTCATAAAGATAGGAACGGTCGCGGTCGAGCCCGAGTTTCACATAATGATAGCGAGGTTCGGCAAAACGGTGAGCCGCCTGATGCTTGCTAATCGGCGTTCCGGTTTGTTCAAAGACCTCCAGGGCCCGTAACAGGCGAACCGGATCATTGGGATGAATCTTGGCGGCGGCCTTGGGGTCAACCTCTCGGAGGCGTCGATGGAATGCCTCTCCTCCTTCTGCTTCGAGTTCACGCTGGAGCCGCTCACGCAATTCCGGGTCTGGATCGGGGCCCTCAAAGACTCCGAAGAGCAACGCCCGCAAATAGAAACCGGTCCCCCCCACCAACAACGGCCGATGCCCGCGCGCGCGAATTGCAACAATGGCAGTATCGGCAATACGCGCCCACAGGACGGCATCGGATCGCTGGTCCGGCTCCCACAGATCGATTCCATGATGGGGAATGCGAGCCCGTTCTTGCAGCGTTGGCTTGGCGGTTCCAATGTCAAAGCCCTTGTAAACCTGGCCGGCATCGACTGTAACGATTTCCGCATCCATCGCTTCGGCCAGTGCTAGCGCCAACTCCGATTTACCGACTCCGGTCGGTCCACACAAAATAGTGAGAGGTTTTTCCTCCATCTTCACTCCATTGGACAAATTACTTGTTTCTGGACTAGTATAATAACCATATGAATTCAAAGGGGATTCTCTTATTTTTTAGGCGTTTTTTAGACTGGTTTCTCTTCTACAGTCGCCGATTGGGGCACGGACTTGAGAACTACCTCAAGAGCAAGACTAAAAATTTTCCCGTCTCGCCGCCAAAATCGCGACGCCGTGTCGTGGAATTACTCCAAAAAGATCCAATCTTCCTGGAAGCCACTGCCCAATTCGCGCGCGAAACCGGTTTCTCCCAGGAAGAGGTACTGGCGAAAGGAAAAGGCTATCTCAAAGAGATTGTTTCCGACCTCAATTATCTCACCGCCCCCTTCTGGGACCTCCTTTTATCGTGGGTTTTCAACAAACTCTACGAGGGGATTTCGGTCGACGAGGCGGCGCTCGCCCGCTTGCAAAAACATGTGGGAAAACATCCGATCGTCTTTGTCCCCAACCACCGCTCCCATATCGATGGCATGCTCCTTTCCTATACTCTCTACACCCACCGGTTGCCGCTCCTCTACGTTTGCGCCGGCAACAACATGAACTTTTGGCCGCTAGGAGGCTTTTTCCGCAAGTCGGGCGCCTTCTACATCCGACGCCGCTTCGATGGAAACCGTCTCTATCAAGCAGCGCTCTATACCTACCTTCATTACTTGCTGACCGAAAAGGGGCTGATCGAATTTTTCATTGAAGGGACCCGCAGCCGTACCGGCAAATTACTCCCCGCGCGACTGGGAATCTTGTCGCTTCTGATCCAGGCCTATCAAGAAGGAGATATTGAAGAAGTCTTGTTTGTTCCGACGTCACTCGTCTATGAGTCGATCTTAGAAGAGAAGAATTACGTTGAGGAACAAGAGGGGGCAGTTAAATCGCGCGAGAGTTTTTGGGATCTATTCCGGATCCGAAAATACCTACGCAGCCAATACGGAAAAGTTTATCTCCGTTTCGATGAACCGATTTCACTGTCCAATTTCTCAAAAGAGCGCGGACCAATCGACGGGGCCGATTTTATCCCCCGCTTTGCCAATCAGCTCTGCTACTCTATCAATCGCAGCACCGTCGTCACGCCGTCGTCGCTTGCTGCCATGGCCTTGCTCGCCCATCCCAAGCCGGCCATCACGCTCGAAGAAATCGAGTCTCGCTTTAACCATTACCTAGAATATCTGCATCGCAAGAAGGCCCCCATCTCGGACCTGGTGGCACAACACCCCGACGAATCCCTCCGACAGGCCCTGCAAAAATATACCCGGGCACGGATGATCCGACGTTACGTCGATGAAGAAGGGACCTTCTACCGCGTCGCCGAGGATCGCCGGAAGGTGCTTGATTATTACAAAAATACGGGAGTTCACTTTTTCATCTCGGCCGCTGCGGTGGCCTCTATCCTGCTCAGTGCCACCAAGTTTCCAGTCACCTTTGAAGAAATCGAAACGGAGGTGAGCTTTCTGAAAGAATTATTCGCCTATGAATTCAGTTTTAGTCGGCGGCGTGCCCTAGCCGAACACATCCAAACGGTCCTCCAGTTTTTTGAAAAACAGGAAGCCATTACGGCCGGCTTCGAAAGCACCTATCGCCCAGGGATGCGATCGATCTGGCTGGAAGAATTCCGCGCCCTACTGACCAGCACCTTTCCCGCTTACTGGGCCATCCTCAAGAGCCTGTCACAGCTCCGGGCCCGTGAATGGGAACAGGAGGAGCTGGTTCGTCGGCTCCGTCAAAAGTCGCGCCTGCAACTGATCCGCAATAATTTTATGCAACAGGAATCTTTTTCCCCTTTTACAATCCGGAATGCGTTGCGCTCTTACGAAGAGATGGGGATCTTAACGGTGCGCAAGGAAAACAAAGAAAAGAAAACACATATCTTTTATAAAAAAACGGAGGGGGCCGAAAAGGAAACCGACGTTTTATCTCACCTCGAACGTTACCTGATCAAAGTTTAGGCAATCCGCATTTCGCCCTTTTTAAATGAACACAAACGAATGAGCGACGATTCACTGGTGGGGGGTTATCCACAGAAAGTGGGGATAACTCGAGGGGGTATGGTCAGGAAAAGGCCCCTCTTTTCGGGCCTTTGATGTGACCATACGTGGCAATACGTTACAATACACAGAGTTATCCACAGGCATTGAATAGCATCTCTCCACCCCTCAACCGGTTCCTTCTTCAGGACCTAGTGCCCCCAGAACCCAAGGAGACTTCCTCTGGGGGACAAGCCTTGTTCCTATTTGTCATTCTGATGGAGTGAAACGACCGAAGAATCTCACCATCAGATGAGAGATCCTTCGCTTCGCTCAGGATGACAGACGAGCCAAAGGAAACCTGGTCTGTTGTCTTAATAGCCCCGAGACCGGATTCCTTCTGTAGGACCGTCGGCCGGGAGCGGCGGGTACCTCATGAGACTTGCGGGAGTGAATGCCGACCGTTTTCTTGGTCGGAAGGTTCGGCTCCCGCAAGTCCATGCATGGTCGCCGCGGGAGGCATTTAGGTCCGTAAGGAGGGATACGGTGAGGGGCTAAAGAGAGTACTATTGGGAAGGATGGGAATCTGGGTTGTTGTCTGGAATAGAGATCGTTCCCCCATGTTGGTTCTGGACAAAACGTTCCCCCAATAGATAGAGAATAACTCCCAACAAGGAGGAAACCATGCCCGAAGCCTATATCGTCGATGCCTGCCGCACCCCCCGTGGAAAGCGCAAAGGTTCACTCTCTTTTACTCACCCGATCGATGTCGCCGCCGCTCCACTCGAAGCAATCATCCAGCGGAATAGTCTCGATCCCGCTCTCGTCGAAGATGTCATCTATGGATGTGTCTCCCAGCGAGAGGAGCAGGACAATGTCATTGGGCGAGAAGCGGTTCTGGCCGCTGGTTTTCCGGAAGGCGTTCCTGGATTTACGATCAATCGCTTCTGCGCCTCGGGACTGACCGCCTGCAATATGGCGGCTCATACGGTGATGGCAGGACAGGCCGAACTAATGATCGGTGGCGGCGTTGAACACATGACGCGGGTCCCGATGAACATTAATTTTGATATGGCGGGTTCCAAGTTTGCTGAACGCTACCCCAACTTGGTCCCGCAAGGGATCAGTGCCGAGATGATCGCCGAAAAATATGGCTTCACCCGCGATGATCTGGACGCATTTGCAGCGGAGAGTCAACGGCGAGCCGCTGAGGCCTGGGACAAGGGAAAATTCAAAAAGGGAATCGTCCCGATCGCCGCCAAAGACGAACAAGGCAATACCTTTGAGCTCGCAAAAGACGAGCACCTGCGACCGGGAACGACGAAAGAAAAACTCGCTGGTCTGCAACCAGTCTTCAAGGAAGATGGAGTCATCCATGCAGGGAATTCTTCCGGTATTGTCGATGGGGCGGCTGCGGTGCTGTTTGCTTCCAAGAGGGCCTGCGATGAATACGGACTCAAGCCACGAGCGAGGGTGATCGCAACCCAGGCGATCGGCTCCGACCCAATCATCATGCTGCTTGGCCCGATTCCTTGTACCGAAAAAATCCTCGCCAAATCAGACCTGAAGATAGCCGATATCAACCTCTTCGAAGTCAACGAGGCCTTTGCCCCGGTCCCACTCGCCTGGTCGCGTGATACCGGCGGTTCACTCGACAAGACCAACGTCAATGGCGGTGCGATTGCGCTCGGACACCCCCTCGGTGCGACGGGAGCGATGCTGCTCGGAACAATCCTCGACGAACTTGAAGAGCGGGATCAGAAATATGGCCTGGTCACGCTCTGTGTTGGACATGGGATGGCGAGCGCCGTTATCATAGAAAGAGTTTAGCGGAGCGGCGGGTGGCGCGGTGATGCCTTTCGGCCGGTCACCCCGCTGCGGGGTACCGCTGACGGAAGGTCTTCGCCGTGACAGGACCCGCCATCGAAACAAGTACGCAGTACATTTCTCCGTTATCTTCTATCTGAATATAAATATCTTTGGTGAGAGGACAATACGGAGAATCTAGAAAGATGCGCCACCTGCCCTGCCTGCACTGCGCTGTTATCTTGGCTGGATAGAATCCAATACCCGGCTGCGAGATTGCCTTGTAAACCGCCTCTTTGACCCCCCAGGCCCGCGTCAAAAAGACGACTGAATCGACAGCGTCTTCGAAATCGGTCTGTTCCTGGTTTGATAAAATGCGGCGAGTGAAACGATCGCCGTGGCGTTTCCACAAAGAGGCTATGCGCTCCGAAGAGACGAGATCAATTCCAATCATGAAAAGGGAGTGTGCGAGCTTTAAGGGGTAAAATCAAGGGGCGACGAGTGCGTCATAAATCGCGCGGCGAGCTTGCGAAGTTGGAACAACTGCATCAAGACCACCCAGCTCCACAGCAACCTCAGGGGCATCGGCTAATTCCAGAACACGAACCCACTTGCGACGAGCGACATCTTCACCAAGTGCCCCTTCTTCGGCCCGAATCGCTCGCTTCACCTTAGGCAGTGGCAACATCATCTCCGGCTCCAGGATACCGAGCGTAGCGTGCTCGTCGACCAGAAAGGTAATTTTATCCCGATTGATGTACGGATCGATCACGACCCAGGCCCCACCCCGTAGTTCCGCATAAGGAGGCATCCAAATCACCACCTTCTGACGAAAACCCCTCAAGTGCCGGACGATATTCGCCCCATGTTTGACAACATCTTCGTAGAGGGCCGTTGCGTCTCCGGCAAACCCACGGATATTCGGCATAATAACGAGCGGCAATCCTTCCCGGTTGATGGTCTGGATCCAATCAGCGGTCTTGTAGGCACCCCACTGATCCCACATCCGTCCGGCACGGAGGGCCACTCGATCGTCCGCCAGGCGCGGACGGGCTGGATCCTGCGGATGGGTGATCTCCATTTTGCGCGCATCGAAAGAAATAAAACCTGTCGGGATGCCGCCATGGATTGCACGACCAACCCGAACATTCGGAGCATATCCCGGAATCTCGCGTTGCATGATTTTTTGCTTTCCTTGTGCTTCACGAACACTCCCTTCATCGAAAATCGTCAGTGCAAGAGCAAGAGCATCGTAGGGTCGAACAAGGCCTTGTTCATCAATTCGGATAATGGGGTCACCTCCATCCACTCCGGTCAGTAAGGGGACTGAAATATCGCGATCCTGAAATTCTCCCCGCGGTGTCCAAAGGGTGGGTGCCGCAGGCCGCACGATAGGATCTCTCTCCCGCCTTTGGCTCGGACGTGCCTGATACCGTAACCACTCTAGCAGGCGTGGCATCGCCGCCGTTTCATCCGTAATCACTTGATGGGACACTCCGGCACCGGCATGGACCTCTGGTCCACCGATCTGTCCATCGTCTGTATAGGCCTCGCGGCCAAAACCGCTATTGATCGGGCCCTTTCCAGTCAAGAGGACTGGCGTGTGTTGATTTTGAACCGTCGCATCAAGCAAGCGAAAGGCGTAGGTCTGCTTCCCAACAACAATCGGTCCGGTAGCCACCCCGAACGTCGGGACCGCTTCAGAGACAGCCGCCGAGGCCTCGATCATCATCCCGGAACCAGACAGAGAGGACTGATTCACCGCCCGAATCCCGGTCAGACGATAGCGCTTTCCATCCGGTCCCTTTTCTTCCACGGCAATAACTTCCGCCTGCAGTTCTTTATAATCTGCGGGGGTTAAATAGAGCTCGCCTGTTTCGGGGTCATAGCTGGCCCGGCTACCGACCTTACTGTTTGGAATCATCCGGGCCCCAGAGCCGGCAAAGAAAAAGGCAAAGGGAATATCCTCTGCAATCGCATGATAGGCGGCCGCTGTATAGAGACGGTCATCGGCCATGTCCATCGAGCCACTCATCACCGTCATGTCGTTAGAGCCGAGCATCAGGCTGTAAGGTTCTTCTTCTCCAGGGAGTCGAATCGACGCCTGCCAGACGACCAGCGCCAGTCTGTTCTGCCCCTCTTCACGACCAATCGGAACCAAACCACTCTTTTCTTCATTGGAATCATTAAGAACCATTTCTTGCATCTGGACGGCCCCCTCCGGCATGGTCTCGCCCGCCGCATCCCATAGATCCTGCACGTTTTCACTCAACCACCGCGGGTAATCATAGACATAATGACAATCCCATGCCCGCATCTTCAGTCGTTTGCGATCGACTGGGGTCATCGGTTCGTGGGAACGTAGTTCGCGAACTTGGTCCTTCGGAATCGTCTGCCAGCTCTCGCGGTACTGACGGAACACCGACAGGGGGATCTGCACTTCCCGTTGTAACGGAGGAGAATAGACGACGACGAACGGTCGGATCCGCAGTTTTGTCCCGGTTGGATTCGAAATCGTCACATTGAGTCGCTTGTACCCCTTGGGGTCTTTGTCATCTTTAATCTTTAAGATCACTTCCACCTTATCGAGCTGGGCCAGAAAAAATTCACCTAGGTAACGAGTAGCGAGTTTACGGATCACCCTTTCCGCCTCTTCATAATCGATCGCCAGGGGGGTTTCGATATTGAGAAAGATATTATTGAGCGATGCCTTTTTCTGTCCCGATTCCAAGACCGTGCGCGTCAAATTATCGAGGGCACGACCAAAGGCCTCTTCCGCCTCAGGCAACGTCAATCCGTCGTCTCCCGCTTTGGGATGGGCTGCTGGAATTGTCATCCGGACCGACAGTCGAATATCGGTTGCCTCCTCCTTGGCGGTGGCCTGAAAGATGTGGATGTGTCGATCGGTCGAGGGGAGCCGCTCTAGATCAAAGACCTCAAAGCGGCCCAGTTCTAAGAGCTCCGAATCGAGGGGGTGAAAATCTTGCGTCGTTTTGTCGAGGGCCCAGGCCCCTTCGTCATCGGGACGGAAGGTTTGAAAGAGTGGGTAGTCCCACTCCGGGGCGGTAATCGTCAAAGTCACTCGTTTGGGTTGCTGTTCCGTCAGTCGTCGATCGAGAACGGCAGAAATACGAGTCGTCATAGCCGCAGCCGCTTCTCGGCTCGTACCAGCAGGGAAGCGCACAACTCCTTCGATGACATCTCGCTCTAAAGGGTTTTCCCCATTACGCGGGGTATCGTCTGTCGGCGATTCGGCACAGGGACGAAGTCCTTGCAGGTGAACGTGCGCATGCCCGATAAGCTCATCAAGCGGATCGAGAAAATCGGCATCACCAATCTTTCCCTGCGGTGAAAAAACAAAACCGATCCCATGGCGATCGACCTCCTCATGGAGATCCATAAAGTGGAATTCTAATAGATTTCTGTCTCCCGTAAATTGGGCCTTCCTGAGCTGGAAGTTACGATAGGTCCGCTCCAACATCAGACGTCCCGCTAGATCGCGAATCTTCTCGTCACGTTCATCAAGCAGCGGAATCACGTGGGACACCACCGAACCAACATGTTCGACAAATGTCTGAAAGGCCGCATCCCGATCTGGGCCCTCTTCCATTCCATCGATCAGGGCGAGACCCGTATGAATCTCAAGTTCTTGCTTCGGACGGAGCAGGTCTCGAAGTCGACGGGCCTCAAGCAAAATCGGAGCATAGGCACTGTGCGGATTGGCCACCTCGCTCAAGCCCTCAAGGACGCGTTCAAAGCGCCCACGCAACTTGTGCTCCAAGGCCATGAAATCGACCTGGCGGTAAGAATGGAGAATCTCCCGGATGAAGGCAATCTGGTCGGTCAAGTTGTGTCGTGACAGATGGTAACGCCAAGCCCCATTGGGGTCCGCCACCCGGGCCTCCATATTGCGACCATACTGACTCTCCCGCTTCCAAAAGGCCTCGATCTGATCGAGCGTCACCTCGACATACGTCCCGACCCTGGAATGCTCAAAGCAGTTCTCTCGAAAACTAACGAGTCCCGCACGAGCATCCTCCGGTAGGACAGGCTGTCCTGAAAAAAGACGCTCGGCCATCTCATCAAAAGGGAGAAGCCGCCCCGTCGGCTTGGGAAGTTCGAGAAGCTCCCCCTTTTCTTCGACATATCCTTCTGGTACAAATTCGACAGCAAGCTTATCCTTCTTGAGCAAAGCGCCCACCGCAACATGGACCGGACCGACCACTCCATCGTAATCGGCCGTCACTGTGTTTTCCATCTTCATCGCTTCGAGGACGTAGAGCGGATCTCCTTTTTGAACCTCATCCCCTTCTTCAACATTGACCGCCACAATCTTTCCATCCATCACCGCCCGGTAACGGGTCGGGTCATAGGGAGAAAAACTGACCTTCCGCCCTTGGTTGATCCGCACCTCATCGGCACTCGTGTAGGTCACCGTATAAAGGGTATCGCCAAGCCGAAGCTGCCAGTCGGTACCGGGACGATCGAGCAATTGGGCCTGCAACTGCTCTTTCCCAGACTGAATGACATAGTTTCCGGCCAGATCACTACTGACACCGAAAAGGTAGCGGTTGCCATCATATTGCAATTCGACAAATTGGGCGAGAGAGGCCTCTGGCGGCGGACGTTCTTCTGTCAAGGCGGCATTAAACTCGGACTCTAGATCTTTCACCTTGAGGTCGTATTGACGGATCGCCATGGCCACCAAGGCAACATCGACATGAGGAGGACGCTCTATTTCGGCTTGATGGCGTGGAATAAATTCCTCTTCGAGGAAACGGGTATGAAATCGATTGGCCTGAAACTCCGGTGATTGGAGAAGCTTGATGAGAAAGTCGACATTGGTCTGAATCCCCTGGACCTGAAGTTGGCCGAGCGCCCGGAGCATTCGGTTGATCGCCTGACGGCGGGTGCGGGCCTTAATGAAGAGGTGGCCAATCTGTGGATCGGCACGACCCCGCACATCGGATCCTGCCTTCACACTGAAGTACTGACGGAGCCCTGGCACATCCTGCGGCAGGGTCAACTCTTCGATTACTCCGGTGGAACCGGTCCCGGTCCAACCGTCTTCGGCAATAACGCGTACTGCCAGCGTAAAACCTTCCGGATCTTCCGTCATAAAGTGATGACGTTGAGCGGGAGTAAAAATGTCTTCCAAACGAACTCCCATCGCAACGGCC
The DNA here is from genome assembly GCA_964645365.1 of uncultured Pseudomonadota bacterium. Classification (GTDB taxonomy): domain Bacteria; phylum UBA10199; class UBA10199; order 2-02-FULL-50-16; family JAJFLM01; genus CAZXZM01. Next base: position 8,377 of record CAZXZM010000007.1, on the reverse strand, counting down.
AGCTGCAGGGCAACGAGATCGATTTCATTTTCCTCTTCGGTCACCGGATGTTCGACCTGGAGACGGGTGTTCATCTCCATAAAGAAATACTTTTTTCGATTGGGATCGTAGAGAAATTCAACCGTTCCGGCGTTTTGATAACCCGCTTCTTGGGCCAAACGAACGGCATCTTTAAGCATCTGCGTTCGAATCTTGAGCGGAACCGTTTCATGTGCCCCACTCTCCACCACTTTTTGATGGCGTCTTTGAGCGGTACAATCGCGTGCACCTAGAGCAAAGCAATCACCGTGTTGGTCGGCTAGGACTTGAATTTCAATGTGGCGCACACCACTCAGCCACTGCTCCATCAACAGACCGGAATCATTAAACGAAAGCTGCGCTTCTCGTGAGGCCTCTTCGAAGGCTTGATCAAGGTCTTCAGGTCGGTCAATGCGACGAATTCCACGTCCCCCTCCACCCGCCTTAGCTTTCAAAGCAATCGGGTAACCGATGGCACCGGCGGTGCGGCGCGCCTCCTCAATACTCTTGAGGATCCCTTCACTCCCCCGAATCATCGGTACCCCGGCTCGCTTGGCAATCCGCTTTGCCTGGGCCTTGTCCCCCAGCTCTTCGATGGCGCCTGCCGGTGGACCGATAAAGATCACCCCTTCTTCTTCAGCAATCGTTCGCGACAATGAATTTTCGGCGAGGTGTCCCCAACCGACCGCAACGGCGAGTTGACCGTCCGAACCGCGGGTTCGTTCAACCATTTCTTTGGCTTCACGGAGTGCATTCCGAAATTTATCGAGATCCAGATAGGTCTCTTTGGCCGTCTCCCCTTCAATGCGAATCGATTGATTCGCGGTCTGACGGTACCCCACCTTGACATCATCATCGCTCAAGGTGGTGATAATACCGAGGGCCTCCGAGTCTCCAGTGGCCCGTGACGAAAAGGTCCGGATCCCCTCAATGAGACGAGAGGCAGCGAGGGCATGGTTCCAGATAAAGACATCGGTAAAGACTTGGGTCGCTCCGAGAGTCTGTAGGTTTCCGATGAGTGTTTCGGTACCGACATCAGAAACGACCGGGTTTTCATCAAACAAGATGGGGGCGGCGCGGGGAAGATCATCGGTTCTAGAAACCTCCAGTTCCGAATAGCTATCTGGCGGAAGGTCGCTAAGGGTCCGATGCATCGACCCAAGGAGTTCCTCCATCCGGTCGATGGCCAGGATTTGTTCTGGATCATCGCGATCGGGAAAGGTCGCCGCTAGGCGACGAAATTCCTCCGCATCTTCCCAGGTGTGGGAAAAATCAATTAAGGGATAGATTGCCTCGACAAGGGCGTTGGCCCGCCGAGGGCTTTCGGCCAATTCGCGGAGGATATCACTGGCCTGACCGAGCTGCGCCAGGACGTCGTCAGACCCCGTCAGCGTCGCAGCAAAGGCGGCGGAATTAAATGCGAGCGATGATTGTGCGAGAGAAAAATACACCTCTAGAACACCCTTCGAAACCTCTTCGGCCCCCCCAGTGAAAGGTTGCTATTTTTTTTGGGGTGACTTTGGCTTTGCTCATTTGCTAGGAGGGGGCGGTGTCATTCATCCGAAAAGCAAAGGGGGGTAGTCTCATGAAGTATTTTCAAGTCTTGATCGGTGTCGTCCTGCTGGCCAGCCTGGCCGCTTGCAGCGGTTCAAAACCATCCAAAGAAGAGGGGGAGAAAGCCGCAGCGGAGGTCCCGGAAAATATGGTGACCGGTGAACAGATGACCGAGGACTATGTCGCCCTCCTCTGCCAGAAATATGAGGATTGTGGCATCCAGGCCTTTACCGATGGAGAGGATTGCAAAAATCGCATCCGCGCCCTCTTGACCCAAGATCCCCAATGGAAAGATCTGCGACTCGACAAGGAACAGCTCGGAACCTGCCTGGCTGATTTTAAAGGGCTGTCATGCGATAATTTTAAAACGGGTCAATCGCCAGAATCCTGCGACAAACTATCGTCCTAAATCTTTAATCATTACCTTTGTAAGGAGTCAGACATGGAAAATGCTATCACCTGGGCCCCACTGATCGGAATTGTTGGACTCGTTTCGGCCGGTCTCATTTATATCTTTTTAAAGCGTCACAGCGACGGCAACGAACGGATGCGGGAAATTTCCGAACAGATCCACATGGGATCCATGGTCTTCCTGAAACGGGAATACCGAATCTTGGCTCTTTTCATCGTTTTAGTCGCGGTTTTACTCCGCCTCTATATTAGTCCGAATACTTCATACGCCTTTATCTGCGGGGCAATCTTTTCGATGCTGGCCGGCTTTTTTGGAATGGTATCGGCCACGCGAGCCAACGTTCGAACCGCTGCGGCCGCTAACTCCGAAGGAACCTCCGCAGCCCTACATGTCGCCTTTAATGGTGGGGCCGTGATGGGACTGTCGGTCGCCTCCCTTGGTCTGATCGGACTCGGCGTCGCCTTCCTCCTTTATAAGAGTGGCCTGATCCAGGCCGCCGAAATCAATGGCTTTGCAATGGGGGCCTCTTCGATTGCGCTGTTTGCCCGTGTCGGTGGAGGAATCTACACTAAAGCGGCTGACGTCGGCGCTGATCTCGTTGGTAAAGTGGAAGCGGGTATCCCAGAAGATGACCCACGAAATCCAGCAACGATTGCCGACAATGTCGGAGACAACGTCGGAGACATCGCCGGAATGGGGGCCGATATCTTTGAATCATATGTCGGTTCAGTGATTGCCGCCATTGCGATTGCCGCCACCGGTGCCGCTTACGCCACCCACCGAATGGAGTTTATGGCCTATCCCCTCCTCTTGGTGATGGTGGGGCTGATCGCTTCTATTTTAGGGGTCTTTTCGATGAAGCTCCTGCGAGCCCTAGGCCCGCAAGCAGCCATCCGTTATGTTCCGTTGGCTCCCCTCGTGGGATTTTTGATCGTCTCTTATTTTATCGCCGATGCAATGGCGATTCCGAACGGTACGGTCGTTGCCGTCATTTCTGGTTCGGTCGCGGGAGCCCTGATTGGCCTCGTCACGGAATACTACACCTCCGCCAAACCGGTCCGCGACATCGCCAAGGCTACCGAGACCGGACCGGCCACAACAATTATTGCTGGTATCGCGATCGGTATGAAATCTTGCGTCATCCCGATTTTAATTATCTGCGCTGCCATCTATCTCGGCTATGCTTTTGCAGGGCTCTACGGAATTGCAATTTCCGCCGTCGGAATGTTGGCAACCGTCGGTGTCACGATGTCAGTCGATGCCTATGGTCCGATCGCCGACAATGCCGGTGGAATTTCCGAGATGGCAGAACTGGGACCGGAAACCCGTAAGATTACGGATGGTCTGGATGCCCTCGGGAACACGACTGCTGCGATCGGAAAGGGTTTCGCAATTGGTTCAGCCGCCCTCACCGCACTCGCTCTCTTTTCGGCGTATGCCTCCGCTGTTGGTCTGACCGAGGGGGGTATCAACCTAATTGAACCGCGCGTCGTCATTGGCCTGATGATCGGTGGGTGTCTCCCCTTCCTGATTGCTGCCCTTACGATGGATTCGGTCGGCCGTGCCGCACACAGTATGGTGGAAGAAGTCCGTCGTCAGTTCCGCGAAATTACCGGTCTGATGGAAGGAAAGGCCAAACCGGATGTAGATCGTTGTATCGATATCTCCACCAGTGCCGCGCTCAAAGAAATGATCCTACCGGGAGTGAGTGCTATCTTGGGACCGATTTTGGTCGGCGTCTTCCTGGGCAAAGAAGCGGTCGGTGGGCTGCTTGCCGGTGCGACTGTTTCCGGAGTCCTGCTTGCCCTTTTCATGGCGAATGCTGGCGGGGCTTGGGACAATGCAAAGAAATACATTGAAGCGGGAGCCCACGGCGGAAAGGGTTCCGATCCGCACAAAGCGGCAGTCGTCGGGGATACCGTTGGTGATCCTTTTAAGGATACGAGCGGACCTTCGATGAATATTCTGATTAAGCTGATGAGTGTTGTGAGTCTGGTGCTCGCTCCGCTCTTTGCGACGATTACACCACTACTGTAAGGAAACTGGAACGGCGGGTCCTGTCGCGGCGCCCTTCGACAAGTTCAGGGCGATCGGTTTATTGCCCGTTCGTGGTGAGCCTGTCGAACCACGAAAGGCATCACCGCGCCACCCTCTGTTTATTGCTTCTTGAGCGAGTGAACTGCATAGAGCAATCCTCCCACCGCTACGAGTCCTAATGATCGAAGATACGCCCCGGCTGAGAACTGCGACACCAGATAGGCCGTAATCGCAATCCCTAAGATTGGGACGAAGAGCGGAACCTGAAAATGATCTTGCGTATTATCATCGGCTGGCCGTTTGCGTAATTTAACAACCAACAAAGAAAGATTCACAAAAAAGAAGGCCGAAAGAATAATCGTGTTGGTTGCCTCTGCCAAAACTTTTAAAAACCCGGTAACTGCTAAAACCCAGGCAAGCAAAAAAGCAATGATGACTCCCAAGACTGGCGTCTGCCGCTTAGGATGAACCTTTCCAAAATAACTGGGAATCCAGCCTGCACGCCCCATCCCGTAGAGAATACGTGAGGCCATAATCATGTTCAAAAGACCGGTGTTGAAGATGGCAAATAAAGCCACGAAGCTTATCCAGCGTGTTGAAAGAGCGGGCAAGAGTTTTTGGGCGACCAGGGCCAAGGGAACATCCGAAGCGGCAAGATCGGCCGCTGGAACGGCCGAAACAACGGTCAGGCCAACCCCAACATAAAGCAGCGACGTAATGAGAACCGACAAGAGAATCGCGCGCGGGATCGTCTTCTTCGGTTGACGCACTTCCTCGGCTACATTGCAAATATCTTCAAAACCAAGATAGGCAAAGAAGGCCAAGGCCGCCCCACTCAAAACCAGCGTGAGTGAACCGGTAGGAGTTCCCCCCGGCAGGCCGATCTCGAGATAGTCGACCCCTCCCCACTGCGGGATTCCAAGAATCACCAGCACTACAAGCGCACCAACTGAAACGGTTGTGCAGATTATATTGACCCAAGTCGATTCTTGGATACCGCGATAATTAAGAACGGTCAGGGCCAATAAGAAGAAGGTGATCACTCCCACGCGGGAAAGGGTCACAAACTCACCCAGGTAATAGGCAAAACCGTGTGAAACCGCGGCGGTCGAAGCAATCCCGCTGGCCAAAATCAAAAAACCAACCAGAAAAGAAACGGAACCCCTCCCAAAGGCGCGGTCGGCATAGACCGCCTCTCCCGCCGACTTCGGGTAACGGCTGGCTAGTTCCGCATACGAAAGCCCCGTCGGCAGGGCCACCACGGCGGAGGCCACAAAGACCAACCAAACGGCATTGCCGGCAATTCCGGCAATCTTCCCGATCAGGACATAGATCCCGGCCCCGACAATGACCCCCACTCCATAGAAGGTAAGCGTTGTCAGGCCGAGATGACGTTTGAGGGCTGGCGCGTTGGGCATCGGTCCCATTTCATGGGCTATCCACAAAAACATAGCAACTAATTTTAGCGCAAGGCGAGGAGTGCTCGGGTCTTAATCATTTCTAGAAAGGGGTTGGGTATGCTTCCTGCTGTCACACTTTCATCTGTCACTTCGCTTGCCCCCGCTTTAGCGGGCACTTCTATGTTCTGGGCGCTGGCGACCGGTAACGCTTGGGTTCAGCCGATCCAGGTGGGCCTCGACGTCCTCGCAGAAGCCGATCCAGCAGTCCATGCGGCCCTCCAGGGAGAAACAGTCCGTGAAGAAGACGGACTGGAAATGATTGCCTCTGAAAATTTTCCTTCGGGAGCTGTTCTGGCGGCCCTCGGTTCAACGGCCCAAAATAAATATGCCGAAGGTTATCCCGGCAAACGCTATTACGGCGGCTGTGAGGAAGTCGATAAAGCAGAAGATCTAGCGCGCGATCGAGCCAAAGAACTTTTTGGTGCCGAACATGCCAATGTACAGCCCCATTCCGGTTCGACAGCAAACATGGGTGTCTATATGTCTTTTCTCAAGCCGGGGGACCGCATTATTGGAATGGCCCTTTCTGCCGGGGGACACCTGACCCACGGATATCCGGTTAGCTTTTCAGGAAAGCTCTACGACTCAAAACAATACGGAGTGAATCCGGAAACGGGTCTTATTGATATGAATCAAGTTGAGGACCTGGCTCGCGAACATCAGCCAGCAATGATTGTGGTTGGGGCATCCGCCTATCCTCGCGACTACGACTATGAGGCCTTCCGTCAGATTGCCGATCAAGTCGGCGCCTTTTTGTTTGTCGACATGGCCCATCCGGCAGGACTCATCGCCGCAGGCCTTCTCAGCAGTCCCTTGCCTCATGCCCATGTCGTTTCAACAACAACCCACAAAACCTTACGCGGCCCGCGCGGCGGCATGATTCTGCTTGGCCAAAACTTTGAGAACCCCTGGGGCATCACCGTCGGTAAGAAAAAACCGCGAACTCGCATGATGAGTGAAATTATTGACGCTACCATTATGCCAGGAATCCAGGGGGGGCCCTTAATGCATGCGATCGCAGCTAAGGCGGTTGCTTTTGGTGAAGCTTTGCAAGAGTCTTTCAAGATCTACGCCGGTGAAGTAATTGCCAATGCGCAGACACTGGCCGAAACAATGATGGCTGCTGGCTATCATGTGGTCACCGACGGAACCGACAACCATTTAATCTTGGTTGACTTAAGAACCCGGCTTCCAGAAATGACCGGTAAAGACGCGGAAAGATTGCTCGGTGAAATTGGAATTACCGTCAATGCCAATACCGTTCCTGGTGAAACGCGCAGCCCTTTCAAAACGAGTGGCCTGCGTATTGGAACACCGGCACTCACGACACGCGGCATGGGACAAGAAGAGATTCGCCGGATTGCCGGCTGGATTGATGAAGTCCTGATGTATCCAGCCGATGAAGAACGGAAACGACGGCTGCTCGCTGAAGTGACCGAGCTGGCAGGAAACTTCCCGCTCTATCGTAGCGCCTAAGAACAGTCTTTACCGCCGCCGGCAGGTGGCCGATGGGTTTTTCTCGTGATCGGCAACCGCCATATCGGCCGTACAGGAAAATGACCCGCCTTGAACACCATTCAAGGCAGTCTGCACCCGACGTCCGGTCGGGGGATGATAGAAGGTCACTCTGTATTTTGCCAGCGGTAAAGATTTCTTCTGGATCGGCGTTTCGAGTCTCGTAAACTGTCCCGGAATCGAGACCTCCGCATAAGGAACTGCATTAAAATGGGCCGTTAAATTCAACGGTAACTTTTTCTCCGATCGCTCCGGAACGGCAATGCTCACCGGAACTTCTTCCGGTATTGGTTGCGGTTGCAGCGAAAACTTCTGAGCCAGAAAATAAGCAGGCACGGCAAGAAGGCCGATAGAAACCAAGGCCCAAGGTTGCCAACGGCGTCGACGCGGGGGCTGCATTGAAATCGCTAGCGTTTGAATGCGCCCCGACTGGTCCAATATCTCCGAAGAAGCCTGTGGTTTCCAGGCTTGCGCCTGGTGTTTAGCGGCAATTGAATTTTGTAGCGATTCTGACGAGAGCTCTGCCAGGAATGGCTTAAGCTCTTCGGCGGTCGCCATCCCTTCCCCGGTCGCGGCCCATTCCTTGAGGTCCTGTCGAAAATCAGCCAGGTCGGTGTAGCGATTCCCCGGCTGGGAAGCACAAAGTCGTTCGAAAATTTTCTTGAGTGCTGGAGCCATTCCTTCCGGATAAACTAACTGACCTTCTTGGGCCTGACGGAGAATTTCTGTATCAGTATCGCCACGGTAGGCCTTTTGACCAAACAGGCACTCGTAAAAAACGAGGCCGAGCGAAAAGATATCGGAACGGTAATCGAGTGGCTCTCCCCGAGCCTGCTCGGGACTCATGTAACGAAATTTTCCTTTGATCTGGCCCACCTGCGTCACCTGTGTCTGAAGAATTGATTTGGCAATTCCAAAATCAGAAAGCTTCACCTCCCCTTCCTTGGAAAGGAGGATATTGGAAGGGGAAACATCGCGATGAACAATCTGGAGAGGTCTTCCTGTCTCTGGACTGGCCCGTCCATGGGCGTAGGAAAGCGCCTTTGAAATTTCATAGACGATATAGATCGCCAAGGGTTTAGTGAGGCGTCGCAACAAGTCCCACAGTTCGATTCCCTCGACATACTCCATAACCAAATAGGGATTTTCGCCGGCAATATTGAGATCGTAAACGTCAACAATGTTGGGGTGTTTCAGCTGAACTTGCAACAATGCTTCGTCGGTCAGGGCACGGTGATAGATTTCTTGATGGACCTTGTCTTTATGGAGCAGCTTGATTGCAACAATCTTTTCAAAGCCACTGGAGCCGTAGACTTTACCCGACCACACCACCACCATCGGCCGCCTCGCTTGTCTTTTGACAATTCGAGATAGACGCCGG
>CAZXZM010000006.1:25367-27562 GCA_964645365.1 uncultured Pseudomonadota bacterium | reverse complement strand
AGTTATCGGGAGGGATGAGAAAAAGGGTTGGACTCGCCCGGGCGATTGCGTTAGAACCCGAGATCATTTTGTACGATGAGCCAACGACTGGCCTCGATCCCTTGATTCGTGACTCCATCAATGACCTGATTCTGGCCATGCAAAAGCGACTCCACCTGACCACCGTTATTATTAGTCATGATATTGAGGCGACCTTCCAGGTTGCCGATCAAGTGGCGATGCTCTATGAGGGCAAGATCATCGCCACCGGAACTCCAGCAGAATTTAAAAAATCGCCCCATGAAATAGTGCAACGCTTTTTGAGGTAAGGGATTGTGAAAACAAAACTATCCATGGAAGTTAAAGTCGGTCTCTTTGTCTTGCTAGCGCTCTTGGTCGCCGCCTACCTCACTCTGAAAGTAAGCGAAAAGGGGCTTTTTTCAGGCGGGGCCTACACCGTCTACGCCTTGCTCGATTCCGCACAAGGCCTAAGCCCTAAAACGCCGATCGAGATCGCCGGTCTCGAAGTAGGGGCCCTGGGAGAAGGAGCGCTGGTCGACAATCGGCGAGCCCGGGTAGAGCTCTCGATCCACAAAGGGGTCAAGCTGACCAAAGATGTCGTCGCCCAGGTCCGCACTAAAGGTTTTTTAGGTCAGACCTACGTCGATCTTATTCAAGGAAATCCTGAAGCAGGTTATTTGGAATCAGGAGATACTATTGAAGCTTCCAACCCCTTTATGGATATCGCCCAGCTGGGGGATAAACTGAATGCAATCGCCGACTCGGTACATACGATCTTTGCCGATGAAGAAAAGGCCCCGGTCCGTAAAATCTTTTCGAATCTCGAATCCTTTACAACCGATCTTAAAGACTTTTCTAATCAGAATCGGGAAGACTTAAACCGTGTCGTCGTCAACCTGGCGGCCCTGACCGAACAGCTCGCCATCATGGTGCGCGACAATCGCGGTGAATTAACAAGTTCGATGGAACACATTGAAAGTATCGCCCGTAAGATCGATGAAGGGCGCGGAACGATTGGACGGCTGATCAATGATGAATCAACCATCGACAACTTGAATCGTGCTGTAGAAAATTTAAACGACACGCTCGGAGGATTTTCCTCCTTCCAGCTCGAAATGGGATATCACCTGGAATACCTTGGTAATAGTAAAGACTTCAAAAACTACGTCGAGGTGGGTCTGCGCACCCGTCCCGATAGCGCCTTTCTGTTAGAATTCGTCTCCGATCCCAACCCCTCCTCCACACGAGAGGCTACCACGACCGACATCACGACCGGAGGAACGACAACGACGGTAACAACAGAACGGGAAGTCACAAAGCGAGATAAATTTCGCATTTCAGCCCAGATGTCGCGCCGTTTTCATAACCTGCGTCTACGCGGAGGGATCATCGAATCATCCGCCGGGATTGGGTTTGATTGGACACAAAAGTTTTTTACCGCCTCTTTTTCCGCCTTTGATTTTCGTACCCAAGGATCCAACCGACCACACCTGAAGGCATGGGGAACTATCAACCTGACAAAAAACTTTTTCGTGATGGGGGGGATCGACGACCCTTTAAATCCCAACCAAGCAACCGATTGGTTTTTTGGCGGAGGGGTTCGTTTTGTGGATGAAGACATTAAGTCCCTGCTCGGCCTAGGGGCCTCGGCGGCGCGATGACGAGCGTCAAGAGAGCCCTGATTTCCGTAACCGACAAAGAGGGGCTGGATAGCTTTGCCCGGGGACTCACGGAACTCGATGTGGAAATCTTTTCCTCTGGCGGAACGGCCAAATTCTTACGGGACCATGACATTCCGGTCTGCGATGTCAGCGACCTGACTGGTTTCCCGGAAATCTTGGATGGACGGGTTAAGACACTGCACCCTAAAATCGCCGGAGGAATCTTGGCGATCCGCGATAATTCCAAACATCAAGAACAGTGCGAAGCGCAAGAGATCCTGCCGATCGACCTAGTGGTCGTTAATCTCTATGCCTTCGAAAAAACAGTGGCCCAACCCAATGTTTCACTGGCCGAAGCGATTGAAAATATCGATATCGGTGGACCGACGCTCGTCCGTGCCGCGGCCAAAAATCATCACGATGTCGCGATTATTACCGATCCGACCGATTACGCCACCTGTCTCGAGGAAATGAGAAAATCTCAAGGATCTTTAGCGGAAAGATGTAGAGCTGGAGGTGCTGGTATTCCAGCAT
>CAZXZM010000006.1:4703-25357 GCA_964645365.1 uncultured Pseudomonadota bacterium | reverse complement strand
TCTTTAGCGGAAAAAACGTGCCAAATGTTGGCACGCAAGGCCTTTGCCCTAACGGCTCGCTACGATGCTGCTATTACAAACTACTTAGAACGGCAAGCAGCGCCGGAAGATTCCCCTTTTCCAGACACACTCCGCCTCACTTTTCAAAAACGACAAGACTTGCGCTATGGAGAAAACCCCCACCAACGAGCCGCCGTTTACAGTGACCCACAACCGGAGGCCGCCTCACTGGCCCACGCCGAACAACTGCACGGCAAAGAACTGTCCTACAATAATTTTCTCGATCTGGATGCCGCTTTGTCGACGGTACAGGAATTCAGCCAACCCGCCTGTGTCATCATCAAGCACAACAACCCAGCCGGCGTCGCAATCGCGGAGAACTCTCTCAGTGAAGCCTTTGACAAAGCGCTGGCCTGTGATTCCCTTTCCGCCTTTGGGGGGATCATTGGCCTGAATCGTCCGGTCGACAGCAAAACCGCTGAAAAGATTCAGAAGGATTTTTATGAAGCGGTGATCGCCCCCGATTTTGAAAAAGAAGCATTAGGGCTTTTGCAAAAAAAGAAAAACCTGCGTCTCCTAAAACTGCCTTCCCTGAATGAACCCCTTGCCGGAGAGATTTGGATGCTCCGCAAACTAAGCGGTGGCCTACTCGTTCAAGACCGCGACCAGAAAAAAATCGACCTCAGCCAATGTACGGTCCCCACTAAACGGTCCCCCACCGACAAAGAATGGAAAGCGCTCGATTTTCTCTGGCACATCGTCCCTCATGTAAAATCAAACGCAATTATTTTTGGTCACGCCGATCGCACCCTTGGAGTCGGGGCGGGCCAAATGAGCCGGATCGATGCCACGAAAATCGCGGCAATGAAGTCACAGCACCCCATCGAAGGGGCCGTTATGGCCTCAGATGCCTTTTTTCCATTCCGCGATAACATCGACGAAGCGGCCAAGCTCGGGATTACCGCGATCGTCTCTCCCGGGGGCTCGGTCCGTGACAAAGAGGTGGTTGCGGCCGCCGATGAACACAAGATCGCTCTAGTTTTCACCGACACCCGTCACTTCCTCCACTAGCCCCCCTTGCCCTGACCCATAAAAAAGGGTACCCTGCCCCCCATCATGAAAAAAATCATTTCAATCTTTGCCCTAGCGCTCGTCATGAGCGTGGCCAGCGTGGCTGTCGTCCAGGCCGAATGTAAATACCGGAAGGGACAGAACGTCGACGTAGTGTGGAAGGGAAAATGGTACGACGCGAAGATCCTAAAGGTGACGGTTAAAAAGGTGCCGGTTAAAGGCGATCGTTGCCACTACAAAATCCACTACAATGGCTGGAGCAGTAGCTGGGACGAAACGGTCACCCACAGTCGGATCCGCAACAAATAGGGTAGACTTTTTCCATCGTGCACGATAGCTGCTAGGGCGTGAAGGTCCTGGTTATCGGCGGTGGCGGGCGTGAACATGTCCTCGCCTGGAAGCTCACTCAAAGCCCCCGTGTCAAAAAACTGTATGCTGCTCCGGGCAACCCTGGAATCGCACGCTTGGGAGAATGTCTTCCAATCGGTGCCGAAGAGATCGACCGCTTACTCAAGGTAGCTGTGCAAGAAGGGATCGATTGGACGATCGTCGGCCCGGAGGCCCCCTTGTGTGCCGGCATTGTCGACCGTTTCGCCGCAAAGGGGCTGAAAGTCTTTGGACCGACCCAGATGGCCGCTCAGCTAGAGGGCTCCAAGGTTTTTTCCAAGGAGTTCATGGTCACCCACCAAATTCCGACAGCCGACTTTCAGGTCTTTACCGACATCCGCTCAGCGCGAAACTACACTCAAGAAAAAGGGCTGCCACTCGTGATCAAGGCGGATGGCCTGGCTGCCGGCAAGGGGGTCTTTGTCTGTCATGAAGAGACCGAAGTAGCCGAGGCACTCGACCAGATCTTTACCAAAAAGGTCTTTGGCGCCGCGGGAGAACGGGTACTCATCGAAGATTGCCTGGAAGGGGTAGAAACAAGTTTCCTCGTTTTTTCTGACGGAGACAATGTCCTGCCACTCGAACCAGCCAAGGACCACAAGCCGATTTTTGATGGAAATCGGGGCCCGAACACCGGCGGAATGGGAACCTACAGCCCAACACCGACAATCACGCCGGAGCTCCAAGATAAAATCCTTTCTAAAATTGTCCTGCCAACGATCCATGGCATGAAGTTAGGGGGAGCCCCCTTCCGTGGCCTGCTCTACGTCGGCTTGATGCTCACCGACCGAGGCCCCTTTGTCTTAGAGTACAATGTTCGATTTGGAGATCCAGAGGCACAAGTCATTCTGCCGCGACTCAAAACCGATTTGATTGATGTCTTGGAAGCGACCGAACAGGGAACCCTTGGTTCCCTCTCGCTGGAGTGGGATCCCCGCAGTTGTCTCTGCGTTGTCCTCGCCAGCCCCGGCTACCCCGGTTCTTATCCAAAGGGTTTGCCAATTGCCGGCCTGGAGACCGTTACCGATCCCACTGTTTTTGCCTTTCATGCCGGCACGAAGCAGGAAGGGAATCAGATTGTCACCAGCGGCGGCCGTGTGCTAGGGATCACCGCTCTCGGAGAGGACCTCAAGGCGGCCCACGACAAGGCCTATGCCGCCGTCGCCAAAATTCATTTTGACGGCGCGCACTGTCGAAAGGATATCGGATTATGAGTCACGCCAAAAACCCACTCATTGGCATCTCAATGGGAAGCGATTCCGACCTACCGGTGATGGAAGAAGCGGCCAAGATCTTGGCTGGCTTCGAAGTCCCTTATGAAATGATCATCACGAGCGCCCACCGAACCCCAAAGGAAACACAACGCTACGCCGAAGAGGCGGAAGGCCGAGGCATCAAGGTGCTGATCGCCGGAGCGGGGCATGCCGCCCATCTGGCCGGGGTGCTCGCTGCCAACACCACCCTGCCGGTTATCGGTGTCCCAATCGATTCTTCCTCTTTAAACGGAATCGATTCTCTGTTGGCAACCGCCCAGATGCCGGGAGGGGTCCCAGTCGCCACGATGGCCATTGGAAAGTCAGGGGCCAAAAACGCTGGACTCCTGGCCGTGCAAATACTGGCAACACACGATGAACGACTCAAAAAAGAACTGGAATCTTACAAGAAAAAACTTGCCGACTCCGTTGCCGCCAAGAATCAGAAACTGCAAGATTCATGAGTGAAGTTCTAAAGGTCGACCTCGAAAAACCCGATCCACAACAAATCGAAAAAGCTGTTCAAGCGATCCGCCAGGGGGCAATCGCCGCCTACCCCACTGAAACCTTTTACGGACTCGGGGTCGATGTTACCAACGACTATGCCATTAAGCGCCTCTTTGATTTGAAGCGTCGCGATTATGGGAATCCCATTGCCGTTATTGTCACCGATCGAGATATGTTGTCTGAGGTGGTGACCGACATACCGGAGCTGGCTCACCCTTTGATAGAGCGCTATTGGCCCGGACCCTTAACGATCCTCTTTAAAACAAATGAGATCATTTCAAAGGCGCTAACCACCAATACCGGTAAGATTGGGATCCGCATTTCGTCCCATCCGATCGCAGCCGCCCTGACTCGAAAACTAGGCAAACCGTTAACGACAACCAGTGCCAATCCCTCTGGGTTCCCCCCCTCTTTTGACGTGAAACATTTGAAAAACTACTTTAGTGAAAAAATTGATTTGATTATCGATGGCGGAGAATTAATCCCGAGTCGTGGGTCGACGGTCGTTGATGTCAGCGAAGAAAAATTAGTCATCATTCGTGAAGGAGATATCCAAGCCGAAGATATTTTTTCGCTAATCGAAGGGGAGGAAGACGATTCATGACTCCACCGGTGATTCTTCCCTTTCAGGCCCTTCGCTACAATGCTCAGAAAATCTCCGCACTCACCGATGTAATCGCCCCTCCCTACGACGTCATCTCCCCGACACAACAAGAAGCGCTCTACAATAAGAACCCGTACAACATCGTCCGACTTGATCTACGACGTGGCACCGATTTTTCCGGAACGCAGGATCATTACGAACAGGTGGGTCAAGACTTTCAGGGGTGGATCCAGCAAGAGATTTTGAAACGCGATACTATTCCGGCCATCTATCTCTATGAACAGGAATTTACGGCTCCCGACGGCACCCCCCACACCCGCCGGGGAGCCTACTTACTCCGTCGCCTCGAACCCTTTGGTAAAGGAACTGTCTACCCACACGAAAGAACACTGCCGGGACCCAAAAAAGACCGTCTAGCCCTCATGAAGGCAACGCAGGCGCACTTAAGTCCGATCTTCGGCCTGCTTCATGATCCATCGGGCCAGGCCAAAGAGCTTTTTGCAAAAGGAACAACCGGCGAACCCCTCCTCACCTGTCAAGATGAAGGGGGACAAACGCACCGACTGTGGGCCATCACCGATACCGACTGGATTGCTACCTTAACGGCCGCCCTGGAGGGAAAAAGTTTTGTCATCGCCGACGGACACCACCGCTATGAAACGGCTCTCACATATAGCAAGGAGCAGGAAGGGGCTGGTTACGTCCTCATGTTTTGCGAAGCCATGGATGATCCAGGCCTCTTGGTCTTACCGACACATCGCTTACTCAAAAATATCCCCAATTTTTCCGGACCCGCTTTACTGGAAAAAATCGCGACACACTTTGAAATTAAAACCTTTACGGGAAAAATTTCGGAATGGACTCGTGCAGTGCAGGAAGCCAGCACCCAAACACATACCTTCGGTTTGCTGTTGCGAGGGGATTCCAACCGCTACCTACTGCGCATAACTCAAGAATCTTTGGGGCAAATCCCTGCCTTGCAAAAAACGCCGGAACCGCTTCGTTCGCTGGATGCCGCTATTGTTCACAAGGGCATTATGGAAGGCCTGCTGAAACTCCCGGAAGAGGATCAATACAACTTAGAACGCGTGGCCTACCTGAAATCCGAAGAAGAGCTTTTCAAGCAAATACAATCAGAACCGGCTCAAGTCGGATTTTTCCTCAACCCCGCTCCTCTGGAACAGGTCGAGGCGATCGCCCGTGCCGGCCAATTCATGCCCCCGAAAACCACCTATTTCTACCCGAAGCTCCCAACGGGGCTGGTCATTCACAAAATAGATTAGGCGACGTGAAAGCGGATTTTTTGGATGCCCAGCTTCGGAAAACGGCCCGCGATATTGTGGAGCAACTGGTCGCTCATGAGCTGCATCTCCTGGGCCCACACCGGAGATTGCACATGAATCGTGAGGGTCCGGTACCGCAGTTGGCTGGGGCAGCTCTGAGCTGCTAGGGTGGCTCCTACCAGCTCAGGCCAAATCTCGACCAGCTGGATTATCGTGAAGGGAGATCCTTTCCGGCCCCCCTTCCCCTGTTGGGCCAAAATCTCCTCAACCGACTGAAATTTGCCTCCGCGTCGCGACACAAAATTCCTATAGCGCAGAAGAAAATCTTCGACAAGGCCTACTATTCCTGGTAAATATCACCCCCTTAGAAAAAATCACTAACCTTTCAAACAAGGAGAGAAACACAATGGCAAAGGCAATGACGAAAGCTCAGATCATCAGCTGGCTCGCCGATAAAAACGACCTGTCCAAAAAGGACATGGGAGAAATCCTCGAGAGCATGGCAAAGCTGGCTTACAAAGAAGCTAAAAATACTTTTACAATTCCTGGTCTTGGCAAGCTAGTTCTGGTCAATCGGAAGGCACGCATGGGACGTAACCCGCAGACGGGTGCCACGATTAAGATTCCGGCAAAGCGCGTTGTAAAATTCCGCGTTGCCAAGGCGGCAAAGGATGCAATCACCGGCAAAAAGCGCTAACGAAAGCGAGTGAACAAACTCGCACCGCGATATTTGATTGCGGTCCCGCAACTTGGCGATCCGAATTTTGCGCGAAGCGTTGTGTTGATTGTGCAACATTCGGAGGACGGGACATACGGTTTGGTGATTAACAACCCGACCGATCTCTCGTTACAGGCCTTTGCCAAAAGCCAACAGTTTCCGTGTCAGGATTCCCTGGCCCCCCTTCCAGTATTCTGTGGGGGGCCAGTGGAACCGGCGCGTGGTTGCATCCTCCATACCAATGAAACCATTGAAGAGCGGGAAGAGATCATTCCCGGCTTCTTTCTGAGCAACACCACCGAATCACTGCAGGCTCTCCTGAAAGCAGGGACCCCGCCGCTTCGGCTGTTGTTGGGCTACGCCGGTTGGGCGGCCGGACAGTTAGAAATGGAATTGGCTCAAGGGGGCTGGTTGCTGACCGAACCCAATGCAAAATACGTCCTTCGCACCGACCCAGAGCAGGTCTGGCAACAGGCGATTCTTGATTTGGGTATTGATCCGACGCAACTAGTCCTTGGTGGCGGAATCCACTAAGAACCTATTCTTCTAAAGATAATTGTGTTCACAGAACCAACGATAGGAATCCGCAACCGCCTGTCGTGCCGTTTTGGGTTGGTAACCCAGTTCCTGCTTCGCCTTTTGGGAACTAACATAGTGGCCCGTTGAACCAATCTTTACTCCCAAAGAGTTGACGTCGTTGAAAGTGCGAGGCCAAAAACGCCCAAAAAAATCTCCGATCCAGCCCGCTGGCTTGGCAATCAATGGATGAAATGGAATGCGGGGAGGTGAAACCCCCGCTTCTTCAGCCATCAACGTCAAGAGCTCGCGGTAGGTCAGATTATTCCCCGCCAAAATATAACGCTCGCCTGTCCTCCCCTTTTCCAGCGCACGAAGATGACCCTCCACAACATCATCGACATGAACCACTGAAATTCCACCCGTCGGATAGATAGGAATTTTCTTTTTCGACACCATCATCAGTAATTTTCCGCTGGAAGGCTTCATGTCCCACGGGCCCAAGATATAGCCGGGATTAACGATAACTGCATCGAGCTGTTTTGTTTGAGTCGCCCCTAAAACACGTTGTTCGGCTGCACGCTTTGTCTCGTAATAGGGGGCCTTGAGAAATTCAAAATTCCATCTTGAATTTTCGGTCGCCGGTTGTTCGCGACTCCCATAGCCAATCGTTACAATAGAACTGGTATGGACGAGACGACGCACTTTATTTTCACAACAGGCCGCAATGACATTCTCTGTTCCCTCTACATTCACCTGCCAGGATTTTTCACTGACAAAGGGGCTCGTGTTGACGAAACCGGCTACATGAAAGACCACTTCACAGCCGTAGACCGCTTCCTGCACGCTAGCTGCATCGGTAATATCCCCCACTCTCTTCTCGAGCGAAAAACCGTCAAAGGGGCTCACGTTGCTCTTGCCACGCACCAGAATCCTGACATCGTGCCCCTCCTCCACCAAGCGCCGCACCAAGTTGACCCCCACTAGGCCCGTCGATCCTGTCACTAGAATTTTCATGCAGATCAGGGAGGTTAGGACGTTTGGCGCACTGCGTCCACCCTGGAGTGGGGGAAAATAATTTGACAAATAAAGGATGATTCTTCATCATCCCCCTCCTTCGCAATGGCAAAAAAACTCGCCAAGAAAGATCTCAACCGCTTCAAAAAAATCCTGGAGGAGCGGCGCGACCAAATCAAAGAATTGGTGGCCGAAACGCGCGAACAGGGAATTGGCTTTTCCCGGGAAGACCTTCCGGACGAAGTCGACCTTGCAACGACCGAATCGGATCAGTCGATGAACCTCCGCCTGCGAGATCGGGAACGGGTGCTACTCCGCAAAATTGATAAGGCCCTCGAAAAGATTGAGGGGGGCGAGTACGGTCTGTGTGAGGATTGTGACGAGCTGATCGAGGTGAAACGCTTGGAGGCTCGGCCAGTCACGGATCTTTGCATACAATGCAAAGAAGAGCAGGAACGTATGGAACGTTCCTACGCCGAATAAGCGCCGGAGGCCTCGGCAGATTTTTCAAGTTCTTTAAGTTCGATACTGGCGGCATAGGTCGCAATCTTAGCCAGCCATCCCCCAACCACTCTTAAGGTCTCTGTCGTATTGCAATCAATGTGAGTCACCTTCCCCTCGGCTTCTAATTTATGGGAACAAAGACAATCAAAGCTCATGCCACGGGCATTAAGATTATCGCGTTCCGTTTTTTTGTCATGAATCCGAAAGAAATGCCCCACCGGTTCTCCCCCAATCAGATAAAAAACTGGTTCAATGGGACGCCCTTCATGAGTTTGGTTCGTCGGTAGCCCTTCCTGGAGAAGAAAATCGGTCACTTCGCCCTCTTTTTTTCCGGCGACCATTTTATTGCGAGTGCGACGATTGAGTTCTAAGACCTGCTGCCCTGAAATAACGTGAGTAATGCCCATTCCATAAGTTCCTGCATCGTCTTTAATGAAAACATACGGTTCTGAATTAATTCCATGCTCACGGTATTTTTTTTCAATACGCACAATCAATTCATCAACCACGTGGCCCAAACGCTTCCGCGACTCTTCTTCATGCATGCGAACATCACGGGTAGTTGCCATCAATGGCGACAACAACCAAGGATCCACTGCCAATATCTTGGCCACTTCATCGATCAAACTTTGATAGATCCGGAAGTGATGAGATTTGGAGCGATGATACCAACCCAGCAGAGCTGAAGGAATGACTGGCTGGCGAATTCCAGTCAACAATTCGGGAAAACCTTGACTGAGATCGTTGTTGAGTAAGATCAGATCGGGAGGACCGCGCTCTGTTTCGATTCGATTTCCATAACGAGTGAGTGCTGAAAGAGGCAATGAAGTATCCGGTGAAATGTCAATCTGGGCCGGTAGATCCACCCCCAATTCTGTTGAGCGGCCAACGATCGGCTCATGGCCCGCCTCCTTTAAGATTTTCAGGAGCGCTTCAATATTCGACCAATAATAAAGATTGCGAGTGTGTGCTTCCGGAATAATCAGAATTTTTAGAGGGGCCGTCCCATAGGAGGTCAGGGTCCGCTGAAACACCCTGGCTGCCTGGCTAGAAAAAGTGGCGCATAGATTGTTAAAGCCGGAGGGGAAGAGATTGGTATCGACCACAGATACCTTATAGTCGGTCACCCGAAGGTCCACGGAACTGTAGATGGGCAACTTCACGTCCCCAAAACGTTTCTGGGCCCACCGTTCCAGCTCCCGCTGTTTTTGAAGCATTTTATGGTAGATGGGTACTGTCATGGTTTGATCTCTAGAGTCTCTAAATAGTGTTGACGCACTTTCTGTCTGAAAGTCTCATATTTTTTTCGTAGCGAGGCGTAATCGGCCACTCCAACAACCTCTGCTATCCTTTCTCCTGCTTTGCCAGCGGACGGGAATAATTCCGTCGCCCGCTCTTTCATTCCACGCATCTCAGTTTCGATCGCGCGGTAAAAGAGGTAGGCCTCCTCGAAAAGCTCGGCCCGCTCAGAAGGAAGCGCCTCGTGACTCGCCAGCTGCCGTAACGCCGTCAGGGTATGAGGGCTGCGCACCTCCGGCTTCTCCCGTCCATAACGAAGCTGTAGATACTGAACCACAAACTCGATATCCACCAGCCCCCCGCAACCCACTTTGAGATTATAATCACCCTCTTCCTCCTTGGCCAGCTCCCGCTCCATCCGCAACCGAAGCTCGTGGATTTCAAAGGCACATTCGGATCCATAGTCACGATCCCAGAGTCGATACCCCAATTCTTCTGCCAATTTAGCTCGAAGTGAAGCATCGGATGTAATGACCCGCGCCTTCAGTAGGGCCTGCTTCTCCCAAAGTCGCGCCTGACTACGATGGTACTCCTCAAAGGAATCCCAGGAAGAAACCAAAACCCCCTGCCCACCGGAGGGACGCAATTTCATATCGACCCGATAGACCAGTCCATTTGCAGTAATAAGCGATAGGCTATTAATGATCCGCTGCACCAGACGCACATAATATTCCTGATGCATTATGGTTTGCGGGCCAGCTGTTTGTCCGCTCCGTGTAAATAAAAAAATGAGGTCCAGATCCGATTGTAAGGTCATCTCACAGCCACCAAACTTACCCATCGCTATGGGATAGAAATCACTGTCGGGTCGGCCGTATCGTTTTTGAATCCATTCTTCTTCAAAGAAAAAGGTTGCATCAAAACAGACCTCGGCCAGGGCGGTTAAGCCGATAAAGAGTTTTTCTAAAGAGACTTCGCCATGATCAAAGCTCTGCCTTAACTCCATCTCTTCCTTTTTTCTAAAGCACCTCATGATTTCCATAAACTCTTCCCGCTCCTCAGTGTCGCGTAGAAGAGCGTGGTTTTTTTCGGCAAACCGCTTGCGACGAGTGATAAAAAAATCTTGGTGGGTGAGTGGAATCATGGTCGATTGAGTAACTGTTCCCAAAGGCGTCGAACCGCTCCAGTGTGCTGCTGGAGACGTTCGTAAAATAACTCGGCCGCCAAGCCGGTTACCGTCTCCAATTCTTCTGCTTGGCGCGGCAGCGTGTGAGTCTGCCGATCCTCCACCATTTGCAGCCGATTTTCGGTAGTGCGCAAGAAATGATAGGCCGCCGTTAAGGCCTGGGCATCCTCGGAAGACAACAATCCCTTTGCGACAAGTTGCTTGGCTGCCGTGAGGGTATGACGCACCCGCAACTCCGGATCTTTCCCGCCATAAAGATGCTGCAGGCTACTGACGAAAAATTCGATCTCACGAATCCCGCCCGCTCCCAATTTAACATTGTAACCAGGGCGATCCGGATCGGCTTCACCGGTTAATTTATGGCGTAATGAATCTTCGATCTTGGATTTTAAATCGCGGATTTGATCCAAAAGATTCAGATCGGCAACACCCGGATAAACGAAAGGGCGTATCCGTTCGCAAAAATCTTTACCCAGCGTCGTGGAACCAGCGACTGGCCGCGCCTTGATCAAGGCCATCCGTTCCCAATTGTCTCCAAAGCTTTCATAATAATCTTCCATTGCATCGATGGCATTCACTAGCGTCCCCTGCCGTCCTTCTGGTCGCAGGTCGCAATCGACACGATAAACAAAACCATCCTCTGTGTTATCCATCAGCAAACGGGAGAGCCTTTCTCCAAGCCGGACAAAGAATTGGTGATGCGTCACATCGGCTTCTTTTGGCGCTTTCACCATTCCCCCTGCATCGGAGGAATAAAAAAAGATCAGGTCGATATCCGAACTGTAATTGAGGTCGTCTCCCCCAAGCTTGCCCATCCCTAAGATACAAAAAGTAGAGGGTTGCCGATTCTCATCGACCGGCTGACCATAATTTCGACACAAATCTTTATAGAGAAGATTGTAGACAACCTGCAGGGAAGCAATTGCGAGGCTGGATCGCTGCCGCCCTAAGGCATCGAAGGAGGACAAATTCGCTAGTTCCTGTACGGTCAAACGGAGCGTTTCTTCGTAGCGGTAGTGGCGCAAAACACGGGCCACACCAGCCCAATCTGTAGAAACTGGGTCAACGGCTGCCTCGAGTTCTTCAACAAAACGTTCCAGCGGTTTTTCTTTTTGAAAGAAATCGGAACGTAGCAACTGATCGGCAAGTTCTGGTTGCTGGATAACTCGTTGGCTTAAAAAGAGGGAGCGACCGAAGAAAGTTGCAAAATCTTCTATTTTCTTGCCGGTCGTGGAAAGGGCCTGACCGTAACGTGATTCATAGGCATGGCAAAACTGGGACCAATCGTACTTAGCTCTTTCCGGTCGCCCCGATGCCGCTAAGATTTTCTGAACAGAGCCAGTCATTCCAATTATTCCCCTTCTTTTTTCGATCAGTGACTAATGGCAGAATAAGGCATTCTTGGGCCCGGGTACAAGCAACATAAAGGAGCCGCTTGGATTCTTCGAGGTCCTTTTCGTGGGCCTCCTTTTTGACACGCTGATATTCCTCTCCCTCCTGCAATCGATCCTGCAGTCCCAACACCTCCCGATCACGCGTACGCATCCCGATGCCCGCCTCTCGATCGAGCAACAGTGCATCGCTGGAGGTACGAATAGAGGCGGTCAGGTCGGCCACGACAACAATAGGAAACTCGAGCCCTTTGGCCCCATGAACCGTCAGGAGTGAAATCGTTTCACGGTCGGTTACCGGTGGAGAGAGTTCCATGAGGCGCGCTTGGTCGGACCGAAGAGTCTCGACTAGTTCCAGGATCTCGGAGAGGGAGAAGGGGTCTGTCGATTCCACCCATTCGAGCCAAGCAATCCACTGTAAGAGGTTGGAACGAGACTGCCCGGAAGCGTGAAAAGCATTCGACCGAAAACGCAAAAAGGAACGTTGGGCTATTTCGAAGGCCTTGAGATGAGGTGCTTCGGCAGCCAATTGTTGCCACCAGGTGTCAAAGTTGTCCCAACAGCGCTGTTCTTCCGTCGTCAAACCTTCGGGTTTCTTTTTATCTTGCAACTGCCAGATCATTTCATCGGTGATCCCCCCGAGTGGCGAGCGAAGCAATCCCACCCAGGCAAGGCGATCCTCAGGCCGACACAACACACGGAACAATTGAAGTTGATCCAAGATTTCCTGCTGTTCTAGTAGGCGGCATCCCCCACCACCCTGAAAGGGGAGCCCTCTTTCGGCCAGCTCCTCTTCATAGGCGGCCATCGCGGATCGAGTCCGAAATAAAATAGCGAAATCGCTCGCACAACGCCCTTCCTTTAAGAGCTGTTCGATACGATCGGCAACCTGAGTCGCCTCGCTCGCACGACGTTCAGTCAGGGTCCGTACTTTGGGAAGACTCAAGATCTCAAGCGTGGACATGGAAGCGTCTTCCTTGACCCCCGTCATCGGGTGGTATCCCTCAGCAAAAAGAGACATAAAAATTTGGTTCAAGGTCTCAACGAGAGAAGGGGTACTTCGAAAATTAATGCGCAAATCAACTTCCAGGGCACCGGCTTCTCTATGTT
This sequence comes from uncultured Pseudomonadota bacterium, assembly GCA_964645365.1. Taxonomy (GTDB): domain Bacteria; phylum UBA10199; class UBA10199; order 2-02-FULL-50-16; family JAJFLM01; genus CAZXZM01. Next base: position 12,571 of record CAZXZM010000006.1, on the reverse strand, counting down.
CCTCACGCGCCCGGTAAAAAAGCTCTGGCTCTGCTCCCCGAAACCGGTAGATCGATTGAAGTGGGTCTCCAACTAAAACCAAATGGTTCTGCCCTGGCTCGTGAAGCTTTCGGATAATCTCGTGCTGGTTGTGACTCGTATCCTGGTATTCGTCGACCAAGAGATGGCAGAAGGCCTGTTGGCAATGACTTCGGTAGGTCTCTTGTTGTAACAACCGAAGGAGTTCTTCTTCCAGGTCTTCGAAATCAAGCACCCCCTGCCGCCGTTTGTATTCTCGGTAACGAGCCGCCAACTGCCCGTATAGTTCTTGGTAATCCTGCCACAGTGTCGAGGAAGTTTGGAGGCCAGACACCCGATTCAATTGCCAACGAGAACCAAGATGAGTGGATAAAAACTGGCGGAGCCGTCTCCATCCATATTCATCGAGCAAGCGGGCCAAGGAGTCTGGAGGAGAATGCAACCAGGACTCCAAGGTTTCGTGAACCACACGACTCCGTTCCAGGGCCGCTCGATTTTCATCCCAAATCACAAACGAAGGGGGAAGATCGCTTTTAAAGCGTCGCAACAGGTCCGCCGCAAAGGAATGGATCGTTCCAATCGAACAGCGAGCCAAAAAATCCTCCTCGGCTCCTAGCCGAACCTGAATCCGTTCCCGTAATTCTCGAGCTGCCTTTTCTGTAAAAGTGATCACAGCGAGTTGTTCTGGTGACACCTGATGCTCCTGCAATAAGCGACAGGCAATCTCTGTCAGGACAAAGGTTTTTCCGGAACCGGCACCAGCCACGATGACGAGATCACGTTCTGCGGCCCCGATCGCCTTTTCCTGCGCTTCGGTTAATTGCATCGGCACCGACAGATCTCTTGGACAGAACAAAAAGAGCGGCACTGATCTTCGATGGGCGGAAATTCTGCCCGGCGAATCGAAGTGACCGTTTCTGCAACCTGCTGCAGGCTCTGTTCCATGATTTCATCCCACTGTTGCGGAGGAACAAGAGAAGAGCTGCGCATGGAAATTTCAAAATAATCTTTGGCGCGGTCTAGGCGAAGCAACCCATCCTTTTTACTTAAATCATGCAGTGAATAAATCACTCCTCCTAAGGGGGCATGATCGGGCAGCAAATTTTCCTGAACCGCACGGATATAAAGGGGGAGCTGTAGCGCCTCCCCCCGTTCAATGGTGGCACCGGTCGTCCGCCTGGAACCGGTCTTGTAGTCGATAACAAGAAAGGTTTTCCGCTCAGGATCGACATCAATCCGGTCGATACGTCCTCGCAACCGAATCGGTCCTTCCTGGGTCGCCAATTCAAGAGGGGGACTGCCGTCCATTCCGAAGGCCCATTCAAAATAGGCAGGCCGTAGGCGGTTGGAACGTTCTTTCATATCTTTTTTATCTTTCAAGAGAAGCTGCTGCAGAACACGCTGAATCCGTTCCTGTTGGCGTTGAAGCAATAAAGGAGCAAGCCCGGAACGCTCCTGCTGAATGCGATCGATTTCTTTTGCAATCAATGAATCGAGTGGTCCCCAGAGCGATTCAATTTCTTGGGTGCCAACGACACATTCTTCAAAATCTTTCTGGTAGGTACGGAAAAAAACCTCAAGCAGGCGATGGATTAAGGTCCCCATTTCGGCCGGTTCTAACTCATGGGTCTCCTCACGATCGGATCGGAGCTTCAGAATACGTTCTGCAAAATAGGCGTAAGGGGAGCAGCGATAGGTTTCCAGTTCTGTCACCGAAAAAAGATGGGCGTCACACCAGGCCTCCCATTGTTTCCGACGAGAGGGTACCTTGAATCCGTTCAAGCACGGAGAATCTGGGCACGGGTCCTGTCCTTCGACAAGCTCAGGGCGATCCTTCGACAAGCTCAGGATGAGCGGTTCACTGTCCGTTCGTGGTGAGCCTGTCGAACCACCAAAGGAAGCCTGTTCCGTTGTCAACGGCCGGAGGGGACGCCCCAAGTCATCCCTCTCAGCCGCCGTGATCGTTACTTGAGAAATTTCTTGGACCCAGGCCAGGCGCTGTAAGGTTTCTGTCGACCACCCTTCTCGAACTCCGTGGAGCCACCAAACCGAAGAAATACCTTCAGGAGGCAAATCTTCCTCGGTCATCACGCGACACGGCCAAGGGAATTGACCCCACTCGAGTGGAGTCGTGCGACATAAATTCACCAACTCACGCCAGGTCTTTAAGGGGAGTGTTTTTTCTTCGGGCGAAAGCATCTCGGACAGACAACGGAGCGCTTCGCCGTCCCGCTCATAATAAAGGGTCTTTTGCGTTGCAAGGCGCTGTCGCTCTTTCTCGATCGCTTCCAGGACGGTTATCTGCGCCTCTTCCCGTAATCTCTTTAAGAACTGACTGACAATCGGCACGTCCCAAAGAGTCCCCGCCCAGTAGGACACAACCTCTCCGGTCTCCTCTTCCCAGTGTCGGAGCAAGGAACGAAGCAGGGAAATTTTAGAAGCCGTAGGGAGTAGGATCGCCGCGTCAGACGGAAGGCCCTGGGCCCATTCCGTCACCAGAAAACGGTGCTCATCATCCAGGGTGGGAAAAATCTTCAAGCCGGGATCATCGAACGGGCCCTTTTGAATGTCAAATTGACAAGAACTCCCCTATTTCTTATTATTGTGGGTGATGCGACGGATTGCTTTCGGCATTATCGGCGGCTTCACGATCCTGACCCTGGGGGGCACAATGCTCCCCTCCATCAGCGGGGCGGCGGACAATCTTTGCTGTGAAACTTCTTCCTCCTGTCATGCCGGACTTCAGGCAGAAAGCTGTTGCGAAATACGTTCCACACGAACGACGGAACGAGCCCTTTCCTCGGTCTGGCAACCAGCAAAGATCTCAACAGTACATGCGACAGACGCGACCCTTTTTCCCAAGTTAGCTTGTGGCAAAAATCCGCCACGCGATTCCGCAGAACCACCACCAGAACAAGAGTCACTCTACCTCCTTAAAGCAACTTTCCTTATTTGATTGACCCCTCATAGCAGACGTGCGCCCGCTTTCGGGTGCTTTGTAAACGTTTTACTGAGGATAGGTCATGCGAGGAAAGGTTACTTTTTTAGCGTTCTTGATAACATGGAGCGCAGCGGTGTCTCTGGAAGCCACCGCCAAGAATAGCGAACTGGAAGAATTGATCGCGCTGGCGCTCCATCAAAATCCGGAAGTTCAGGCTTCCCGTGCCACGACGGAAGCGGCCCGGGCCCGTATCCCTCAGGCCAGTGCCCTGGAGGATCCACGTTTCGAATTTCGCGCCACCAACATGCCACTCAACGATCTCGGTTTTGACTCCACGCCGATGAGTGGCAAGGATTACAGCCTCCGGCAAAAGATTCCCTTTCCGGGAAAACTGGGGGTCAAAAAGAAGGCGGCTCGCGCCAAGGCGGCAGCGATCGCCTCCCTCTCACAAGAAACCCAAAATCGGATTCGCTACCAGGTCACGGCCGCCTACTTTCAGCTGTACCGACTCGATCGGGCCATCGCGACGATTTATCAAAATAAAGCACTGGTTAAAAACATCGCCCAGGTTGCCGAAGCCCGCTTTGCAACAGGAATGGCTCCTGGCCCCGATGTCTTTCGCGCTCAAACCTTCGACAGTGTTTTGCAAAATCAAAAACTCGCCCTGCAACAGGAGCAGGAATCGGCCCGTGCCTGGCTCAATACCCTGCTCAATCGAGAACCTACAACACCGGTGCATTTGAAGTATCGATTTTCTCTCTCTTCGCTTCCTCCGAAGCCACCCGAGCCAACAGCGCTGGCTGAGCGCCCCTTGCTACGGGCCTTTCAGAAGGAAACGGAAGCGGCAGAACAAAGGGTCCGCTCGGCACGCCGTGATTTTTTGCCAGACTTTGATCTGGGGGTCAGCTACCGTCAACGCAATCGGATTGCCGGAGATCCAGTGCGTGGCTCCGATTTTTTCTCAGCCGGCGTGACGGTCAACGTCCCCCTCTGGGCCTACTGGCGGCAAAACCGCCACCTTCAGGAACGAAAGGCGGAACGACTGGCCACCCGCCATCACTATGAAGCGGTCCGCAATCAGACCCATTTTGAAAGCAAAGATCTTTATGGCCGCCTGAAACGACAGCGGCAACAGCTCCGACTTTATCAAAGCCGACTTCTTCCCCAAGTACGTGCCACCTATCAATCGTCGCAAACCGCCTACGAAGCAGAACAGACCGACTTTTTTTCGACGCTCGAGGCCCTGAAGGGACAATTTGAAATGGAACTCGCCTATTACGAATTAAAAAGTGCCTATGAAACTGATCGGGCCCGCCTCCAGTGGGTACTCGGTCAAAACTTTTCCCGAACAAAATTGGAGGGACAACCATGATTTTTCGACTATTCCTTACACTCTTAATATTCTTCGCTTTATCTTCTCCCTTTGGGGAGAGGATGTCCGAAGGACAGGTGAGGGAGAGCGATCAAGTTGCCACCTCCCCCTCACCCCAACCCTCTCCCCAAAGGGGAGAGGGGGAAAAAGCGGTGATCTATACCTGCCCGATGCATCCGGAAATCGTCCGGGCCGAACCGGGCCTCTGCCCCCTCTGCGGGATGTCGCTGGTTCCTCAAGAAGCCACCCCTGAAGATCACAAAAAAATAAAGAGAGAGGCAACGGCCCCCACTACTGTACCCACAAAACACCAACATCAAGAAACAGCTCTGACCAGTGAACCAACTTCCGAGGAAAAAATTGCCTATACCTGCCCGATGCATCCTCGGGTCCGCGAGGACCATCCGGGAAATTGTCCGATCTGCGAGATGAAGCTAGTCCCTCTGAAGCCGAGCGCGCGTACTCTTCCGCCGTCTCAGGCGGAAGGCTTTGCCTCGGTGGAAATCTCCCCGGAACAACAATGGTTGATCGGAGTTAAAACAACATCGGTCGTTAAAGAATCATTACACCGTCGTCTTCGAACGGTTGGAACAGTCGCCTTTGATGCCAAACTCTATGTTGCCCAAAAAGAATATCTGGAAGTGCTCAAGACGTCGCGCGCCTCTGGAACCAAATCGTTGCTCACGGCCGCACAACGAAAGTTAATGCTACTGGGAATGACGGAATCTCAAATTGAAACTCTCCAGACAGAAAAGAAAGTTGACGATTCCTTATTTCTCACCAAAGGAACCGGCAAGGCGTGGATCTATTCCACAATTTACGAATCGGAACGATCGCTGTTGCGTGAAGGGCTCCGCGTGGAAATTCAGACGGTAGGGCATCCGAAAAAAACCTATCTCGGTAAAATCGACGCCATCATCCCAGTCGTCAATCCAACAAACCGAACGATTACAGTCCGCACGAAAGTAGAAGATCCAATCGGACTGCTAAAACCTGACATGTTCGTCGATGTATCGATTGAAATCCCACTGGGCCAGGCCTTGTCTGTCCCCAAAAGTGCAATCTTAAGAACCGGAAAGCGAAACATCGCAATGGTGGCACGGGGCAACGGTATCTTCGAGCCCCGTGAGGTCGTTCTGGGCAACCAATCAGACAACAAGCATCAAATCATCTCCGGCCTCCAGGAAAATGAAGTGGTCGTGACCAGCGCGAATTTTCTGATCGACTCCGAAAGTCAGCTCCAAGGAGCCTTCTCGACAAACAAAGATGATTCCGGAGGACATCAACATGGTCCATAAGATCATCGCCTTTTGCTCCAAGAACCGTTTTTTTACCGTTCTGGCGGTTGTCGGCTTTGTGCTCTGGAGCCTGTATGCGATGAAGAATACGCCACTCGACGCCATCCCCGACCTTTCGGATGTGCAAGTCATTGTCTTTTCCGAGTGGGCAGGACGCTCTCCCGATCTCATCGAAGATCAAATCACCTACCCGATCGTCAGCTCGATGATCGCCGCCCCTCAAGTCAAGGTAGTACGGGGTTATTCCTTTTTTGGTCTCTCATTCGTCTACATTATTTTTGAGGATGGAACCGATATCTACTGGGCGCGCAGCCGCATTCTCGAATACATGAGTAAGATTCAGGGGAACCTACCGAAGGGTGTCAATCCTTCGCTCGGCCCTGATGCCACCGGTGTCGGTTGGATATTTGAATACGCCTTGGTCGATAAAACCGGCCAAAACAGTCTGGCGGACCTGCGCACCTTTCAAGACTGGTACATGCGCTACTGGTTGGAGTCGGTTCCGGGGGTTGCGGAGGTCGCTTCGGTCGGTGGTTATGTCAAGCAGTACCAGATCGAAATCGATCCCAATCGATTGCTCGCCTACAACATTCCTTTAAAGAAAGTCATTCATACCGTTCAGGCCTCAAATAACGATGTCGGTGGGCGTGTTCTGGAAATGGCCGGAACTGAATACATGATTCGCGGCCGGGGCTACATCCGCTCCCTCCAAGATATAGAAGAGATCGCGGTGGGTTCTGACACGAAGGGACGACCAATTCGTATCCAAGACATCGCCCACGTCCAATACGGCCCCGACATCCGACGGGGGGCCGCGGAGCTGAATGGTCAAGGAGAAACAGTCGGCGCCATCGTGGTGATGCGTTACGGAGAAAATGCGCTGGAAGTGATCCAGCGTATTAAGGCGAAGCTGAATGAAGTCCGATCGGCCTTGCCACCGGGAGCCGAGATTATCACGACCTATGATCGCTCTAGCCTCATCCAGCGCTCGATCAAAACTCTGATCAAAAAGTTAAGCGAGGAAATGCTGATCGTCGCAATCGTCATTATTCTTTTCCTGTGGCACTTTAAGAGTGCTCTCGTTCCTATTCTGACCTTACCGATCGCCGTCGCCTTTCATTCATCCCAATGTATTACTTGGGCGCAACGTCCAACATCATGTCGCTCGGGGGAATCGCAATCGCGATTGGGGCGATGGTCGATGCCGCTATCATTCTGGTTGAAAATGCCCACAAACGACTCGAGGAGTGGAAACGGCAGGGACAAACGGAACCCCTGAGTGATGTCTTGCTCCATGCTTGCCAGGAGGTCGGCCGGCCGATCTTTTTTTCGCTGATCGTCATCGCAGTTGCCTTCATGCCGATCTTCGCCCTGACCGGACAGGAAGGACGTCTTTTTAAACCACTAGCCTTTACCAAAAATTTTTCGATGTTCTTTGCCGCCATACTGGCGATTACCCTGGCCCCCGTTCTCATACAAACCTTTCTCAAGCCAACGAAAGAAAGAAGGATCGGCCCGCCCTGGTTTTCAAAGGCTTATAATTTTGTCACCGCTGGAAAGATCTATTCTGAACAGGAACACCCGATCAGCCGTTTTCTTTTCAGAATCTATACTCCTGTTCTTGATTTTGTGCTGCGCAAACGAAAAGCGGTGCTCATCGTCGGTGGTCTTTGCGTCCTCACTATCCTTCCTATCTACTCTCAACTCGGTTCGGAATTTATGCCCCCGTTAAATGAAGGGGATATCCTCTATATGCCAACCACCCTTCCTGGGATCTCCATCGAAGAGGCCAAACGTTGGCTGCAGGTCCAAGATAAGCTGATCAAGACATTTCCGGAGGTAAAAACAGTCTTTGGAAAGATTGGTCGAGCGCGCACCCCTACCGATCCGGCGCCACTGGCGATGGTGGAAACAGTGATACAGCTCCATCCAATCAAAGAATGGCCCGATGTTTTTCATCAACGATGGTATTCTGGCCGGGCTCCAGACTGGCTTAAATTTTTTCTACGGGTCCAATGGCCCGAATTGAAACCACGCACCTGGGAAGGGTTGATTGCAGCCCTCGATCAAAAGGTGAACCTCCCAGGTGCCCCCAATGCCTGGCTCATGCCGATTAAGACACGAATCGATATGCTGACAACCGGAATTCGCACTCCGGTCGGTATCAAAATCTTTGGTCCAGACTTAGGCGTAATTCAAAAAATCGGCGAACATATCGAAGCGGTTCTCCCTCAGGTCG
>CAZXZM010000006.1:0-4693 GCA_964645365.1 uncultured Pseudomonadota bacterium | reverse complement strand
CGCAGTGTCTTTTCGGAACGAGTAACCGGGGGATACTACCTCGACTTTTCAATTCGACGGAGATCAATTGCGCGTTATGGCCTGACGATTGAAGATGCGGAGACGATTGTTGAAACAGCCGTCGGCGGCAAAAACATTACCACAACCATTGAGGGGCGAGAACGCTTTCCAGTCAATATCCGTTATCCCCGGGAATTACGAAGCGATTTGGACCAGCTCCGGCGGGTCCTGGTCCAGACTCCGATGGGAGCGCATATTCCGATCGGCGAAATCGCTGACTTGCAAATCACAATGGGCCCACCGGGCATTAAAGATGAAAATGGGATGCTCACCGGTTGGGTCTTTGTAGACCTCACCGAAGACCGCGACGTCGGAAGCTACGTCAAGGAAGCAAAGCAGTTAATCGCCGACCAAATCGCAATGCCTCCCGGTTATTACATTTCTTGGAGTGGTCAGTTTGAATATATGGAACGGGCCCGCCAACGACTCTTGATTGTTCTACCGATCACCTTTTTTATCATTCTCGTATTGCTATTTCTCAATACCGGGAGCTGGATCAAGACCGGCATCGTCCTGCTCGCCGTACCACTATCGCTCGTCGGCTCCTTCGCACTACTCTGGATTTTAGGCTACAACATGAGTGTTGCCGTCTGGGTTGGGCTTATCGCTCTGGCCGGAATCGATGCAGAAACCGGGGTGATAATGCTCCTCTACCTTGATCTCGTCTATGAAAGGAGGGTGAAGGAGGGGAGGATGAACCACTGGCAGGACTTAAAAGAAGCGATTCACGAAGGGGCGGTCAGTCGCATCCGCCCTAAGTTGATGGCGGTCGGAACGACCTTTATGGGACTCTTGCCAATCATGTGGGCCGCCACCTATGAATCGGGAGGCGATGTGATGAAACGGATCGCCGCTCCGATGGTTGGGGGAATGATTACCTCTTTTATTGGTGTCATGCTGATCTACCCAATCCTCTTTGCTCTTTGGAAATGGCACGGTGAAATGAAACAAGGTAAAAGGATTCCCGAGTACCATGAGATAAAACAATAATGATGAAGGATCATTGCTGCTCGCATGAGAAATCGTCAGGGGTGCATGGAACGGGTACCACTCACTACACCTGCCCCATGCACCCTGAGGTCGTCCAGGATGCGCCGGGCAATTGTCCCATTTGCGGGATGGCCCTGGAACCACAATCCGTCTCGGCCGCACCAGAAGAGAATCACGAACTCAAAGACATGCGACGGCGTTTCTGGATCAGTGCGATCCTGACGATTCCGCTCGTCATCATCGCCATGGGGGACTTGATCCCCGGACGCCCCCTCGAAAAAATTGCCTCATTACACTCCCTGATCCTCGTTGAGTTGTTTCTAGGAACTCCCGTCGTTATCTGGGGAGGCTGGCCATTTTTCGCTCGCTTTTGGCAATCGCTCGTGAATCGAAGCCTGAACATGTTCACGCTGATTGGTCTCGGCGTTGGTGTCGCCTATCTTTACAGCCTTATCGCAACACTCTTCCCAGAACTATTTCCAGCCTCTTTTCGAGGGACGGAAGGTGATGTGGCCGTCTACTTTGAGGCCGCAGCCGTCATCGTCACGCTCATTTTACTGGGACAGATTCTGGAATTGAGGGCACGTAGTGAAACCAATGCAGCGATCAAGGCCTTGTTGGGACTTGCCCCCAAGACCGCACGACGTATTGAAACGGATGGGCAAGAACACGATGTCCCGCTGGATCAAATTCAGGTGGGAGACAAGCTGCGAGTGCGGCCCGGAGAAAAAATCCCCGTCGATGGGATTGTCTTAGAGGGTCAAACCTCGGTCGATGAATCAATGATTACCGGAGAGCCAATTCCGCTAGAAAAACAGGTTCAGGACAAGGTTATCGGGGCGACGGTTAACGGCACTGGATCTCTTATTATTAAAGCGCAAAAGGTCGGAACCGAAACCTTGCTCTCTCAAATTGTTCAGATGGTGTCTGAGGCACAGCGAAGCCGCGCGCCCATTCAAAAACTCGCGGATATCGTCGCGGGCTACTTTGTGCCCGCCGTAGTATTGATCGCAATCACTACATTCATCCTCTGGGCCCTGCTCGGTCCGGAGCCGGCTATGGCCTACGCCCTCATTAACGCCGTTGCCGTCCTCATCATTGCCTGCCCTTGTGCCTTGGGTCTGGCGACACCAATGTCTATCATGGTCGCCTCCGGTAAAGGCGCGATGGTCGGGGTTTTGTTTAAGAATGCCGAAGCAATCGAAACAATGCGAAAGATTAACATACTTGTTGTTGATAAAACGGGAACTCTCACTGTCGGAAAACCAAAGTTGATCGCCGTACACCCTGTCAATGAATTCCAAGAGAGCGATTTATTAAAATACGCTGCCAGCCTGGAACGTGGCAGCGAACACCCATTAGCTGCGGCCATTGTTGCAGGGGCTCTCGAGCAGAATCTTTCCTTGGTAAACGCAATCGATTTTGAGTCCAAAACCGGTAAAGGCGTGAGTGGCAACATCTATGGTCACGTAGTCGCCCTTGGAAATCAAAAAATGATGGATGATCTCGAGGTATCAACCGATATCGTAATGGAGTCGGCCAATAAATTGCGCCAAGAAGGACAAACCGTGATGTTCGTGGCACTCGATGGGAAATTAGCGGGCTTTGTCGGTGTTGCCGACCCAATTAAAGAAACAACGCCCAAAGCAATCAAGGCCCTTCACCAGGAAGGGCTAAAGATCGTCATGCTGACTGGCGATAATGAAACCACGGCACGGGCCGTCGCCGGTAAACTCGGCATTGATGAGGTGCGGGCCGGTGTCTTGCCTGATCAAAAGGCTAAAACAATCAAGGAACTCCAGGCCGCTGGTCATCAGGTGGCCATGGCGGGCGATGGTATTAACGATGCCCCTGCCCTGGCCCAGGCCCAGGTAGGAATTGCGATGGGAACGGGAACGGATGTCGCCATGGAAAATGCGGGAGTGACGCTCGTTAAGGGGGACCTGCGCGGTATCGTTCGCGCCCGCCTCTTAAGTCGGGCGACCATGCGCAATATCAAACAGAACCTATTTTTTGCCTTTATTTACAATTCGTTGGGCGTGCCGATCGCAGCCGGCGTACTTTTTCCTTGGTTCGGCATCCTTTTGAGTCCCATCATCGCTGCGGCGGCGATGAGTTTCAGTTCTGTCTCTGTCATCGGAAACTCACTCCGTTTAAGGAAGGCTAAAATATAAAAAACGAGTTTTCCCTATCAATGATCGTCACCCTCTACCAACCAGAAATCCCGCAGAACACTGGCACGATTGGGCGGCTCTGCGTTGCGACTCAAACGAAACTCTATCTAGTTCGCCCCTTAGGTTTTTTTCTCGACTCCAAAGAGATCGAACGCTCTGGACTCGATTATTGGGGGGATCTCGACTATGCCCTCGTCGACAACCTGGACGAGATCACCCAGGAACATCCTCAATCACGCGTTTGGTACCTAAGCACCAAGGGAAAGATTCCTTATACTGGTGTCGCGTACCAAAAGAATGACATCCTGGTCTTTGGTAACGAGGGGCATGGTCTTCCGGAATCGATTCTGAACGAAAATAACGACCACGTTCTAACGGTTCCAATGTGGGGACCCACCCGCAGTCTCAATCTGGCGACAACAGTCGGGGTTGTTCTCTATGAGAGCTACCGTCAACTTCGCAGGTAAACCAGAGGGTTCACAGCGCCTTCTCATAAATACGATAGGTCTTGTAATGCTCGCTCCCCATCATCTCAATCCCTTGATTGATTTTGGTATTATCTTCGAGTGTCCAGGAAAGCTCCCCTCCCCAATGCTTCAGTTCCTGCGAGCGGCGGTGCATTTCCGTGTAAAGAAGCACCGACAAGTAACCGAGCGCCCCCTTGCGGTATTCCTTTTTGATCCCCAAGAGCATCATGCGAGTTGAACGAATTTTTTTTCTTTTCAAGCGGTAGAGCAATTTAAAAAACCCGAAAGGAAAGAGTCGCCCATTGAGATCTTGGATCGCCTCATGAAGATTCGGTAGGGCCAATGCAATCGCCGCTGGTTTCCCATCAACCTCCGCAATCAAGGCAAGCTTCGGCTCTAAAATCATCTTAAAATCTTTGGCCGCTTTACGGATTTCATTTTCCGTCAATGGAACAAAACCCCAGTTTTGACTCCATGCCTCATTAAAAACATCGATCAACACTCGGACATCATGATCCAATGTTTTGCGGTTTACTTCACGCAAAGTGAGTCCAGGAACCTTTCGAATCTCTTCGGCCAACTGCAATGCCATTTCTGGAATGGGCCGTGTTGAATCATAGCGCCAACAATAAAGATCCTTACATTTAGCGAGCCCCCACCCCTCAAGTAGAGACGGGTAGTAAGTAGGATTGTGCGTCGTCAGAATAAAGGGGGGGTAATCGAAGCCATCGACCAAGAGCCCCGCTTCTTCATTAATAGAAAAGCTGAATGGGCCCCGAATCCGGTCCATGCCTCGTTGGCGCAGCCAATCCGCCGCTACATCCAAGAGCGCTGCTGTTACTTCCGGACTGTCGATCGCTTCAAAAAAACCAAAAAAACCAGTTTTCTCATGATGGGTTTCATTGTGGAGTCGATCGATCTGTGCAGTAACGCGACCAACCACTTCCCCATTTTGTTCCGCCAAAAAATACTGACCTTCGGCATGTTCAAAGAAGGGGCTTT
>CAZXZM010000005.1:18321-30376 GCA_964645365.1 uncultured Pseudomonadota bacterium | reverse complement strand
CGGGCAGTAATCTCGACAAAAAGTCGTTCGCGCGTTGCCGGACTTAAGAGTTTTGAATCGGCGAGCGGAGGGAAGGGATCTCGTGAGGGGAGTAGAACACAGGCGGCAACGACTGGCCCGGCAAGACAGCCCCGCCCCACTTCATCAACACCGGCCAACCAGCAAACATCCCCGGCCAACAGATCTTGCTCTAAAATAGAAGGTTTATTGAGACTCTGCGGCAGGTTTTTCTTCGGCCGGCGCGGGGGCTTTTTTTGCTTTTGCTCCATCTTCGTCCCCCACCTTTACATTGATCTCCTGAGTCAGACGAGCCTTTTTCCCAAACAGTTGCCGCAGGTAATAGAGGCGACTTTGCCGGACACGACCGCGAGAAACAAATTCGATTTGCGCAACATTGGGAGAGCTGATTGGAAAGATTCGTTCCACTCCGACCCCATAAGAAATTTTCCGTACCGTCATCGTTCGGCGGGTGCCAGAGCCTCGGAGTCGCAGGATGACCCCTTCAAAGATCTGGATCCGTTCCTTAGTACCTTCAACGATCCGGGTATGGACACGAACGGTATCCCCCGACTTCACCGCCGGGATTTTCTTTTTGAGGTAATCTTGTTCGATTGAGTCGAGACGATTCATAGCGGGGTGTTGGTAACAAAGGGTGGGGGCCTTGTCTATCGGAAAACCTCTTATTTTTTCAGGAGGTCGGGGCGGCGGCATTCTGTCAGCTCCTTGGCCTGTTCCTCACGCCAACGCCGAATCGCCTGGTGATCCCCGGACAAAAGCACCTCTGGGACGGTCAGCCCCCGAAACTCCTGGGGGCGAGTATACTGAGGGTACTCGAGATGGCCCTTGGCCAGGCTCTCCTCCACGACCGATTCCGGGTCTCCCACCACCCCCGGCAGGAGGCGGCTCACTGCATCGATCACCACCAATGCGGCAAACTCTCCGCCAGCCAGCACATAGTCTCCAATCGACAGTTCCTCATCAACGACAGAGGCAACGCGCTCATCGACCCCTTCGTAACGACCGCAAATCAAAAGAAGTTGATCGTAGCGAGTAAACTCGTGGGCCTTGTCTTGCGTCAAAAGGGGGCCGCGCGGTGAAAGGAGAATGCGACGCACTTTCCCTGAAGAAGAGGTCAGGGCTTCGACCGCCTTAGCAATTGGCTCCGCCTTCAGGACCATCCCCGGCCCTCCTCCATAGGGGACGTCATCGACTTTACGGTGTTTGTCAGTGGTGTAACTGCGGAGGTCGTGGGCCTGAATCTTCAGAGATCCTGCCGCCAAGGCCTTGCCAAGCAGGCTGTGGCGAGTCGCTTCAGTGATAATCTCAGGGAAAATCGTCAGGACATCAAAGGAAAGCAAAACTATTCGAGGATCTCGAGGACTGTCCTCTTGCCTAATTTAGTGGAGGCCGCCCCCAAAATCGTCCGCATCGACCGCGCGGTACGCCCCTGTTTGCCGATCACCTTGCCAATGTCATCTTTGGCAACTTTCAGCTCCACAACGGTCGTCTGCTCTCCATCCACTTCCGTTACCTCGACTTCATCCGGTTGGTCCACAAGCGCTTTCGCTATCTGCTCGACCAATTCCTTCATGATCGCCATGGCGGTCTCCTTAAGCTGAATCGCGCGGGATGCTTTTTCGAATGATCTGGCGCACCGTATCGGACGGCTGAGCCCCTTGGCCCAACCAGTATTGAATCCGATCTGCTTTCAGGGTAGCCTCTGCAATTCCCTTCTGGGGATCGTAAGAGCCAACAATCTCAAGAAAGCGACCATCCCGAGCGTAGCGCCGATCGGCGACCACGACACGATAGAAGGGGCTCTTTTTAGCGCCATAACGGGATAAGCGTATTGTCGTTGCCATAAAAACCTCGTTCGTCAATTAATACAAGCGCGCAAATCTATTTGACAATCTTTTACATTGTCAAGACAATTGAAGACAGCCCTAACCGTGCGAAAAACCGCGAAAAAACTAGCTCATGTCCGGGTCGCCGGACCCGATCAAAAGGGTATTATCGCCCGCGTCACTACCTTTCTTTTCGAGAACGATTTGAATATCGAGGACATTGACCAACGAATCCTCGAGGGCTTTTTGGTGATGAATATGGTCGTCGATGTCGGGGGCCTGAAAAAGCCTCTCACTGCTTTCCGTCGCTCTTTGGCAGCGACCGGTCGGAAAATCGGGATGGAAACCGAAGTCCGGCTGGAAAAAACAAAAAAGGTCAAAAATGCCGCCATCCTGGTGACCAAGGAGTCGCACTGCCTGGAGGCGCTGGTTCGTGACATGAAAGCGGGTCGCATCCAGGCCACCCCCAAGGTCATCTTGAGCAATCGCCCCGAGCTCGCTTCGTTGGCGCGAAAACTGAAGCTCCCTTTTCATCACTCCCCTTCCGACAAGAAAAAGGATCATGAGGCCTTCTTGATCCAACAGATCCAGAAAGTAGAGGCCGATGTGATTATTTTGGCCCGCTATATGCAAATCCTTTCCCCTGAATTCTGTTTTCGCTATGAAGACCGTATCATCAATATTCACCCCAGCCTGCTCCCCTCATTTCCGGGCGCCCTCCCCTATGCCCAGGCCTTCAATAAAGGGGTCGAAGTTGCCGGGGTCACCGCTCACTTTGCCACCACCGATCTCGACCAAGGACCGATCATCACCCAAGAGGCCTTTAAAGTTGACAAGCGGAAGGCATCATTAGAGGAAGTCAAACAGAAGGGACGCGACAAAGAGGCGAAGGTCTTGTGCCGCGCCGTAAAGCTCTTCTGCAGTGACGAACTGGTCTTGCGCCGCGGCAAGGTCGTTCATTCCAAGAAAGAACATGAGATTGAAGCAAAAACGAAGGAGTGGTTCTAGTCGATGGGAGTGAAACCGGATCATTGGATCCGCAAGATGGCCAAGGAGGCGGGACTGATCGAACCGTTTGCTCCAGAACAGGTTGGGCAGGGGGTCATCTCCTATGGGGTCTCCGCCTATGGTTACGACATGCGGCTCGGTGACGAATTCCATTTTCCCATCAAGCCTGAAACCGAGGTTATCGATCCAAAGCAGTCGAAATCGCTCCAATATGAGGTGGTGACTGCCGAGAGCGTCGTCGTCCCTCCCCACGGTTCCGTGCTGGCCCGCTCCCTGGAATATTTTCGGATCCCCCGTGATATCTTGGCCTTGTCCTTTGGGAAATCGACCTACGCCCGCTGCGGTGTCCTCCCCAACATTACCCCCCTGGAACCCGAGTGGGAGGGAATCGTCACAATGAAGATCTTCAATGTCAGCGATCACCCCGTCCGACTCTATGCCAATGAGGGAATCGCCCAGGTCCTGTTTATTGCCGCCGACGAGATCTGCACCACTTCCTATCGAGACAAGAAGGGGAAGTACCAGGGTCAGACCACCATCACCAAGGCCAAGGTCTAGCCTGTCACGTTGCGTCAATGACGCGTCATTTCTTACCTCATTTTTTGTAAAATATTCTCAATTTGAGAACTTTTCACTCCTCAAGAGAGGGTCCGCTATGATACCCTACTTTTAATGAATCACATCTCCCACTTGAGCTCTGCGGAAGCACGCCGACTGTGGGAATGCTTGATGGATCCGCCCGCCGTCCATATCCTGTGGGACAACCTGACTGATCTTCTCTGTGACCTCTTTGGGGTTGAGCGAGCCAATCTTTTCCTCGTCATTCCGGAAAAACAGCAGCTGCGAACCCGCGCGGCCAGCCAATTCGAATGGGATGTCGTCTTGGCCTGGGAAGATGGGGTCGCCGGTCATGTCTATCAAAATGGTGCCGTGAGCCTGATCAATGACATTCCCAATTCCGAATACAGTCACCACTTCAATCGCGATCCCGAGGGCTATGCTACCCGTTCGATGGTAACCGTTCCGGTTTTTCGCGATGGCGATGAAAACCAATCGATCGTCGCCCTGATCCAACTCGTGAATAAAATTGGAAGTCCTTTTGATGAAAGCGATCTAGAGGCCCTCCGTTACTGGGCGCGTCAAATTGGGATCAGCCTGGAACGCTCCCATGGCACGGAAATCTGGCGTCACCCAGAATCAGAGCCCCCTTTCTTAAACGATCCGGAGTTTAATCTTATTCTGCCACAGCTTTCCGCCAAGGAAATCATGCACAATCTCGCCAGTTGCGTCGCAAAGGCCGTGTGCGAATGGCGCAGTTACCATCTACAATCACAAAATATGACACGGTCCCAAAGCCCCTGGGAAAATCATGAACTGATGAAGATGGTGCGTGATGAATGCCGACACTCACATGTGGTGGAACAACTAGCGGAAGAGGCCCCAGAAGAAGGAGAAGGGTTGAGTGGTCGTTATAAATTTTTACTCAAACTCTTCCGCCTCATGAGTTTAATGACTCGCAGTCATTGCCTTAGTTATCTGCTAGGAGCCTACCGAGAATGGTTCAGCTTCTTTTCCAGCGCCTTCCTCTATCGCCTCTATGAGGGGATGCCACGAGAGCGAAATTTACTTCATGCCATTGTCGAAAATGAACGGAGCCATGGCACTTTTTTTGAGAGTCGTCTGCTGGACCATATGATTCAGTACCCCCAGCTCCGTTATAAAATGTATCTCTTTCAACGATTGGCCCGTTTCTTTTACGGCCGCCTGACCCGGCGTTTGATCGAACCTTTTTTACCGGTGGTGCGACGCCGCGAGTTGCCGGGCCAATTTGCAGAGCTCTTTTTAAGATTTACCGATCACCGACTTGATTCGCTCCAACAACGAGCCGAACTGCGGGCTCCGCTCGCAACCGGTTGGTGGAGCTGGCTCACGACTCACTGGGTGGGCTGGTTTTATGTGATGGCCTATGCCGCGGTCGCTTTATTCCTTGCCCCACTCGCCCTCCTCTGGCCTATTCATGCCGTCACCAAAGAAGAGGAAGACGAAAGACAAACCGCCTACGCGACTCCGTAGTCTTAATCACCCAGACTGGGCAATGAAAGGGCCTCTGCCTTTTCCTGCAATCCTTCTAGAATCGCTGCAGCCCTTTCGGCCAATTCTGTAAAGCGGGCCGCCTGCTTTCCATCGGGTGCGGCCAGCAGGATCGGCTTACCGGTATCGCCACTTTCACGGGTAACCGTTTCGAGAGGAAGCTGGATCAATCGCTTGGCCCCCAAGATCTTTTGCCAGTCTCGATCGGCAGTCCCCCCGAAGATCGGGTGTTCGGTATGACATTCGGGACACTCAAAGAGACTCATATTTTCGACAACACCGAGCAGGGGAACATTGGTTTTTTCAAACATCTGCACGGCACGGCGAACGTCGGCTACAGCAACATCTTGCGGTGTGGTAACCACTAAGGCCCCCGATAGCGGAATCAGTTGGGTGAGAGAAAGGTGGATATCTCCCGTTCCTGGGGGAAGATCGATAATCATATAATCAGGATTGTTCCAAGCAACCTGTTCCAGAAATTGCTGCAGCATCTTGGCAAGCATCGGGCCTCGCCAGATAACCGCCTCTTGATGGCCCACCAAAAAACCGATCGACATCAACTGAAGGCCATATTTTTCGATCGGCAGGATTGTCTGCCCATCCTCCGTCAATTTTGGTTTTTCGTTTTCGGAAATTCCAAACATAGTCGGAATCGACGGGCCATAGAGGTCGGCATCCAAAAAGGCAACGCGATGCCCCTTCGCTTTGAGAGCCAGGGCCAGGTTGACCGCAACCGTGGACTTTCCGACCCCTCCTTTGCCACTGGCAACGGCGATGACTGCTTTGGCGGGAGGCTTTGACATAAAAATTCTTTAGCCGGGCTAGGAGGCGAGATCAAATGTTAGTTGGACGTCGGCTCCAAAATCCATGTTCCGTTTTTTAGCCTCCATGACCCACGGAGAATGTTCACTAAACACCAGCGTACAGCGACCCGAGGGTGATGCCTGAGCCAAATGGCTGACAAAGCTCCGCAGGCAATGGCGCCAGGAAAGAAAATCGGTCGCAAGGGGGGTCAACGAAAGGAGCCATTGCTCCAGATTCAATTTGCTCAACTTGCTCGTCCATTGAGTAAAAATATTTTCAGCCGCGTTGGGGTCCCAATCACCGAAGGACCCCAATCCGTAAAGAAAAAGGGCGCTTGCCTGGAGCCTCCCCTTGGTTGGCATCAGCAAACTTTCTCCCAGTTTTCCCTGTAAGCGCTCTTCTTCAATCAATTGCGAGACTTTACCATTCAAGCGCCAGTCAACCAGAGCGGCTTGATGACGCAACGGACGCTGGTCGGTAAACAGGGGAAGTGAAGCTCCTGGACTCTCGATACGATCGAAAGGTTTGTGGGTCAATACCAGATCAATCATGATTCCCCTGTGTCTCCTTTAGCAATATGATCAAGAACGCCATTAATAAAAGAGCCTGATTCTTCGCTACCGTACCGCTTGGCTAGCTCAATGGCCTCATTAATCGAAACGCCCGCAGCAATGTCGTGTTCAAATAAAAGCTCATAGGCACCAATCCGCAGGACATTGCGATCAACAGCCGCCATTCGCTCCAATCGCCAATGAGTCGCGTGCTTGGTAATCATGGCATCGATTTCGACCCGATTGCGCCACACTCCCTCCACCAATTGCTCCGCAAAGGTGCGAATTTCATCCGCGATGGAGTGCTCTTTCCAGTAAGGCGGAAAAATTGCGTGGGGATCGACCCCCGCAAGATCGGCCTGAAATAAGATTTGTAAAGCGCACTCTCGTGCCTTTCGTCTTTCGCCCATTTTTCAAATAACCTTAGTGTTTTTTTTCAATTGTAGCCAATAACGCGGCAACTTCTAGAGCAGCAATCACCGCCTCATAACCCTTATTGCCATGGGATCCCCCGGCCCGCTCACGCGCCTGTTTTTCATTATCGGTCGTGAGGAGACCCAGGCCGATTGGCAGGCCGGTCTTGAGCATCACATCAGTAATCCCGCGTGCCGACTCTCCGGCAACATAGTCAAAATGAGAGGTTTCCCCCCGAATGACCGCACCGATCGCAACAGCCGCTGCATAAAGCTCTGTATTGGCAATGGCCTGTAATACAAGTGGGAGTTCAAAGGCCCCGGCTACATCAAAGGTTTCGATATTCTCCGGAGCGATACCGCAGGCCTCGGCCGCTTCGCGTGCCCCCGCCAGCAGGCGATCCGTAATCTCTTCATGAAAACGAGCGACAACCAAGGCGATACGCGTTCCCCGGCCATCAGGAAGGGGCCTAGATGTTTTTGAGGAGGTGGCCAAGTTTATCCCGCTTCGCTTTTAGATAATGTTTATTGTCTTCAGTTGCAGGGATCTCAATGGGAACTCGCTCGACAATTTCCAACCCATAACCTTCCAGGCCGACAATCTTACGAGGATTGTTCGTCAGCAAACGCATCTGACACACCCCAAGATCAACTAAGATCTGCGCCCCGATTCCATAATGACGCAAATCCGGTTTAAAGCCCAACTTTTCGTTGGCCTCGACCGTATCACACCCCTCATCCTGCAGCGCATAGGCCTTGATCTTATTTTTCAGACCAATCCCGCGCCCTTCCTGTCGTATATATAAAAAAACTCCAGCGGGCTCCGCTCCAATTTGCTGAAGCGAGCCTTCCATCTGTGGACCACAGTCACAACGAAGCGAACCGAAGGTATCCCCCGTCAGACATTCGGAATGGACACGAACCAAAATCGGCTGCGAGGGATCGATTGTCCCCTTGACCAGGGCGATATGTGTTCGATCATCAATATCATTTTCAAAGGCAAAGATGCGAAAGTCTTTTCCATATTCGGTCGGCAGGTCTGCTTCTGCAGCGCGACGGACCAACGTTTCGTGCCGCATCCGGTACTGAATAATATCGGCTACCGAAACGATCGTAAGCTGATGTTGCTTCGCAAATTTTTCAAGGTCGGGGAGGCGAGCCATGGTTCCATCTTCATTCATGATCTCGCAGATAACGGCAGCCGGCTTGCATCCCGCCAGCCGCGCTAAATCAACCGAACCTTCGGTTTGGCCCGTACGAACCAGGACCCCTCCCTCTTGAGCTCGCAAGGGAAAGATATGCCCCGGACGATTGAAATCGGCCGGGTGTGCTTCATCGGCAATGGCCTGGAGAATGGTTGTCGCGCGATCGTGAGCCGAGATACCGGTCGTCGTTCCTTTCTGGGCATCGATCGAAACAGTAAAGCCGGTTCCAAAACTAGAGGTGTTGTCCGATACCATCAGGGGAAGATTCAGGCGTCGGCATTGCTCTTCGGTCAGCGACAGGCAGACCAGGCCCCGTCCAAAGCGAGCCATGAAATTGATCGCCTCCGGGGTCACCTGTTCGGCGACCATCATGAGGTCTCCTTCATTTTCCCGATCCTCATCATCGATCAGGACCACCATCCGGCCGGCCTGGATTTCAGTAATCGCTTTCTGTGCCCGTTGGAGGGCCCTGTCTATTTCAAGTAAACTCATCGTGTGCTCCGCAAACCCTTTATTTTCGGTGCTTTAACAATGATTCAATATACTTTCCAAGGATGTCAACTTCCAAGTTCAGCCGATCTTTGACCTCTCTGTGGACAAAGTTGGTCTCGGCCAAGGTGTGGGGAATCAGAAAAATTTCGAAGGTCGTCGGTCCAACTCTATTAAGGGTCAAGCTCACTCCCTCGACTGTAATTGAACCCTTTAGGACCAGATACTTCTGGAATTTTTTCGGGTACCGAATGGTCCAGAGCTCCCCTTCTGGAAAGGGGGCCTTCTTTGTAAGGGTGCCAATCGTATCAATGTGCCCCGTCACCCAATGGCCACCCAATCGATCCGAAAGCTGAAGGGCCCGCTCTAGGTTGACTACTTCTCCTTTTTTAAGGTTCCCGAGTGTCGTGACGGCCAGGCTCTCTTTGGCAATATCAACGGTGAAACTCTTTGGGCTATGAGTCACAACAGTCAGGCAACAACCATTGACCGCAATACTTTCTCCCTTTTTGAGACCCTTCAAGGAAGTCTTCGATTGAATCACAACGCGACGGCTGGAGCGCCGGCGCTCAATGGATCGAACAACACCTGTCCCAACGACAATACCGGTAAACATGCGGGTACTTAAACATCTTGCGCCGGGACAGCGCAATAGGTTCTTGGGTTCTAAAGACCGAGCGTAATGGAATCGAGGGTATTATTCCCTTGAATCGTCAGGACTTGGGGATAGTTGAAGGTAGGGTAAGCGGTACAGGGGACATCGGGATGTGCCAGGACCGGCAAACCACCTGTTCCTTCAGACCAGTTGCAGAGATTGCTGTCTGGATCCGCCTTACCGGCCAGAATATAATAGCTCCCGTCGGCAATGCCGGTGAATTCAAATTGATAGTTGATCCCGAGATTGGTCTGAATCCAGGCAACCGGGGTCTGTGTCTTTTGATCGATCAGGGCGACATAGAGCGTACCGATATCGGTACTATTGTTATAGGCAGGACCTCCAAAAATATCCTCGACCTTGTCCATCAAATCCTCAAGGGAATCGGCGTCATCGTCATCATCGTCATCGGTATCATCGTCGTCATCGGCGGCCGGCTCTGTCGCAACCGACGGCACTGACATCGCAACCGTGATATCCTTGGAACCGACGGAGGTATCAACCGTCACCGCCGTCGAATAGCTCCCCGCTGCCAGGCCATCACGATTGACGGTAAAGGTAATAACGCAAGGGGCGGTCCCGTCACTACAGTCTTCAACGGTCAGCCAGTTGGCCGAAGTTTGAGCAGAAATACCGTCGATTGTTCCGCTCCCCGCATTGGCTACGATCAGTTTTCTCTCATCCTTGGCCTCACCAAAGGGGAGGGCCTCGTGACTGTAAAGGGCGCTCGCAGTTGGTAAATCTTCCAAAGAAAGATCGGTTCCTCCCGCCGCATCAAGTGCCGCGGCATGGAGATCGAGCAGACCATGACCATACTGAGCATCTTTTCCACTCGGTCCGAGATCGAGCGCCGTATCTTGTAGGATTTGTTTTACCTCGTCGGCAGTCAGGCCGGGCTTGATCGAAAAAAGAAGGCTTGCAGCTCCTGAGACAAAAGCGGCCGCCTGGCTTGTCCCAACTCGACAGTCGTAGGCCCCAAAGACGGTGCTCAAGACCTGTGTCATTTCATCCCCCGTTGCACAAGGAACCAGACTTCCGGAGGGGGCGGTGATAAAATTACCCAATTCGCGAGACAGTGAATGGGCAAACTCAATATTCGCTGTAATCCCACCCACTGAAATAACCCTATCGATATCGGCTGGGTAGAAGGGAGCGGTACACAACTCAGGCCAAGCATTGCAATTCCCGGTCGCGGCCACTACGACGACCCCGGCGTCGATCGCTTCCTGGATCGATGTCTCCATATAGCTGACAACTGCCTGGATGCCAGGATCCGACAGATCGCAGATTGGGGCAGGCAAACCTGGAGGAATAACGCCGGCACTCAAGGGAGAAACCGCCGGATCATTTGAAACCAACGTACACCCAAGGCTTAGGTTGATGACCTTGGCGCGTATCCCTCCGGAGTTAACGGGTTTATTATAAGTGTCGTCATCGAAAAGCTCATACTCCAGTCCCGCCGCATAGCGAATTGCCTCGGTAACATCGACAATTGAACCGGCCCCTCGATCTCCCATCGTCCGAAGCGGGAGGATCTTTGCATAGGGATTCACCCCCACGACACCGGTTCCATTATTTTTTTGGGCGGCAATAATCCCGGAAAGGTGCGTTCCGTGCCAGGTGTGGAGACCGCAGGGCTCTGGACCAAGGCAATGCCCATTGTCCCCTTCATCGGTCGGGTCCGAATCCCAACCATCTCCGTCCAGTCCGGGATAGGAAACGATAACACCGTCATCATCGTATGCGGGACTTACAAAATCATAACCACTAAGCCACTGATCGGTCAGATCGGCGTTGTCCGCCTTTCCGGTATCGATCACGGCAACAATCGTATCGGCCGAGCTGTCCGAGTTGTCGATCAGGTCGAGGACCTGCCATCCACCGAGTGCATTGACCGCCTTCATGCTCCATTGATCTTCATAGAGAGGGTCATTCGGGGCGGCCACGTCTTGCAGTTTTAACTGTCCCCCCTTGCGTTTTTTTCGATAAATGTTGACCTGTTTTGCATCGACCGGCTTGGCCAGCAATGCTTTGAGTTTAGCGGGATCAAATTTTTTCGTCGTCTTGGTCTTGTCGACAATGGCTGTGAAGCCTTGGAGGGCAGAAGCAGAACCAACCGTCGCATCATCGGCAGTCGGATCACTCGTCCCATCATCGATTCGGATCTGACCGCTGATCGTTCCTCCGGCGAGAGAACCATCGGGATTCGCCCGAAAGTAACGGGTCTCATCGAGTAACATCTCATTCGCTGCAATCACCACATCGATCGTCAGGTCATCCCCACTGTCGAAATCGAGGGTAAGTTTGCCGTTACTGATTGAAAACTCTCCCTCGTCAAGAAGAGAAGTGAGGGCCTGAGTCGAGGTCTGCTTGAAGGCCTCCACCGTCACGTTTTTGCGATCAAAGCTGTCGATCGTGAATTGGAGGCGGGTCTTTTCGCCGGCAAAGTTGATCTCTTCATTGATCCAGTAACCTTGAATATTATTTAGGAGGGTTTCGTCATCCTGCGGCGTGGTATCGTTATCATCGTCGTCGTCTCCCTTTTTGCCCCCGCCACCACAGGCGACGACGAACAGAGAGAGGGCCGCAAGACCGATAATCAAAATGGAAGGGATAGACCGCTTCATACCTCTTCCTATTGTATCGTCCACCAGAAGGCTTTCAGTTGCGCGGTAGGTCATTAATCGTTTCACGAGCTAAGGCCTTGATTCCAGTATGATTTTAGCGATTCCCTCCCCGGTTGACCAGCTAATACGAGAGATCCGCCTCCAGCACCAGGTCCTCGCCCACCGGCTCTCGGTGAACCCGTCGAAGGGAAATGGCATCGGCCAGACGATCGATTTCCAGTCCAGCGAAGGCAGGCATCGCTTTCCCTAATAATTTCATGGAGATATAGAGAGAAAGGCGGTCGGCCAACTTTGCTGCCAAAAGGTGGCTGGAAAGCGTTGGTCCTCCTTCGACCAGCACCGTCATCACCCCCTGATTGGCGAGCTGC
>CAZXZM010000005.1:7235-18311 GCA_964645365.1 uncultured Pseudomonadota bacterium | reverse complement strand
GGAGGGCAGCCTTCAGATCGACCTGTCCCAGTGCGTCGGCACGACAGCGGAATACTTTCGCCCCAGCGAGCTCCAGAATCTTTTGGCGAGAGCGAGGAGCCTCGTCGGTGGTCAGTACCCAGGTCGGCGCCTGGGAGCGAACCCGAAAGAGACGCGCCTCTGGATGGACCCGCAGCCGGCTATCGAGCAGGACCCGAATCGGATCGTGCCCCTTTTTGCGACCCGTCAGCCGAGTCGTTAGGCGGGGGTCATCCTGTTGTACCGTCCCCAGGCCAACCAAAACGGCATCGACACGATCGCGCAGTCGATGGGCATGCTGTCGGGCCGCTTCGCCCGTAATCCATTGCGACTCACCACTCTGTGTCGCCACCATTCCATCAAGTGACATCCCAGCTTTAAGAATCACAAAGGGGCGCTTCTGTAATACAAAGATACGGTAGGGGGCATAAAAAGATTCGCACTCAGAACGGAGGACCGACGTCGTGATTGGAATCCGATTTTTTTTCAAAAAGCGGAGTCCCCGGCCATTGACCTGAGGGTTGGGGTCGCGCATTCCAACAACGACCCGCGCCAGTTGGGCGGCAGCAATCGCTTCGGTACAGGGAGGAGTCTTCCCCTCATGAGCACAGGGCTCGAGTGTCACATAGAGAATTGCGCCGCGCGCCCGGCGGCCTACTTTCCGCAAAACCTCTATCTCAGCATGAGGTTTGCCGGCCGCCCGGTGGTATCCCTTGGCAATCACCTTCCCCCGTTTGACCAGAAGGGCCCCCACGGGGGGATTCGGTGCGGTTCGCCCCACCCCTTTGGCCGCCTCAGTCAGAGCGAGCTTCATCATCTCCTGGTGATTCATCGTTCCTTATCCAGCAGCCCTCTCAGCTCATTCATAAACTCACTGACATCTTTAAAAGACCGATAAACAGAGGCAAAACGAACATAGGCTACTTGATCTACATCTTTGAGCAATTTCATCAACAACGCTCCGATCACTTGGGCCGCAATCTCTCGCTCCCCCTTTTCCTGAACCGTCCGTTCGATTTGATCGACCAACCCCTCCATCGTCTCCAGGCTGACCGGTCGCTTCTCGCAGGCACGCTGTACACCCGCTAAGACCTTGGCGCGGTCAAAGGTTTCGCGTCGACCATCTTTCTTCACGACGAGTGGCAAAAATTCTTCGATACGCTCATAGGTTGTAAAACGTTTGGCGCACCCTTCACATTCACGGCGACGGCGAATGATGGTATTGTCTTTCGACAGACGGGAATCGATAACTTTATTGTCAATACTCGTGCAGGCAGGACACTTCATTTATAAATAAAGTGGAAATTGTTGGCAAAGTTCTCTGATTTCACCAAGAATACGTTTTTGTACCGATTCATTGGTAATGTCGGAAAGGATTTCATTAATCCATTTTCCGATTTGTTGCATCTCTTCTTCTTTCATCCCACGTGTCGTCAACGCCGGTGTTCCGATTCGAATGCCGCTCGTGACAAACGGGGAACGTTGTTCATTCGGAACGGTATTCTTGTTCACGGTGATCCCGGCACGCTCCAGAGCTTCTTCCGCCTCTTTTCCGGTAATCTCCTGATCGGTCAGATCAACCAACATCAAATGGTTGTCAGTGCCTCCCGAAACCAGGCGGTAACCCGTTTCAAGCAACGTCGCCGCTAGCGCTTGAGCATTTTTAATGGCCTGCGCCGCATAGTCTTTAAAGGACGGCTGCAAAGCCTCATGAAAGGCAACCGCTTTGGCAGCAATGACATGCATCAAAGGACCGCCCTGGATGCCTGGAAAGACCTTCGAATTAACCGGCTTGGCAAATTCCTCCTGGCACAAGATCATTCCGCCCCGAGGCCCCCGTAATGTTTTGTGTGTGGTGGTTGTTATAAACTCACAAAAAGGAATGGGATCGTTCAACAATTTCGCTGCAATCAGACCGGCGGGATGTGCCATGTCGGTCATCACCTTCGCTCCAACTTCATCGGCAATTTCGCGAAAGATTTCATAATCAATGTCACGCGGATAGGCCGAAGCGCCAACAACAATCAGCTTGGGACGATGTTGTCGAGCCAGTTCGCGGACTTGGTTGTAATCGATATGTTCACTTTCTGGATGAAGGCCATAGGAGACGACATTAAAAAGAAAACCGGAAAAATTAACTTTGGCACCATGGGTGAGGTGTCCCCCTTGCGGCAAACTCATTCCAAGAATGGTGTCGCCCGGCTTACAGACCGCTAGGTAAACAGCCATGTTCGCCTGCGAACCGGAGTGTGGTTGGACATTGACATGAGCGGCCCCAAAGATCTGCTTGGCACGGTCGATCGCAAGTTGTTCTGCAACATCAACATAGTCACAACCCCCATAGTAACGTTTACCGGGATAACCTTCGGCGTACTTGTTTGTCATGACGCAGCCGGCCGCTTCCATCACCGCCGGACTGACAAAATTCTCAGAGGCAATCATCTCCAGTGTGTATTCCTGGCGCTCAGTTTCTTGTTGGATCGCCTCTGCAACTTGAGGATCGAGTTCGATAAGGGACTTCATGAAGCCGCGAACGCTAGCATAGGGGTTTTCCCTTGGCAAGATGGCGGGGCTTAGAGAGAGGAGAAATGGCTGACCAAAATCACCCCATGATAAATGACAATAGCCAGATAAAAAAGGAGTAGGCCGGAAAGGATCAGTTGCACATGACGAAAGAATTGGTGGAGGAGCAAAACCAGCAGAGCAACCACCGTCACGCTATATTTAATCACTAAAAACCAAGCCTCGCCAATATTAAGGAGTGACGCCATGATGGGGTTCGCCTCCGTGGCTCCGAGACGATAAACTTCATAGAGCGTCGCCAACCCATCGATCAATGCGAGCCCAAGAAGTCCCCATAGATACTTGTACATGGTGGGATGGATGCGATCGACGTAATAGTTTTCCTGCTCTTCGGTACGGCGCGCCTGGCGACGGCGACCCCGAAAGGTATGGCGACTTAAAAAGGGGGTGGGTTCTTGGCGACGGTCCGTCTGTTGCCGTTGCTCTTCATCGTTAGAATTATTTTCTTCGTTCATCGAGGGCAGCGATTTTTGCGAGGCGGCGGTCGTGTCGTCCCCCCTCGTATTCAGTCTTGAGCCAAACCGAAACCAACTGTTTCGCAGCTTCAATTTCTTGTGTCCGCCCCCCGAGACAAATGACATTGGCATTGTTGTGTGCCTTGGCCATTTGGGCGGTGTATTCATCGGTGAGCACCGCTGCACGAATGCCTGGAAATTTATTGGCGGTAATGCACATTCCAATTCCGGTACCACAAACAAGAATGCCAGCATCGGCCTGTCCTGTTGCAACCTGCTCGGCAACCCGAGCGGCATAATCGGGATAGTCAACCGACTCGGCTTCTTCACTGCCCAGGTCTTCAAATTTTATTTTTTGCTGGGAAAGAAATTCTTTGAGTACTTTTTTTAGCTCGAAGCCGCCGTGATCCGAGCCGATGACAATTTTCATAGTTTAGTCGGCTTTGTCGCGGATGTAATCAATGGTTTGCTGAACGGTCAGGAGTTTTTCTGCATCTTCGTCAGGAACTTCGATTTCAAATTCCTCTTCCATCGCCATAATGAGCTCGACGATGTCGAGACTGTCCGCTCCCAGGTCCTCGACAAAATTCGCTTCAGGGGTAACATCTTCCTCATTCATCCCCAGTTGCTCGGCAATAATTTCGCGGACGCGCTGTGCGATCGGGGGGGGCATAGAAGTTAACGCGGTTCAATCCGTACCACTTCCCGTCCTTTATAGTAACCGCAGTGGGGACAGACCCGATGGGGCTGCTTCATCTCTTTGCACTGCGAGCAGGTCGCCAAAGTGGGGGAGGTCAATTTAAGGTGAGAACGGCGAGCATTCTTCCGTGCCTTCGATTTTTTCTGTCGTGGAACCGGCATGGGGCTTGCGTACACGAGTCCCCTTCACAGTGTCAAGGCGCCTGATGGCGATTTTAAGGAAGTGCTTTGAGGGCCGCGAATGGGTTTGCTTTTCTGATCGGTGGGCAGGAACAGGCACCCTGATTGAGATTCACCCCGCAGCGTGTGCAAAGGCCCCGACAGAATTCATTGCAATGAAATTGCGGCGGCAACGCCAGAATGATCTGCTCATGCAATGAGTCTTTCAGGTCAATGGCATGCCCCGAAAAATAGGAACAATCGACATCCTCCTCATCGCTTGACGCTTCGGTGGTCATCGCACGGTCCTGCGAGCTCTCGGGAAGAAAAACCTGGTGGAGCGGGATAAAGAGGTGATCTTGAATGGTTTCAAGGCAGCGATCGCAGGGGGGAGTGATATCGAAACTCAAGTCACCGGAAAGCTCCACATGCCCTTCACCGCGAAGCAGCAGCAATGAAACTTCCCCACGGGGAGTCAGTCCCGGCAGAGCTTCGTCGGCAAGCTCCCGCAGCCAACGATCTTCCACCGTCGTCGCCATCACCTCCTGACCCTCGGGGGGAATACCAAAGGTATCGATCTTGGTCGGCTCCTGCATAGCCCCACCCTAGCAGGAAGGAGATTTTCCTGGCAACTTCTGACTATGGGAGGCGATGACCCCAAATGGTGTTGGGTGGGGTCTTCAATTCAAGTCTCTTGGGCATATCCTCGTCGGTCATGGCGGCGACATCGGGGGACGCCCTTGCAAGCCAGCTCTTGGCCAACCTTGCAGCACTCAGCCCCGACCAGCTGGATCCTCAAATCGTCCCAGACCTCCGTCAGCAACTTGAGGACGATACGACAGCTGCCGCTGCCATTCATTCTATCCAGGCCCTCGCGGCCTCGGTTGCTGAGCGCGAAGGACCGGATCGATACCTTGCCGCCATACCAATAACTCCCCTCCAGCTAGCGGTCAGCGGATCGCAAATGCCAGCGGAGACCGATTGGGGGGAAGAGATCTTCGCCGCGGCTCGCTCTTTTCATCGCAGCCCATTCCGTCGCCTCCAGGACCGGCTTTTCCGCTGGATGCTCCAAAACGAGACTCTCAAAAAACAGTGCGTCGCCTTTATGGATGCGATCGCACCGCAGACCGAGCCGCACCGGATTGCGGAGCTCGCCCGAGCCTATTTCCCGCACCGCACCACAAAAGCCCCGGGACTCTTTGGATTTCTTTTAAAGGCCGGCACGTTGCCGATCGTCCCGGATCGACTACTCGCCTGGGGGGTCCGAAAATCGGTGGCGATAATGGCCGATCGCTTTCTGACTGGCGAGACAGTTGAAGAGGCCTTGGAGACCGTTGCCAAGCTGGCTGAAAAAGGAATACATACGTCGCTTGATGTCGTCCGCGAAAAGGTGGTCAGCCAAAAGGAGGCGGATGATTACAGGAACCGGGTCTTGCGATTGATGAAACTCTGGACCGAAAGGTATGACGGCCCCGCCCGTACTGAAGGGGGAGTTCCAGTCCGCCACGTTTCAGTCAAACTATCGGCCCTTACCCACCGCTTTGATCCATTGGCCGAAGAACAAGTTTTACAAGAAGCGGGGGGGCGTCTTCTCGAAATTTTTAAAGCGGCCAAAGAATACGCCGATCAAGGCAAGCCGATCCTCGTCAACATCGACCTAGAAGAGTTCCACGTGAATAGCCTAAGTTATCGTGTCTTTTGGGAGACCTTCAACCACCCCGATCTCGAAGGATGGGATGAAGCGGGTATCGTCATCCAGGCCTATTTTAAAAAAGCGGAACAAATCCTGATGCAAAATATCGACTGTGCCCGCCGCACCGGCAAGAAACCACAAATCCGGATCGTCAAAGGGGCCTACCATAAATATGAACAGATCCATGCCGCACGAATGGGATGGGAAGTGCCCGTTTACCTCTCACAGCGAGAGACGAATCGTAGCTTTCGTCAACTCACTCGACTCGCCCTCCTCAATCAGGATGTCGTTCACCTTGCAACCGGCAGCCATAACTTAAACGATGTTGGCTTTAGTCAAACGGCACGGGAACAATTGGGATTGGCGCAAGCGATCGTCGAGGCTCAGGCCCTGTTTGGGGTCGGTGATCCGATCATGGCCGCCACCCACTCGCTGGGACTCCCCTCTCGTTTCTACGGTCCCTTCGGAAAGCAGGCGGAAGCGATCGGCTATCTGGTCCGTCGTCTTTCCGAAGTTGGTCCCGATTCAGCAATCGGTCAGACCCATGTCGCCGGCAACTTTGAGCATTACAACCCGCGCGGAGACGTCCCTCTCTCTCGTGCCGATTCCCCTTTCCAATTGGTAGCAGAGCCTGATTTTTCGAAGGGGAAAGTGCGGGTCGCGATGCAACGGGCCATCCTTGAACGGGAGGCACGCGATTCGGTCATCGTCCAACCACTGATTGGAGAAAAGGATCCTCCCAGTCTCAATATCGCCACACTCGAGGCCTCTCACAATCCGGCCGATACCGACGATATCGTCGCCTTAGTCAGTCATGCTGACGAGCGGGCTGTTGAGTCGGCTGTCCTGGAAGCACATAATGGCTATTCCAAATGGTCGATCCTAACTCTGCAACAACGAGCCAGGGCCCTTTATAAAACGGCTCAACTTCTCCAAGAACAACAATATGATATCGCTGCCTTGATCGTTGCCGAAGCGGGCAAACCTTGGCCCTCCGCTTTAGATGAAGTCTACGAAGCGATTAATTTCCTGCGTTCCTATGCCGAAGATGGTCTTCGTGAAGGAAATAACTACGACCCGCTCGGTGTCGGTGTTGCGATCAGTCCTTTTAATTTTTCGTTTGCGATCGCAATGGGACAGATGGCGGCCGGACTCGCGCTCGGCAATGCCATGATCTTAAAACCAGCGGAACAGACGCCGGCCGCAGGAGATATCGTCGCCCGGCTATTACGCGAAGGAATTGAGCAAAGCCTTTCCGCAGAAACAATGGAACCGGAAATAGCCCGAACAATTGCGTCACAGGCGGTCCAGTATCTTCCCGGGGTGGGCGCAGTGGTCGGACAAAAACTGGTCGAAAACAAAGGAGTCGACTTCGTCGCCTTTACTGGCTCCAAAGCGACGGCTGACAAAATTATCCAGACCGCAGCGACGCATCCCCCGTCACGGGGCGGAATGAAAGTAGTCGTCGCCGAAACGGGTGGAAAAAATGCGATGATCATCGATGAGACCGCCGATCTTGATGTCGCCGTCGAAGCGGTCCTCTTCGGTGCCTTCCAATACAATGGACAGCGCTGTTCGGCAACTTCGCGCGTGATCATCGCCGACGAAATCAGAGACGTCTTCGTAAAACGGTTGATTGAAGGGGCCCGCTCAATGGTCTCAGGGAATCCAAGCCATCCGGTAACACAACTCGGACCCCAAATCGATCAAGCATCTTACAATAAGGTACAACGTTATATTTCCATCGGACAAGAAGAGGGAGCGACACTCGCCTACGCAGCCGAAATTCCGACAACACTTGCTGAACAAGGATTTTTTGTCGGACCGCATATCTTTACCGACGTCGATCCGAACTCACGCCTCGCTCAAGAAGAGATCTTTGGACCGGTCTTGGCGATCATCTCGGCGAGTTCTTTTGATGACACTCTCACGATCGCCAACCAGACCGATTTTGGCCTGACCGCTGGTATTATCTCTCGCTACCCCGACCACATCCGCCGCTTCTTCAATGAAATGAAAGCGGGCAATAAATATGTCAATCGTTCCCAGATTGGGGCGCGCCCGTGGGAGACCCCTTTTGGGGGTGCCAAAGATTCGGGGACCGGACCGAAGGCAGGGGGACGACACCTCGTCGCCCGTTTTGGCAAGGCACGGCAACATCACCGGCCCCACCCCATTCCAAACGACAGCATTGAATGGTCCCAGGAAGATATCGTCGCTACAGAAACCGTCCTAGACGAAGCGGCCATCCATCGCGCTCAACACCGCTGGGCCACAACCGACTGGCATGAACGAATGAACGTGTTGGAAAATCTTGAGAACCGATTAACAGACTGGATTGACGGGGCGAAGGTCACTCCAGGGTTATCCGGAACCATTAATCTGCAGGCTCTTAGCGATCGGATCCGTGCGTTCCAACAAAACGCTCCTCATTATCTCAGTCCCCAGGAAACAATCGGCCTGCCAGGCGAGCGGAATGAACAAGTCCACGACTGGTCACTCGGGGTAGGACTCATATGGACTGCGCAAGAATCGTTTGCCGATTTTGTGAGTGCAGCCGCCGCATCACTGCTCATGGGGAATGCCGTCATAATTCCCGCCACCCGAGAAGGGCTCTTTGCCCGCACATTGTTGTTGCAAGCCGGGGTACCAGAAGATGTTTTGGTACCCCTCGCAACGTCATCGCGTGCAACGCTCTCAGGATTCGACTTCGATTTTGTCGTCGCGCATGGCGTGGAGGGGTTCCAGGTCCAGCAAGCGGCAATAACGCAACCGCGTGAACGACGCGGTTTTCGACGTGTCATCGGCGTCATGGAAGACCCGACAGAATCTCGCTACCTCACCTACTTTGCCCACGAAACCACCCGAATCGAGCGAACCCTGCGCCACGGCGCCGACCTCGACCTAAGGGGCGTTTTGAGCGGCTGAGCGGTGAATTGACACGGCATGTCAAGACTGTATAGGATGGAGTGATCTCATGCTGCGAAAGTTCCTAAAATCGAAGATCCATCGTGCCCGGGTGACCAAAGCGGACCTCCACTACGAAGGGTCGATCACGATCGATGAGGCCTTGATGGAAGCGGCCGATATCCTCCCACACGAGTCAGTCCACATTTGGAATGTCACCAGTGGTTCCCGTTTTGAGACCTATGCCCTGCCAGGAGAACGAGACTCCGGAACAGTTCAGGTCAATGGGGCTGCGGCCCACCACGCCAATCCGGACGATCTTATTATCATCAGTAGTTTTGCCACTTTGACAGAAGAGAAAGTGGCCGATCACCACCCGAAAGTTATTTTTGTTGATTCCAAGGATAATTCGATTACACACCTGACCCGTAAGAGCGGACATGAAGCGCTCGCGATTAACTGACGGCGGAGCCGTCATCCTGAGCACAGCGAAGGATCTCTATTATGGCCAAAATTTATTACGATAGCGATGCGAGCCTGACCCCCCTGCAGGAAAAAAAGATCGTCATCTACGGTTATGGCTCGCAGGGACATGCCCATGCCTTGAACCTCAAAGAGAGTGGTCTGGATGTTACCGTCTGTCTGCGCGAGGGGAGTCAAAGTATTATTAAGGCTCAAAAGGCGGGCTTGAATGTCGGAACCGATGCCACTCAACTCGCGAAACAGGCAGACGTTGCGATGATCCTGATCCCAGATGAAAACCAAAAACAACTGTGGGAAGAGCACCTCAAAGAAAACCTTAAAAAGGGGTCGGCCCTCTTTTTTGCGCACGGTTTTAATATTCACTTTAAAAGGGTTATGCCCCGCGAAGACCTCGACTGTATCTTGATCGCCCCGAAAGGACCGGGCCATTTAGTCCGTTCCCAATACCAAGAAGGAAATGGGGTCCCCTGCTTGATTGCCATTGAACAGAATGCCAGCGGCCAGGCGTTGGAAATTGGTCTTGCCTATGCCAAGGGGATCGGTGGAGCCCGCGCCGGTGTGATCGAAACCACCTTTCAAGAAGAGTGCGAAACAGATTTATTTGGCGAGCAGGTTGTTCTGTGCGGAGGGCTCACCAGCCTGATTCAAAAAGGATTCGAAACGCTTGTCGAAGCAGGTTATCAACCCGAAGTGGCCTACTTTGAATGTCTCCATGAGGTGAAGCTGATCGTCGACCTGATCTATCAGGGAGGACTCGGGAATATGCGTTATTCAATCTCGAATACCGCAGAATATGGTGACTACACGCGCGGTCCGCAAGTGGTCGATGACGATGCCAAAAAACGAATGAAAGATATCTTAGGCCGTATTCAAGATGGTTCTTTTGCCAAAGAATATATTGGTGACTGTGAAGCGGGGAGTCCCACCCTTAAAAGTATGCGCCAAAAGACGGCACAATCTCTCGTTGAAAAGGTAGGTGTTCAGCTCCGCAGCATGATGCCCTGGCTCGATAAACCGGTGAAGGAAGAAGCCGCCCGAGAAACCATCGAAGCCCCGAAAGAAAAAGTTTCCGTTCGCGAATGAGCCAGCTCCGTCTGCGCTTTGCCCCCTCCCCCACGGGTCATCTTCATATCGGTGGTGCCCGCACCGCCCTCTTTAATTGGCTACTCGCCCGTCACGAAAAGGGAACCTTTGTTCTTCGGATCGAAGATACCGACCGGGAACGCTCGACCGAAGAGTATATCACCTCCATTCTAGAAGGAATGGAATGGCTGGGACTCAATTGGGATGAGGGACCGCACCATCAGATCGACCGACTTGAAATTTACCAGGAACATATCGACCGACTCTTAAACAAAAACCAGGCCTACAAATGTTTTTGCACAAAGGAAGAACTCGAAGAGCGCCGCCAGACGATGCAAAAACAAGGGATCAAACCAAAATATGATGGTCGGTGTCGAAGCGCCGATCAAAATCAAGACAAACCCTCTTGCATTCGCTTCCTTTCGAGCGATGAAGGAGTCACCGTCGTTAAAGATGAGATCCGGGGAGAAGTCCGATTCGAAAATAAGGAACTCGACGATCTGATTATCCAACGAACCGATGGAACTCCCACATACAACTTTTGCGTTGTTGTCGATGATGTCACGATGGGAATCAACACGATTATCCGAGGGGATGACCATCTCAATAATAGCCCCCGGCAAGCCCAACTCTACGCCGCCTTTGATTATCCCTTGCCTCGCCTCGCCCATGTTCCGATGATTTTAGGGGCGGACAAAAAACGGCTTTCCAAACGACATGGGGCGACCTCTGTGTTGGCTTACCGCGATCAGGGGTATCTTCCAGAAGCGCTCGCCAATTACCTCGTGCGTCTCGGCTGGTCCTCGGGAGATCAAGAAATTTTCACATTCGATGAGATGATCGAAAAATTTTCCTTGGACAATGTTGGCAAATCAGCAGCTGTCTTCAATCCAGAAAAATTATTGTGGTTGAACTTTCAGCATATGAATCGAAAAAGCGAAACGGAACTTTTGAAGTTGGCCCAACCTTTTTTTATACAAGCGGACCTTTCTGTGC
>CAZXZM010000005.1:0-7225 GCA_964645365.1 uncultured Pseudomonadota bacterium | reverse complement strand
ATCGATGACTATGCAGAAAAAGTCTGCCAGGCGGTCCGAGAAAAAGCTAAGACGTTGATGGAGTTGGCCCCAGCTTCTGCCTATTTTTTTCAGGAAGAACCACCGCGCGATGAAAAGGCGGCGGCTCAGTTTCTGAATAAAAAATCATGTACTCTCTTAAAAGAACTTGGGTTGGTCTTTGAACAGATCGAACCCTTTGTAACGGATTCTATCCAATCAACAATCGAAAAATTTTTGGCCCAAAAAGAACTCAAACTGAAGGCGGTCGCCCAACCGTTGCGGGTCGCCCTCACCGGCAACACCGCCAGCCCCGGCATCTACGAACTACTGGCCCTCCTGGGAAAAGAACGGGTCCAAAAACGCCTGGCCGCTGCCACCACATAAAAGATGAATTTTTTTGACGACCCCTTCAAGGCAGAGTTTTGGCGGAAAGGCTTCCATATAGCTGGCCTCATCCTGATTCCGGCAGCCGAATTGCATCGCGCCGCCGTCCCTGCAATTCTCGGCATCGCCCTTCTCTTTTATCTGTGGGCCGAGTGGGCGCGGACCCGTCACCACCCCCCTCCCTTCTTCGCCCCTCTGATTCAACGAGCCAAACGACCTCACACTCGCGACCACTTTGACTTGGGCGCTATCTGGCTTGCGATCGGTGTCACGATTCCATATCTCTTCTTCCCGCTCCCCGTTGCCCACGTCGCCCTCTTGCACGTCTGTTTGGCCGACACGGCGGCTAGCATTGGCGGGATGACCTACGCTGCCCGAGAAGGATTGGAACGCTCTCGCCGCAAAACTTGGGTTGGCTCCTTTTGTTTTTGGTTGGTCGCCTATCTCGCAACTGGATTTTTCTTTCCCTGGTGGCAGGCTATTGTCATCGCCACAGCGGGGACTGGCCTCGAAGCGATCGGTCGCCGTCACATCGACAACCTAATCGTCCCCTTAGGCGTCACCCTCTTTATCTGGATCCTCGGTTGGGCCTAAAAAAGGGCTAGCCTTTTTTAAGAGTACGGATGAGTGCGTCGGTATAAGACTTCGTGGTCGCTTTGCCGCCTAGATCGGGTGTCCTGTATTTCTTCTGCGCCAACACCTTTCGAACCCCTCGTCGAATCCGATTCGCGGCACGTCCTTCCCTTAAGTGATCCAACATCAGGGCCGCCGTGAGGATAATGGCCGTCGGATTGGCAATCCCTTGTCCCGCAATATCGGGGGCCGAACCATGGATCGCTTCGAAAATCGCCGCCCGTTTCCCAATATTGGAACCGGGGGTCAGCCCCAATCCCCCAACCAAACCGGCAGTGAGGTCCGACACGATGTCACCATACAGGTTCTCCAGCAAGAGCATGTCGAACTGATGGGGATTCGTCACCAGTTGCATGCAAGAATTATCGACCAACATCTCATTGTACTGAATTTTTGGATGGCGCTTAGCGATCCGACGAGAACACTCTAAGAAGAGGCCGTCGGAACGCTTCATAATATTAGCCTTGTGAATCGCTGTAATCTTTTTTCGTTTCTCTCGTTTTGCATATTCAAAGGCAAAGCGCGCAATGTCCTCGGAAGCTTTTCGAGTTGTGACCTTGATTGATTCCACAACACCAGGAGCAATCACATGTTCAATGCCGGCATACAGTCCTTCGGTATTTTCTCGCACAACGACAATATCAATATTTTCGTAGTTCTTATGGAACGCTCCCAGCGATCGGACAGGGCGCACATTGGCAAACAGCTTCAATCGCTTGCGCAACATCACATTAACGCTTGGAAATCCTTTTCCAATTTCGGTGGTCAACGGCCCCTTGAGAGCGACCCGACACCGCCTGACCGACCGAAGCGTCGCTTCGGGGAGGGGAGTGCCCACTTCGCGGAGCGCCAGCGCCCCCGCGATCTGTTCGTCCCACTCAATCGAAACCTTCAGGGCCTCCAGAACGGCCAAGGCGGCATCGCAAATCTCCGGACCGATGCCATCCCCCCGAATGAGGCTGATTTGATAAGTCATGTTTTGTTTATACCAGACCCGCTTTTAAAAGTAAGGGGGCAAATCAGCCAAACGGCTGACAAGAATCATGCGACGAGTGGAGTCCTTGCGTTGACAGATCGAAGCTATTCACAGTAGATAAGGGGCCAGGACTCCCAACAATAGAGGATTAGATGGGAAATCGAACCCAAAGCTTAGGGAAAGACTTAGAAGACGAAAAGATCGGCCATCTCGTCTTAAAGACCCCCTATTTTGTGCCGAAAGGAACCCCGGTTGGGAATGTTCTCGCCAAAATGCGGGAAGAGCGGACCGGTTGTGTCATGGTCTCGGAAAAATCCCAGATGATTGGCATCTTTACCGAACGAGACATGTTGACCCGGGCCATCGAGGCAAAGGCCAATCTCAATGAGCCAATTGAAACCTTCATGACTCCTGACCCACAGGTCCTGTCTGCCACTGATACCGTCGCCCAGGCAGTCCAGCTGATGCATGAAGGGGGCTACCGACATATCCCGATCAAAAAGGGATCAACCGGCAAGGAACCGGTACAGATCATCGGACTCCTTTCGGTGCGGGATTTAGTCCGCCACTTTGGTTCTAATTTTCCAGGTGAAGTCTATAACCTGCCACCCGATCCCCATCAGAAAAACCGCGCCCGGGAAGGGGCTTAAGGTACAGATGAGCGACGCCCACTCTTCCAAAAAAACTGTTGAAGAGCGAGAGCACGTAGTCATCCGCTTTGCTGGCGATTCCGGCGACGGCATGCAACTGACCGGCAGCCAGTTCACCACAACGACAGCGGTGTTTGGAAATGATCTTTCCACCCTCCCCGATTTTCCTGCAGAAATTCGTGCCCCTGCCGGTTCGCTTGCTGGAGTGAGCGGCTTTCAGATTAATTTTTCCAGCCACGATATCCGCACACCGGGGGATGCTCCAAGCGTCTTGGTCGCCATGAATCCAGCCGCCCTTAAAGCCAACCTCGAGGAACTGGAGCACGGCGGTATTCTGGTCGTCAATACGGATGCCTTTACCCCTCAAAATTTAAAAAAGGCGGGCTATGCGGAGAGTCCACTCGATAATGACAGTCTTCAAAACTATCAGTTTTACCCAACCCCACTCACTTCACTGACCCTGAAAGCAGTCGAAGGAATCGAAGGGTTGTCCGCCAAGGAAGCGGAACGGGCTAAAAACTTTTTTGCCCTCGGGCTCATGTATTGGCTCTTTGACCGTCCCCTTGATGTCACTCTGAAATGGAT
Organism: uncultured Pseudomonadota bacterium; assembly: GCA_964645365.1. GTDB lineage: Bacteria > UBA10199 > UBA10199 > 2-02-FULL-50-16 > JAJFLM01 > CAZXZM01. Next base: position 3,997 of record CAZXZM010000005.1, on the reverse strand, counting down.
CAACAATAAATTTCAAAAGGTGCCACACATTGCAGAGGCTAACATACGGGCCCTCAAGGCGGGCTATCACTATGGGGAAACGGCGGAGATGTTTCCGGTCCATTACCGAATACCGAAGTCAAAGCTCGCCCCAGGAACCTACCGTAATATTACCGGAAACCAGGCGATGGCGCTCGGTTGTCTCGCCGTCTCTCAGTTGAGCGGCAAGGACCTCCTCTACGCCAGTTATCCAATCACTCCCGCTTCCGATATTCTGCATGAGCTGTCTCGCTATAAAAAATTTGGGGTTAAAACGGTTCAGGCAGAAGATGAGATTGCCGCTGCCGGCATCGCGTTAGGAGCGAGCTTTGCAGGAGGACTCGGCCTCACTGGAACGAGTGGTCCCGGACTGGCCCTGAAGGGAGAAACTCTCGGGCTGGCGGTCATGGTGGAGCTTCCGCTCGTCATCATCAATGTCCAACGGGGAGGGCCCTCCACAGGCCTTCCGACCAAAACCGAACAGGCCGACCTGTTGCAAGCCCTGTTTGGTCGCAACTCAGAATCACCCCTCGCCGTGATTGCTCCCGCGACTCCGGGTGATTGTTTTCATATGGCAATTGAAGCCTTCCGGCTCGCCACCCAATTTATGACTCCCGTTATTTTGCTCTCCGATGGTTACCTGGGGAACGGCGCTGAACCATGGCGAATCCCGCAACTCAGTGAGCTCCCAGAGATCCCCGTCCACTACCAGGAAGATTCCGAAGATTTTGAGCCCTACCGTCGCGACCCTAAGACGCTTGGTCGCCCCTGGGCCACCCCAGGTACTCCGGGACTGGAACACCGGATCGGTGGCATCGAAAAAGATGGGAGCGGAAACGTCAACTATGACCCCAAGAACCATGAAAAAATGGTTCGTCTGCGCGCTGAAAAAATTGAACGGATCGCCGACCATATCCCCGATACCGAAATCAACGGCAACGATACGGGGGATCTATTGATCGTTGGCTGGGGAAGCACTTATGGAGCAATTACTTCTGCCGTGGAGGAATTGCGAAAAGAAGGGGCGGCCGTTTCAAGTCTTCATCTTCGCTACTTGAGTCCAATCCAAAAAAATGTTCCCAAGCTGCTGAAACGTTTTGAAAAGATTTTAGTCCCCGAAATAAATTTGGGACAATTGGCGCTGGTATTGCGCGCTAAGTTCTTAGTCAACGCCGTAAGCCTTTCAAAGGTGCAAGGACTTCCCTTTACCATTGAAGAAATTGTCGAAGGGGCTAAACAATTTTTGGCTGAGAAAAACGAGGTACAAAACCTATGGCTACCGCAGAAGGCAGCAGCACGTTAACGCGTAAAGATTTTATCTCCGATCAGGATGTTCGTTGGTGCCCGGGTTGTGGTGACTACGCTATACTCTCGCAAATTCAGAAAGTACTGCCTGAACTGAATATACCGAAGGAAAATTTTGTCTTTATTTCTGGGATCGGTTGTTCTTCACGTCTTCCCTACTACATGAATACCTACGGCTTTCATACCGTCCACGGTCGGGCCCCCGCGATCGCTACCGGAATTAAGGCCTACAATCCGGACTTGCAAGTTTGGGTGATTACGGGCGATGGCGATGCCTTGAGCATCGGAGGAAACCACCTGATTCACACCTTAAGGCGTAATATCGATATCAAAATTCTTCTCTTTAATAACCGGATCTACGGCTTGACGAAGGGGCAATATTCCCCCACCTCGGAGATGGGGAAAAAAACAAAATCGAGTCCCTTCGGTTCCATCGATTACCCCTTAAACCCAATCTCAATCGCCCTGGGAGCCGAGGCGACCTTTGTCGCGCGCAGTATCGATACCGATATCAAGCACCTGGCAACAGTCTTAACTCAAGCAGCCCATCATAAAGGAACGGCCTTCGTAGAAATCTTGCAAAATTGCGTGATCTTTAATGACAAGGGTTTTGGCGAAGTCTCTAACCGACAACAGCGAAGTGATTACACTGTAAGCTTGGAACATGGCAAGCCCCTGATCTTTGGAAAAGACCGGGACAAGGGAATTCAGATTAGCGGAGGGGAGTTGAAGATTGTCGATCTTAAACAAGAAGAGGGTGCAGAAAAGGATCTGCTGGTTCACAACCAACATGCCGAACGAGCAGGGCTGGCCCAACTCCTGGCAACTCTCAATCTCCCCTTCCCGGTACCCATTGGTGTTTTCCGATCTGTCGAACGCCCGACCTACGAACAGCTCTTATCCGATCAAGTTGAAGCGGCCAAGCAGGCACCCGGACAATCTGACGTTCAAGGGCTCATCGCAGGCCAAGAAACCTGGACAGTAAAGGAACCGTAAGGAGCGATCATGAAATGTCCTTTCTGTGAATGTGAAAATTTAGAAGGAGCGGATCTTTGCGAAAGTTGTGAGGAAGATCTTTCGGCTCTAGATGGCATGCAACCCCAAAGTGAATTGGAACGAGCCCTGATGGAAGACCCCATCAGTGAAGTCCCTCCACGCGAACCGATCTGCGTCAGTCCCACTGTTTCAGTCTACGACGTGGCAAAAAAAATGAACAAACATCACACGGGATGTGTCTTGGTAACGGAACAGGATAAGCTGGTCGGCATCGCCACGGAACGCGATATCCTTTACAAGGCCTCGGGAAAAATCAAAGAAGATTTAACGAAACTGCCCATTACAGAAATTATGACCTCTCAGCCGGAAAGCTTACTGGAAGATGATACCGTTGCCTACGCCTTAAACCGTATGTCGGTGGGAGGGTTTCGACACATCCCGATCTTGAAGGAAGAGAAGGTCATTGGCTTTCTCTCCATCCGCGACATCCTAAGATATTTCGTCAATCACCTGCAATAACCCCTATTTTATGTTAAGAGGTGGAGCATGTCCCCCCGTTGGCTAAAATGGCTTGATGGGATTCTGACCGGGCTCGCTTTCCTGACACTAATCGTCCTACTGAAAGACGCGAGCCATCCCCTTGGGTCGACTGGACGCTCTATCCTGTCCGGCATGGAATACGCCCTGATCGGGTCTTTTTTGGCCTATTTTGGTTTTCTGTTGGCTCGACTCGCCAAGCACCCAAACGAAATTCAAAATCGTCTCTTTGATTTAGCCATCCTACTTCCTCTTATTTTAACGGGAGGGGATCCAAAAGTATCCGCCGCCTTGATCGTTTTTCGACAAATCCTGGTCGTCCTGTACCGACTGATTCGCCAAGAAAGAGTTCAAGAATCATTATTTGTCATGCAGCGTTATCCGGCACGTATGATGGTTGGCTCTTTCCTGATGCTGATCGCGATTGGCGGACTCCTGCTGGCGCTTCCCTTCGCCACTGAATCGGGACAAGGCATGGATTTCATCGACGCCCTCTTTACGGCCACTTCGGCAACTTGCGTGACAGGATTGATCGTTGTAGACACCGCCGCTTACTTTTCGACCTTCGGAGAATTGATCATTCTGATCCTCATCCAAGCGGGGGGATTGGGCATCATGGCCCTGTCGGCAAGCGCTGCTGTCTTATTTGGAAAACGACTGGCCGTCGGACAGAGAGTCATGATGCAAAATCTTTTTGAAGAAAGTGACTACGAAGCCCTGCGTAAAACAATCTTCTATATTATTCGCTTCACCTTTATCACGGAACTGATCGGCGCCATGATTTTATTGCCGCGCTTCCAAGGTCAATTCAACAATATCCTCAAAGCGGCCTACTATAGTCTGTTTCACGCCGTAAGCGCTTTCTGTAATGCTGGTTTTGCCCTGTGGGGTAATAGCCTGGAGGGTTTCGTCAACGATCCGGTTGTGGTCTATACAATTTCGATCTTGGTTATTTTGGGAGGGATTGGCTTTGCAGTGGTCGGGCCCTTGCTTGCCCTTCCTCGCCTGTGGGCTACAAAACGTCAGAATCCGCTTCGCTACATCAGCCTTCATAGCCGGCTGGTCTTGATTATGACCGCCTCCCTGCTCGTCGTCGGTACGCTCTTCTTTCTGGCCCTGGAGTACAACCATGCCTGTCAAG
>CAZXZM010000004.1:29948-31986 GCA_964645365.1 uncultured Pseudomonadota bacterium | reverse complement strand
GGGTACGGCTTATGGAATGACAGAAGCGAGCGGTTGGACGAGTGAGGTGCTGCATGTTCTATATCGCGCCGCTTCAGCGCGCCCTGCCGATCGTGACGTTGTCTTTGTGAATATTCTCAGTGAGTTTGGAAAACCCATCAACTGCATTGCAAATATAAAGGATCTGGATAAGGGCGAGGTCTCTTCGTTTGCCGCTGCCATGTGTTTGCTAAAAGGAGAAAAGACTCTGGGGATGGATGGCTTACTTGATCAAGACAAGATTGATGTGACTCGCCTCTGGGAGATTATGGCTGCAGAACCCGATGAAATGATCAAATTTCGTCATGGTCAGTGGCAGCAGAAATTGGATACAGCTCTCGCCTTCTTTAGGGGTCGCTTTGATGACAGGCTCGACATGATGGATCTTATTTGGAGGAGCTTGCTCAATCAGGATGATGCTGGACTAAAAGCAGAAGTCATCGAGACTTTAAATGCATACTTAAACCCTAAACGCCTCAAGGACGAAGAAGATGAGGCCTATCGCAAACGCCGTTTGCCAGCTGTGACTAATCTCCAAAAATACTTCCTAGAATTCCGGACACAAAACGCTCAGGTTCCGGGCTTGGATGCAGACTGGGTGTATGTCCTGGGTGGTATGTCGATTCAAAACCTTCCCGAGGAGTTCATTCATCGCTATTTAGATAGTTGTGAGCACGATGAGACAACGGGGGCGGTGACAAAATTTGGCGAGCTCATTACGGTCCGTGAATTAATTACGCATTTGCATGAAGGCACAGAAAAATATTTAGAAGAGCTCGCGACAGCGGCGGGTAATGCTTGGTGGCAGGCTCTGTCGGCTCGTGATGCCCGTGGTATGTACACTGTGGCGGGCCTTGATGTGAACGTGACACCTGTGAGCGACGACGCTGATCGCATGGTTATGTCACTTGATGTTACCGGTGAAGTGGATCGCGATCAAATGCTCACAGCTTTGCGGACACAAGGGACGGGCCTCTTGGCGGCCCTGCTGCATGCCGACAACGTGCATTCTGATCAATCAGGCCGTTTGATTTCTAATCGATTGATTGATTTTATCCAACCGGTTCCAGGACGTCGTTATGAGCTTGTCTTCCGCAATGTGGAAGGAGCTGCTCCTGTGCTTGAGGCGATTCGCTTTCGAGATGAGGTGCGAGGAGATACGGGTGAGTCTTTTGTCTTTGCCGAGGCACGTATCAGTGATGAAGGGGATGCTGTTTCTTTTGAGGTCATGAACCCAACACACCACCTGGACCCAAGTGAAGGAGATCCTGTCGTCGGCCGTTATGATTTTTCACTAAAGTCTCGTTTTGAGAATGGTCCACCGGCCTGGCATTTAGATGTGCGACAGTACCAGCGCGACAGCATGGCCATGTTGTATCGTGCGCTCTTAGGCAGGGATATGCCGGAAGAGATCGACCGATTGGTAGATGCTGCCGTTGAGAGCGCCTTTGCTGTGGATGCGGACGAGGGCTACGCTTTCAATCATTTGGTTGGTGCGGCTCAAAGACATCTTCTAGATCGTCGTTCGCCAACAGCCTTGCCGTTGCATGTCTTTAAAGTGGCCGCAGAGGCCTTGGCCGGTGCCATTGAAGTACAGGCACATCCGGATTCCGGTGCAGCCGATGTGACAAAACTCCTTCATGAGGGGATAGAGATTCGAATCAGCCCGGATGCAGACCTGACTTTAAGAGATCGCTATAGAGAAACAGGACCTCTTGCCTTCGCCGCGACCAATCACCTGACGGGTGCCGCGTTTGATGATGCGAAAGGCGGTTTGCGTAAAACTACTTTCACCAGCGTTACACAAGGCGATAGCAGCGCTGTTGCCTTTGAGATTTTAAACAGCACGCTGACCTTAGATGCAGAGGCGGAGCGTCCCGATGCGGCTCTCAACGAGCGTTTGCAGGCGGGTGCGGCGCCAACTTTGGCTGCTCCAGAAGTGACGCATGAAATCCCTGAAGATAAACGTCCGATTATTTGGGAAGCTGCAGATGATTTGACGGTGACGCGTACCCGAATC
>CAZXZM010000004.1:23361-29938 GCA_964645365.1 uncultured Pseudomonadota bacterium | reverse complement strand
AATACGGGACTGTGGATTCGAATGTCTTCCATCACTGGGATCTCTTGGCCGAGTCCGCAGGGCAAGAACAGGGTATTATTGCGCAAGGTATGCTCACGGCAGCGATGATGTTCTCACAAGTTGTTGATGGTTATTTTGGTGGCAGCATCGAAGATATCCGCAATCTAAAAGTGACTTTTGAAGGCAAAGCCCTTCCTGAAGATGGTTTTCGTGTTCGTCTGGTTCGCAAGGGTTGGGCCGCGGATGGCCATGAAATCTTAGAGGCTCAACTCATTACCTTAAAAAAGCCACATACGGCCATCGTTAAGATGGAGATTACGGCTCGTGGCCCCGAACGTGTAGCGACGGTTGCTGGCCAGGCCTTTGAAGACGTCAACATGTTTGAAACAGGACGTGCGGTTTTTCAGGCTCCGGAAGGTGCTTCTGATGCAGAAAGAACTCGCTTCAAAAAAGGGCTCGATGCCTACAATGGTTTTCTCGCGACCGCTGACAAGTTTGTGCAAGAGAACATCGGTTTTGATTTGGCCAAGGCCGTGAAGGGAAATCCTAAATTGATCGCCTTCACCGTGAAGGATCTTCAGGGCTTGTGGATTAGGGACAAGCACGGTGTGGCCCGCTTCTACGAAAAAGGTGAGCGAGCCGTCATTGAAGAGGAAAACGGTGTCCTCTATCACGCGATTGTCCGCCAGGTTGCGACGGTTGCAATTGAAGTGGCTTCATTTCTTGGGCAGCAAGCAATGGGTGTTCCGGATCCGGATCGTTTTGTTGTCTCCAGTTTAGGCTTAACCGCGGCAACGGCGATGTGCGGTGTCTTTGGTGACACACCGGAAGAGATGGCGCGTGTACTCTTGGTGGCCCTTGACCGTGCCCTCGGAATCGGTTTGGTGGGTGGTCAGTTTGGTCTGGTCAAGGGACGCTGTTTTGATGCGACACAGAAACTTTGCGACGCCTTTAATTCAAAATTTGGCCAAGGAAAGAATGTTGTCTGGGCGACCAATGAAAATACCGCAACGGTGACAGGTATTGGGGCCGTCGATACGGATACAATGGAACGTTTTGAAGCTTTTGTGGGTAAGGTTGATGAGAAGGCGACTGTTAAGATTGATGAGAATACACGTTTTGCCTTTCACTCCGAGGCCATGAACCCGGCCAATGCGATGGCGAGTGCCCGCCTAGGCCAGCGCGTGAAAGATGGTCAGTTTGAGGGTTATGATAGCAAGAAAATCGTGGGGCGTATCCATCTTGATGCTCGCGGTGGCCGTCTGGCTGAAACTGGGGACGATCCCATTCTTGAGATCGTTTATCAGATCAACCACTCGATCCACATGTTGCCTTCTTTGAAAAATGCGGTGGCCGCTTCGGGTAGTCGACGGACCGCATTTACAGATTTATTGCCACACAAGCCCAGCGTTACGGCCATGGTCGGTTCTATGCATAAGCGACTCAGTGAAGGCGCAAAAGCGCGGGTCACGAACCTGGCGATAGGAAACGCCGAACAGCGTGGCGATGTTCTCGGCAGTGAGCCGACTTCTATTGAAATTCGCCCGATTGTGGCACCACAGGTCCAGTCAGCAGCAGTGACAGAGACGGTAGCTCCACAAGGTGTAACGGAAGCGGCCCCGCAAGTTGCGGCAGTTCCAGTCACTTCAGGGAGAGATTTTGGTCGTTATACAGATGATGCGGCGGCGGCGGAGGGAATCAAAGGAACTGATGTTGCTGCGGCGGTGGTTGATGCCACAGGTCTCTTCTTGGGGCGCAGTGATGTCAGTCTCGACAAGACATTCGGTGATATCGCCATTGATACGGTGAAGGGTCCGCAGCTGTGGGATGTCATCCAGGAACGTTGTGGGATTAGCCCCAAAGACGTTAGTGAGATGACCGCGGATAGTATGTCCAGTTTGGCCGATGCGGTGAACACCTTGATGGCTGGCAATGTCGTCAACCTAGCTTATGTTGCCTTAAATCCTCTTTGGTCCAGCAATATGCCAGCCAACCATATTGATAATCTCGGTAGCGATGCAGCTATGGCCGCAGCCGTGGCCCACATCGTGGCTTTTGGCCATGGAACGCTTCCATTGATTGGTCAGGTACTGAAAACAAAGGTGCGCAAACTCAAAGTTGATTTCTCCGGTGATGCTAAAAAACACGTCGAATTTTTTGAAAAAGCCCTCTTAGCTGCAACGACTAAGCTAGAAGAATTACAGGAAGAATTTAACAAACAATCTTCAGGTGGTGATGGGGTCGACCTAAAGGATCCTAAATTTCGTGAGGCTGTCCGAGAACTGGCTCAAGAAGAAATTGCTTACTCTCTCGGTCGTGCCGATAGCGCTGAGTTGGCGGTTCGGCTCGCCAGTGATAGTGTTGCCGTTCCACTGACAATTAATGCCAGCGGCGAAGCTGTGCCTGCTTCGGAAGCTGCCTTGCAAGCGGGCGCGAAGGAATTAGAAAAAATCAAAGCAAGCACGGATCCTGATTACATCAGGGCGATGACCAGCGGCATCTGGTCGGCCTCTCAGCTTGAAGGTTGGGGAGAGATCGAAAAAAATGGGGCTGTCGATTCTTTAAATGATTTTGCGATTACTCTTCGTGAGGCGATTGCGGCGGGACGCTATAATCAGGACGATCGATGCTTTAAAGATCCAATTTTTAACGAATGGTTGCAATGGAAAGTGACTCACCTGGCCAATCAAATGGGTGAGAAGTCCATGTCTTGGCTCCTCCAAATGATTCGGCAGTACTCTATTGACGATGGAGCTCCTGGGGCTCGTACGCATGAAGTATTTAACCCGGGCGGTCAATACACGCCAGTTGCCGAGGCCTTGATGACTGTCTACAACGCGGCCATGACAGAAGTGACAGAGCCTAACGGGCAGACGAAACCCATTTTCCAGACCAAGCATTTGCTAGCCAATGGTGTCGATCCGAAGCCCCTAATGCCACGTGAAGTCCGTCTTATTTACGGCCTCAAGGATCCGGTTGAAGTGGTGCCTTCAGGTGAAACGATTGATCAATTCTATGAGAAGGCTGAGAAGAATGGTTGGATGTCCGGGGCATTGCTCGCCGAAGTGAAACGCCTGAGGGACGGAGAGGTCAAGGACCTCTCACATGTCCGCGCTTTGCTCTACGCAGGAACTTCTACGGCGGCTAAGCCAATGATCGCCTTCCTCTTGTCAAAGGGCGCCCAAGTACGCATGACGACAACGCGTAATTTTAGTGCGGTACAAGAAGAATTTCGCGACCTGTTTCGAGAATATGGTGTTCGTGGCTCTGCCCTCGATGTGGCCTGGAATTTTTCGTTTAACCCGAACAGTGTGATTCGGATTATCGACCAATGTCTCGATGACGGTTTTACGCCTAATGTTTTTGGAAATGCTGGGGCTGCGGCGGATTATCTCCCTTTCGATATGCCTGCGGTTGGTGGCAAACTCAATCCAGGAGATCATTTTGAAAAAGTGATGAACACCTTGGTGCGCACCACTCTGTATACCTTGCGCTATATGTCACAGCGCTATCTTGAGTTGGGAACGGGCGTGACGGTGCAGTGGGTTAATTTTCATTCCCCAGCAGCCGATGGGCCCCTGTCTGGATCGAATACCTACCCTTACGCGAAAGCGACCCTCTCGCTGGATACAGTCGACAATACGGTCAGGGTAGAGGGTTTGCATTTCGCCGATGGTCGGCCAGTAATCGTGGCCGCGCATCTTGAAATTGGTGGGACGTTGCCTCCAGAGAAAACGCCCGGGAAAATTATGAGCGATCAGGTAAAAGATGCTTGGGAAATGAGAGATGCTATTCACGAGGATACTGGTGTGGCCACCACGTATTTTTGGGCCGGACAAATGGGTCTGAATTTAGCGGCCATGGTCAGCATGCGGGAGCGAATTATTGCGCGCACAGAAGAGGGGTTGCACCGTCAGCACTCTCACGGTGGTTTCAGTGATGAGCGTGTGATGGGTAAGGTCGGCGATGAGAAGGCACCACATACGGCGATTGCTAAAAAGGTGGCGGAAAAGATTGATAAAGCCGAAAAGGCCGCTGAGAAAGCCCTGAAAGCCAGGTATGGCGATAGAAAATACAGCTTAGACGAAACCCTAGAATACAATGCCGAGCTTTTGGAGGCCGCCGGTGAAGGGCTCTTGGCTTCTGACTATCGTGATAGGGCCAGCCAATGGCGTGACTCACAAGAGGCTGAAATCATGGATGCTTTAAACCATTCCTTTGCCTACGGCCATACGCAACGTTTGGTTGGTGACAACACTTTCTTCATTGAAAATGAGGATTCGGGTACCTCTACTTTTGACGAGCGACGTCATCGTCGCCAACACACGAGCGATGAAGATCTCGTGGTCGTAGCGTTAGCTGGGACAACCTCGGGCGGTAAGAACATCTTTGATGCGACACGTTCCATCTTAGGTAAGCGGGGCTTAGATGTTGCTGGAGGGATTCCTTGGGAGGCCATGGCCAATACCATGCAAGGCGAGATCAAGGATACGCAAGGAACGGGCGCCGTTGTCGGGACCGTCCTGCCTTTCGAGAAGTGGAGCACTCTCGATGACAAAAAGGTTGCAGAGCAAAAAAGACTCATTCGTGAGCATATTGGCTTCCGAACCTTAGCCAAACTGATCGCCAACGAGCGTAGAGAAGAACTGGACCTTGAAAAAGACGAGTTAATTAAGGTCAACGCGGATGACAAGGCCCTGCTCACGAGTTTCAGACGCGCCAATGAATTGGCCTTAGAGGAGCATAAGAATGCGGGCAAAGATGAGTCGGAGTTTAGAACGCCGTATCAATTTTATGAAGTGATGAGTGGTGATGAATCGACGACTTATGTGTCGGTTCGCACACATGCCTCGGTGATGGCTGATGTTGTTGGCCGTCTTAATGTGACGATGTTTGCCGATTTGCCTGACAATTTCTTCGATAATTTGCGTGGCGTGGACAAAGAAGAGGTTATGTTTGAGGCCCTCACGACTGTCTTTGGGCGTCTGACCTCAACTCAATTGGTTGATATGTTGGGAGTCAGTTTGCGCGATCTCCATCTCCGCATAGGGGCCGCGTTGACCGCTTTCTTTGTCGGAAACGGGATGGTCGATAACGCCGGTAAAAATCTCCTTGTCTCTGGTTCTGAAGGTGATGATGCAAACGATAAAGGCTTGGGCGTTATTAAAGGTATTGCCAACTCGCAAGGTAGTGCCGCCCTTCAACAATTCGCCGCCGGTGGTATTAAGCGTAATTTAGCGGCAGCCTGCGCCACAGGTCTTGAAGTAATCTTTGCGGCGATCGATAGCTTTTATTCTTTAAAGACGAAGGCTGATGCGGGCCAGATAACACGAGAAGAATATCTCTCGACTGTGATCCATGCTATGTCGATGGAATACGGAGCCCTAGCAAGTACTCATAGTGGTTTTGATTCTCTGGGTCCAAGAGGTGCCATGACTCGTGATTCGCATTCAGGCGAACATGGTCGTACCAGCGGTCAGGGTTATTCGGCTCATGATCTGATCCGCGATGGTTTTTTGGCAGGTCTGGCGACTTCTGGGTTTTCAGTGACCACAAGAAAAATGGCTCAGATCATTGGAGCGGCCCCCTTGGTGGAAATTTTGGGTGCGACCGGTACGAGTGATTTTCACGCGGGCTATGATGCGACTGGAACACCACGAGCCGAGACGGCTCCAGGTTTTGCGGGTCAAGCCCTGATTAATTGGATGCTCCATGGTATTTTAGATAGCCATGGTTTCTCTGTAGCCAATGTGACGAACGAAGTGAGTCACTCGACGAATACCGGTGGTGATACGAAACAGGCTCTTGGTTTAGCGAGTTCGGAACGGGCGCGTGATATGCAGGAACAACAGCTCGCTTTTGAAATGGCCTTAAAGTCCATTACGGAACTTGGCCATACCTTGGGTGGCACGATGATCGAGGCGGTCCAGGCCGTGGTTCTATTTACCAATGGTATTGTTCCGGGACATCTCGCTCTGAATAATATTACGGATGAGCAGCATGCCCGTCTATCGACGGCCCTATCGCGTATTCACATTAGCTTTTCGGCTCATATCCGACCGATGTGTGTGGATGACGTTATGTTGATTTATAACTTTGGTTTCCATGGTGAAAATCGTGCGGCGGCTTTCACGCGCGGACAGACGCCTTACTCATCGATCAATCAAGCTTTGTTAACGCAAAGGGCCATTCTACAGAACCGTGCACAGCAAGCCACGAATTTTGTAGCGACACATCGTACCTTCCAGCGTGATGATATCTTGCCTTGGGATGCGGATTTAGCGAGCACAAATCAGTACATGACACCTCGCTTTATCGCAGAAAATGCCCAAATTTTGGCAGAGATGGAAGTCTATGAAGAGCTCTATCGTCATGACAACGAGCAGCTCGATGCCTTGTTTCAGCACATTCATGGTCGCGAACGTCAAGTGGGTGAACGCCTCTTTAGCTATCGTTATGAGAATCTCAATAACGAAGTCAGGGCGTATCGTGCCTTTAAGAAGAAATTGGCTAGCGAAACTGTCACCGGCTATCGTCAGATTACCGATGCCGATTGGGAAGGGCGAGCAGAACGTGT
>CAZXZM010000004.1:6346-23351 GCA_964645365.1 uncultured Pseudomonadota bacterium | reverse complement strand
CCTTAGACTCCTTGTCTGTTCCAATCGACTGGACTCGCGAATACATCGCGGATCGTCGCCTCTTAAGAGATGAACCAGAGTTGACCGATTACTTTGCTGACTTAATGGTAGGGTCACGGGCCAAGTTGAAGCATCACGGAGCCGTTGAGCCGCTGGCGCAGTGGCACGAAGAGACCAGACGTCTTCGCTTTAATGTCGATAGCTTGCCAGAGCATGAAAGACAGGCCGTCGGTATCTATCTCGCGCGCAAACTCTATGAAGCGATGAATAGCCCCGAACGGACACCGTTCGCGATGTCGATGCCAGAGATTGTCAATGAACTCGCTCGTGTCTTTCCGCATGGCGTTCAGGCACCACGTTCCCTGAGTGATGTCAGACTGACCCGCTTTGGCAGCTTACCGATTGCATTGGAGGTCAGCTTGCCAAGACAGGCTGGCAAAGGGTAATTAAAGGACGGCATGTCCGCCCCCTTTGAAATCCGTCATGCCCGTGAGAGGGAGCTGGAAGATCTAGATCAGTCCGCTTTCCACAGTGAGCGTGAATTCGAAATCTATCAGCATAAAGGGGACTTGGGTGCCCGAACCCGTCTCGCCAATCTCCTGGCCAAACAGGTGATCTTAGAAAAAATGCAGCTTTCCCTAAAAGAGCATGCCCGTGACGTGGTTATCGATCGTCTCACGGCACAAGGTTTTGGTTATGGAATGCCGGTGGTGCATTTAAGCAACGCCTTGCAAGGACAATGGTCCCGTTCTTTTGGAGGCACTCCTCACATTTCTCTTTCCCATGAGGGGGATCGCTTTGTTGCTGCCCTTACAAATAAAACCTCTGAGGAGGGATCGATTGGTGTTGATGTGATGAGTATCACTAGCATTGCAACGTTACATCAGAGTGGCGCCCTCAATGCCTATATCAGCGATGCCGAGAGGGAGGCGCTTGATAGCATGCCTAACTCCGATGAAAAGAAGGGCTATGCACTGGCGCTATGGTGTGTGAAAGAGGCTGTTTTTAAGGCCATTGCTTCAGACAGTCTGCTCGGTGCCAACAATCGTTTTCGTTATATCCAGACGCAACCGCAAACCACCCTGGAAGGCTCCTGGTCCGTGACGATCCTTACCGATGATCAGCCCCTTCAGTTTAAAGATCGTTGGTACCCACGTCTCAACGAGATCTTTCGTGATCGTCATTTAGATCCTCAACAGATTACGGCCTCTTTCCAAAAGATCGATGCCGACTTCGGCCTGGCCGTTGTAACGCTGGGCCACTTATGATCCTTGGACACGGACACCATATCGTTGATCTCCGGAAGCTAGAGGAGGAGGCCGATGAACACCAGGCGGCCCGGCAGGCGGCGCGCGAGGCCTTTCTGAAGGCGCTCGGCATGACCCGTACAGGAGACCTTCTCTTGAAAGAGGTCAATCAAGATGAGATCGAAGTGAGCCGTCCCGCTGGCGAACGTCCGACCATGACCCTGCACGGCCGTACCAAAGAGACCGCCGAGCAGCAGGGGGTCGATCAGATCCACGTTTCCCTGACCCACGATGGTCCTTATGCCGCCGCCGTCGTGATCCTTGAAAAAAAGTAGCGCTCGGCGTAGGCTTCCGCCCCTCTGATGCCCCCTTCTAAACGAGCGAGTCAAATCAAGTCCTTCCTGGCGATGGAGATCCTGGAAAAGATTCAGGGGATGCAGGCCGCTGGGAAAGATGTCATCTCTCTCGCCTTAGGCGAACCCGACTTTGACGCACCGGCTTGCGTCAAAAAAGAGGTCGAAAAATCGGTCGAAGAAAATATCACCAAATACACGCACAGCCAGGGTTTGCTGGAATTGCGTGAAGCGATCGCCGATCATTATCGAACAAAGTACCGCGTCACCGTTTCCCCCGATCAGATCCTCGTTGCCTCCGGGACTTCGCCAGCGATGTTGCTCGCCTTTGCGGCCCTTCTCGATCCAGACGACGAACTGATCCTCCCGAATCCTCATTATGCCTGTTATCCAAACTTTGTGACCTTGCTTGGGGGACGACCGGTCTATGTACCGGTCAAAGAAGAGGAAGCTTTCCAGTACCGTCCCGAAGCGGTTGCGGAAAAGATCACCCCCAAGACAAAGGGGATCGTGATCACCTCTCCCGCCAACCCGACCGGAACGGTGATGGGGGTCGATACGATGAAAGAGATGGCGACCCTGACTGAAAAAGGCCCTTATCTTGTGAGTGATGAGATCTATCACGGCCTTATCTACGAAGGAGAAGAACACACCATCCTTGAATTTACCGATCGCGCTTTTGTCCTCAATGGTTTTTCTAAGTCGTATGCAATGACCGGTTTTCGTCTTGGTTATCTGATTGCGCCCAAAGAATTCATCCGTCCGTTACAAGTGATGCAGCAAAATCTTTTTATTTCGGCGAATAGTTTTGTTCAGCGGGGGGGAATTGTCGCCTTGCGTGACGGTCAAGCGGATCAAGAACGGATGCGAACTGAGTTTGCGAAACGACGCGCTGTGCTTTTAGCGGGCGTTAAGAAATTGGGTTTTGGGGTCGTGGTTGAACCGACCGGCGCCTTTTATATTTTTGCGAATGCCAAAAAATTTACAAACGATTCATTTTCTTTTGCAATGGAACTTTTAGAAAAGGCTGGCGTTGGCGTAACTCCCGGAATCGATTTTGGCTCTGAAGGGGAAGGTTACTTGCGTTTTTCCTACGCCAACTCACTGGCCAATATTGAGGAAGCATTGCGCCGACTGGAAAAGTATCTTTAGGCGCCGGTTTCCGAGGCGCCTGCCTGCACTGCAAATTCGCCCAGCAGCATCTCCATGCGGTGCACCTCGTGTCGGTAATAGGCCCGGCGCCTTAAGTCGGCAATTGTTTCGAGCGAGTCATCATTAAAGACGGGGTAGTCGGGAAGGATGCTCCTTTCCTCGCAGGCGACAATATAGTGAGCCGCTCGACGGCAAAAACCATTGAGGGCATTGCGGACCATGGGTGGGATCCTCCCACTTTTATAGACGAGGTTTCGTTGAATTTCTCCCCATCGGTGAATCCCCACCGTTATAAACTGAACCTCAGCAACCGGAAAGGACTCCCCATTTTTGAAGACTTTTCTCAAGTCGACATGAACGGCACGATAACCACTATCGTAATCCTTTCGATCGAACCCTTGCGGTTGATACGAATAGGGAGCCGAACCTTCTCCGTGTTCAAAATGAGCCTTCTCCAGTTCCTCTTGGAAGTAATGGACCGCCTCTTCCACTTCTCTTTGATTGGCGAGGACCATTCGTAGTCCCGCCAGATCATAAAATTCACTCATGTCTTGCCAATCGCGGGTGAGCATCTTTCGAAGCACCCCCTGTTTGATTCGTCCCGAAATAAAGGGTGTTGCAAATCGCCAGGTGAGCGTTCGGTCGAGGAGCTCTTGCAATTCTTGCAGGGCCTGAAAATAAGGTTTGAGAAAATGTTTTTCGGCGGCGTCTCGTCGGAGAGTATAGGTCAGTAGCTCTCCAAATAATAGTCGAGCAAAATCGCCGTAATCGGTCCCTATGTAGGAAAGGTGGTGGCTTATTTCGTCGACCAAGTCGACGGCAAAATGTTCAGCACCCCGGAGTCTGCGAATTTCGTGTAGAGTAGCTCGGATCATCTGGGCCTCAACAATGATCTTCCCGATAGGTTCGTTTTGAGCAAAGTGACGTCCGAGGAGCCAGGATTCAATTGCTTCACGCGCCTGATCCGGTGCGGTCGGTTCCGGTCGGTTCTGGGTCTCATCGACTAAAGCGGTAAATTCCACTGCGACTTGTGCCGCGAGTGTCCGGATTTCCTGGGGGGTGTCGGGCTGGAAGACCGAGGGGGCTCGAAGGGTCCCCGGTGCCGATATCAGAGGTTGCGCCTCGGCGGGGACCGCCCAAGGACGGTCAGTGATAATCAGGGCCGGTTGGCCAGGGGCGGCTGGGGTGAGAACGGTCATTCCGGCCAACGCCTCGGAACCGACCAGGGCCTGAAAGGCCCCGGCTGGGAGCAAAAAATACTGATAGGCCATAACGGACCCTTTTCGGCAAAAAAACTAGAAAGTTGTGTGGCTAGGGGGTGTACTGGCGGACCTTGACGTTCGCCTCTTTGAGGAGCTGAAGGGGGACCTCCCCTATCGAATACTCGGTCGAGTAGATCACTTCGACGATTCCGGAGTTGATGATCATCTTGGTACAGAGAAGACAGGGGGAAAAGGTGGTGTAGATCGTGGCCCCCTTGATGTTGACGCCGTGATAGGCCGATTGAGTGATTGCGTTCTCTTCGGCGTGCGAACAGTAACAGTCTTCAAGTCCCTTGCCGGAATCCCCCAGGCTGTTGCAACGGGGGCAGCCCCCTTCGCTACAGTTTTTGGTGCCACGTGGTGTCCCGTTGTAACCGGTGGCGATAATCCGTTTGTCTTTGGCAAGGATCGCGGCGACCTTCCGCTTCACGCAGTTAGAACGAAGGGCCACCATCTGGGCGATTCCCATAAAGTATTCATCCCAACCAGGACGTTCGACCTGTTTCGCTAACTCGTTTAAGACTTGGCGGGTCGCCACGTGTAACTCATCGATCGTTGCGCTATTTTCAACTGCGGCGTCGGCGAGTGCCTCGGTTTCGGTTAGCTGTTGTTTGGTGGGGTCATCGGTTGTTGTTTCGAGCGCTTCCAGACGACGGAATTCATCTAATGTCTGGGGATCACTCTCTCGTCCCCGCTCTTTGACCCGCTGAAAGCGGGTTGCCTCATCGGCGGTAACCTTGAGAAGACGAAAGTTAGGACGTTTTTTAAGGGCTTTGACCTCGAAGGGATTACGGATTGAATCGATGACGTAATTTTTATCCGGTTCCAGTCGTTCCAGGGTCCGTTCGGCAAGGACTCCCGGGCCATACTGTTGACGGAGTTCATTGCCAGCCGGAATCAGGTTGTCACGGGTTACTTCAAGCCCGCGGGCGCGGACCTCTTCCCGAACGAGATCCGAAAGAGAATAATAGTAATAGCCAATTTGTTGGAGGAGCTTGGCGACCTCTCCTTTGCCGGCGCCGTTCTTGCCGATCAGCCCGATAATCACACTCTCAAGCCTAGTTTATCTTCACGAAAGTGTCTAGGGCGGGTCTCAAAAGTGCCGGGACCCGGGGTGGTGCCGATGGGTCGGATGCCCCCGAGGCTAGAGCCCGGGGGGATGGGTCCCATCGGCGACAGGACCCTATGGGTGGTACTTTTGAGACCCAGTCTGGTATGATGCGATGCATGCGGTTATTTCGAATCAGTCAGTTAAAATGGTTCTTGGTTGGAGCGGCCACTTACTTTCTTGTCTCGTCCCTGATCGCACAACAACCCTTTGAATACCACGACCCGATTTTAAAGAAGAATGGGATTGAATATGCGATTACCGGCGTGGCGGAGACCAAACAGGATCCTCGCTGGCGCACCTTTCCCTTGAAGTTAGAGTTTGCGACGATGAAGGGCGAGCTTTATTCCGACGTCCATGTCCGGATCTATACCCCCAGTCAAAAATTGGTCTTTGACGTCAAGGTCGATGCCCCTTGGTTGTTGGTTCGCCTAAAGCCGGGAACCTATTACGTCTATGTCACCGATACGGCGGGTCGTAAAAAGTCGGTGACGGCCGATGTCCCTGCTTCCGGCCAAATAGAATATACCCTCAAATGGTGAGTCACTAGGGCGGGTCCTGTTCCGCCTCAGGCGGACCACCCACCCCAATTTCCTTGATGTCATTTAGGTGATTGATTACAAGCCTGGCATGCCTTCCTATGACCTGACCGAAGAACAGGAGATGCTCCGGAAGACCGTTCGCGAATTTGCGGAGGGAGAAATCAAACCGGTTCGGCAATCCCTAGACGACAAAGAAGAGTTTTCTTATGAGTTGACCCAGAAGATGGCCGATTTGGGCCTTTTTGGGGCGACGATTTCCCCCGATTATGGCGGCCAGGGGTTCGATTATCTTTCTTACATTATTGCGGTCGAAGAGGTGGCGCGAGTCGATGGCTGTCAGGCGGCAACGCTTGCGGCACACAATTCACTCGGGATCGGACCGATCTATAATTTTGGATCAGAGGTGCAAAAGAAAAAATATCTTCCCAGCCTTTGCAAGGGAAAGCTGTGGGCCTTTGGTCTGACCGAAGCAAATGCAGGGAGTGACGCGGGGAACAGTCAAACCAAGGCCGAGATCAAAGACGGAAAGTGGACGATCAACGGTTCTAAGATCTTTATCACCAATGGTTCGACCGACATTACATCGGGAGTGACCGTCCAAGCGGTAACCGGTCAAAGCGACGGCAAAAAAGAACTGTCGTGTATCATTGTCGACCAGGGAACGCTCGGCTGGACAACAAAGACAATGCACAACAAGCTTGTTTGGCGTTCTTCGAATACGGCAGAACTTTATTTTGATGACGTTACCGTCCCGGAAGAAAATTTATTAGGGAAACAGGGAGAAGGATTTCACCAAATGCTTGCAACCCTTGACTCGGGTCGTCTTGGTATTGCCGCGATGGGACTCGGGGGGGCACAGGGGGCCTTTGAGGCAGCGCTCGCTTATTCGCAAGAACGGACGACCTTTGGCAAACCAATTGCCAAGCATCAAGCGATTGCCTTCAAGCTGGCCGACATGGCGACCGAGATCGAAGCGGCCCGGGGCCTTCTCTACCGCGCTTGTTGGCTTAAAGACCAGGGACGCCCCTTTTCAAAAGAAGCGGCGATGTCCAAACTGTACTGTTCTGAGGTCATGGGGCATGTTGTCAATCATGCCGTCCAAATCTACGGCGGGTACGGTCTGATGAATGAGTACCCGGTCGCGAAATTCTATCGCGATCACAAATTGTTAGAAATTGGGGAAGGGACCAGCGAAGTTCAAAGGATTGTAATCAGCCGTCATCTTGGCTGCTGAGTTACTGTTTTTTCGCCTCTTTTTCCAAGACTTCCATGTACTTCGGAGCGACATATTCTGTCGCTTCTTTCAGCATCCAGTCCATAATAATACCACCGGGATCGATCCAGACTCTCATTTCAAAAAAGGTTTCCCCTTTATTTTTTGGATGCGGTTTTACGAAGAGATCCACTTCATAGATTTTTTGGTGTCCATAGAGAAGGCGTCCGGACATATGGTAGCGGTTTTGCCTTTTTTTCGTTTCGTCTAAATTGACTTCGGCAACGATCCAGCGATTCGCGAGGGGAAAGGGATAATCGAATTCCTGAAAAAGATGGAGCTGCCATTTTTTTCCTTCTGTTCGCAGCTCATGCGGATCACAGCGATTCTTTTTATAATTTTTTTCGACTGTAAAACCATTTCTAAGCTTTTGTCGTTTTACGTCTTTTGCATCAGCCGCTTGCAGACAAAAAGATCGTTCCAAGCGAGGGTATTTTTTACCTTGATCGTTAAAGTCGATCAGTGTCTGCCAGGTTGCTTCGGGTGAAGTGTGGATCCATGCCGTCATGGTAGCACGGGCGCCTGAAATTCCCTTGGTTTGGATTTGAATAGCAACGTCATTTGGATTCGGCTTATCCTTGGCGCTAGCCGAAAATCCCCAGAGGAGTACCAGCGGCAGAACCGCTCCCAGTAAGTATTTGAGCCTGATTGTCTTCATCACCTTCAACATAATGGATATATTGATTATCGGCAAGTTTCGCCCCTTTAATTGCTGACGCGGCATGTCATGATTTTAGCGTTTTCGCTTAAGTGCCTGTTCGATCTCACGATTTTGCGCCTTCTTTTTAAGATCTTCACGGCGATCTTGCATCCTTTTACCACGCGCGAGAGTTAGTTCAATTTTTACACGGCCGTTCTTAAGATAGATACGGGTTGGAATCAAAGTGAGTCTTTGCTGTTGAATCTTTCCAATCAGAGCATTGATTTCTTCGCTGTGGAGCAAGAGCTTGCGAGAACGTTTTGGTTCGTGATTCAGATCAGCCGCCGGCGGATAAGGGGCAATGTGACAATTTATTAGAAAGAGCTCTTTATTGCGGAGGGTTGCGTAGGCATCGGATAATTGCACATGGCCGGCGCGTAGCGACTTGACTTCACTGCCAGTCAGGACAATTCCCGCTTCAAATTTTTCGAGGAATTGGTAGCGGAACTTCGCCTGCTTGTTAACGGTGACAATCTTGATGCCCATGGGGGCAGACTAATGGATCTCTTGACGTTATGGCAAATAGCGCCTGAATCGGCCGCCTGCCAGCGTGGCTCGAAGGTGCGGGCGTTCCGTGCGATAGTGCTCGATCAAAAGCTCTTGGGGGGTCTGTTGGGGGGCGAGTGATCTCCGGCGTCTTCGGCTTCGGTCGGGACGTCTGGTTCGGGTCCTCTTGATCTCGTCCATCAATGTAAGCAGTCGCGGATAGCTATTGGTGGTCCCCAGACGATCGCTGCGTACCGTATTGAAGAGCATGACGAGGAGGGGGTGGACCTCCAACAGTTCCGGATCATCGATCAATTCACGCACTTGGACATCCAGTTCGACCGCTGGCGAGTTGGCCCCCTTTGTTGTATCGAGCGATTCAATCTCATCGGCCCGAACGGTGATGGTGTGGCCAAATATATCGCGTAGCTGAATACTTTCTTGCCCTCCTGAAAGCTGTGCAATCATCTGCCGTACTGCGGTGGCCATCGAACGCTGTCCTCGCGCTTCCATTTTATCGGCAAAGCCACGGAGGAGCGTTTTGCAAAAAATCGCTTCTCCGTGTTCATTGCGAATTCCAACCGGGATATGGTTGGTTTCCATCTGGGGCCCCTGTCCCGAATCCCTGGCCAGAGCCCTCAAGGAGGCCGGCAGTTCGGGGGCGGTGTTATAGGTAACCGGTTGCAAGAGCATGGCATCCGGGGGGACGACGACTCGTTCCCAGAGTCCGTCACGATCGATCAGGCCCTCGAGTGTGATTGGCAGATTGGGCATTTCGGTCATGTACTCGCGGTAGTGGTCGATTTCCGCGTAAGAAATTTCTTCCAATTCCGGAAATTCGGCCGAGAGGACATGACGGGGTGGCATCGAATCAGGAAGGGCATCCTCGATCCAGGTGGGGATCGGGTCACGTTCCGCCAAGCGCCAGAGAAATTCGGCGCGGTGGGTCTGATAAAATTCGAGAATCCGGCGGATTGCCCGCTCTCGCCGGTGGCCGCCTAGGTGGCGGGCATTTTGGACGACCGTTTGATGGATCATCCGGCCGAGTGGGCTGCGGGTCGGATCGGTCTGCGCGACCGTATAGAGAATACGGTGGATCGGTTCCAGGGTTCGGTCCTGAAAGATAAGAGACAGGGCTTCGGCGTAGCGACGCTGGTCGTCATCGGCCGGTTGGTGGGCCTGAAGCGCTTCTTCATAGCGAACGCGCAGGCCGCGCAAGAGACTGTTGCTTGGTTGAACGAGTTCTGGCGCGTCGGCAAGGGCCTGCAATCCCCCTTCGGTTGGCAACATTTCCCGCAGGCGTTCTGTCTCACGACGGAGTGCCTCGGGCCAGACCTGCAACAGGGTGGATGCAAAGTCCAGATAACTTCGTCCTGCACGGTTGGTGTTTCCCTCTAGTTCACGCATTGCCTCCCGTAGTGGTTGGGTTATTTCAGGAGGAAGGTTCGGGTGGTAACAAAGAAGATCCATGACTCGTTCATAACGGGAGGACTGTCGCGGATCGGCGCCAACAATGGCGGAGAGCTCTCGAACCGAAGCGGTCGAAAGCCCCCAAGGCCCTAAATTCGAATAGTAGTTTCGGAAGATCTCAAGGTCATGTCCATGTTCGGCAACGAAGGCGTTTAATTGCTGGCGCAGGTTGCGTCGCGATGGATTGGGAAAGAGTTCTGCCAACGCTTCTTGAATCGATTCCTGGAGGCGGCGCGAGCGAGACAGGAAGAGGATGAAGGCCTCCAGTGCCTGCATATCGGCGAAGGAGGGATCCGTTGGGGTTAGCGTGGCCAACCAATCGATTAGTTCGTGTCCCCGCTCTCGGATTGGGACGGTGTAGCGAAGTTGGATCGGCAGGATCTCTTCCGATTCCCCCGTTTCAAGGTTGTCAAAATAGAAGCGTCCGCCAAGGACACCACCGACGGCATCCGGTTCATGGATGATTGCATGGGCATCCCGCCATCCTTGGGAATTCACTCGTGCAACCTGAAGCCCTGCGTCGGTGACATAAAAAAGGAGGTAGGCGGTTTCCTCGCCGGTGACGAGTCTTTGAATGCGTTGCCAAAAGGCCTGGTGTTCCTCGGCTGGCAGGAAAGAGGCGTAGTCCGCAGGGTCCCACTGCCGGCTGGGGAGCCTTTCTTCCGCGGGCGTTGGAGCCGCTTCTTCTTCCGCAGCGCTCGCATCTTCTTCTGGTTCGGTTGGTGCCGGAAGGGCGGCCAGAAGTGCTTCCCATTGTTCACGGATCGCAAATCGTGCATCGGGAGCAACGAGTGTCATTTCGAATTCATGACGGGCTAGAAAGGTAGACCAATCCTCGGCACCTTGAATGGAACCAAGGTAAGCCAGTCCGTTTTCGTGTCCTCGTTCGCGCAATAGATCGATCAATTCCTGTTCCGTTGTTGCTTCATGTCCGTCCAATTCGATTTCAAAGAGGATTTCTATTTCGGATTGAATTTCCTGAACCCGTTCGCTGTAACCGCGAAACCAATCGGCAACTGCCAGCCCTTTTCGATAGGCCCCAGAACTCGGACTAATATGAGAGACACGCGGTTTCAGAACCCGCAGGGTGATCTCTCCTAGGTCTTCGATCGCTGGCAGAAAAGCCATTTGTAAAAGAAATTCTGCTGCTACGATTTGTGACAAAGAATCAGAGGCGCTTCGGGCAATTGATTCAAGAGAATTGCCCATGCGCTCTACGTCATGGGCCAAGGCCTGGGCGCAGGAAATAATTTCTCTTGTCTGCGCCGGCTCTAAATCAGCAACCGCCAAAAAGCGCGCCCGCTCGACAAGGATCTGTTCAATTTGAGTCGGGATCTCTTCCGGACGCCAAGGTTGGCCCCCACGGATTCGGTCGGCGGAAACCGATAGAAAAGATTGCAGGACCGCACGAATCGTTTCGGGATAAACACCTGTCAGTGTCTGTCTTGCCAGGAAGTCACTCAAAATAATCCCTTGGCGTGAGGGAAAGGGAGATACTGTGGACGTTCCAGTAAGCACTGATACTGCAGGTGTTGCCGGGGGCAGGTCGGGGGGAGGGACTGCTAAATGAGTCGTTGGGTGCTGGGAAATCTCTTCGGATGTGGGGAGCCCAATAAAATGGAAAAACGCAAAGAAGAAATTGCGCGTCGCTAGATCTTCCCCAACAACGGTACTCACTGCCGCTTCAAATAAATGGGAGTTAAAGTTTTGCGCGTACTCGGAGTGCCGTTCGATATAGCCCTGCAAGATGCGTTCGTAATCACGGATTCGCAGGGGTGGATGCCCAAATCGATTCCAACAAAATTCGTGCAGTCGTTCAGTCAACCAACGAGGCAATCTTTCCGGAAGTATCGTTTCTGGTTGGCGCATGACGCGATCAGCTCGTTCATAGATTGCCAGAACGTCTTCGTTCGCTTCATCAAGGATCGAAACTTCCAAAGCAGTTTCTTCAAGTTGTTCCAGAGAACCGAGCAGAGAAACGAGTCGTTCGTGTTCAGCCGCTTCTTTATCCGGAAAGAGACGTGCTGCCAGTCGTGGGGGATCGGCTTCGGTCAGAACACCTCGTTCTCGCAGGACCGCTGCGACCGTTCGAAAACGAAAAAGATCTCTTTGTGTTTCCGGATCGAGTCGCTCTCCTTGCGCTAGATTCACCAACGTGTCGGGAACGATTGTTACCTCCCAGCGTGAATCATGACCCGTCACCGCACAAGCAGTGATCGCCGGCGTCTCGGCCGATGGGCGCGCGACACGGTAATGGATTTCAAGTCCCTGATAGGAAAAATTGCCTGCAATCGCAATGCGGTGGCGTATCGTACGCGCAAAGAGAAGGAGACGGCGGTAAAACTGTTCAAAGGCCTGGGGGGCGGAAAAGGGTGTACTCTGTGGATTGCCCCGGTAGTAAGCGAGTCGTGCCAAGAGTCGGGCATGTTCCTGCTGCATCTTGGCGAGCGTTTTTTGTAAGACGCCGAGGTGAGTTGCTTCCCCGGAACCAATGGCGATCTCTTCATCTGAATCGCGTTCCTCAACTCCCGCCATGAACCCAAGACGCGCAGCCAGCTCGCCGGCTAGCAATGTAAAATGATCACGGTCCCCCTCAAGGTATTTGTAAGGATAGCTTTCGGAGTCTAGCCTTGGCAGGACACCGGACAGATCGGCCAATCCCATCTCCTCGGGAACGAGCCGTACCTTCCAGTGCGAGGCGCCGGGCATTTCCGGGGCGAGCTCTGCCCCTCCCGGTAGATGGACTGTCGCGACCTGATCAATAATCGATTTGGCTTCCAGGAAGAAGTCGATGATGTCGCCGTAGTCTCCGAGAAGATAACGCATACTTTCACGCGTATGTTTAAAACGGCGGTGCGGATGAAGACGGGCTCCCGCGCGACGGTAGGCGTCCCAGGTGGTACGGACAATGGCGCGTAACTGCTCTTCTTCGGCATCTTCTACGGCGAGCGCTTCTTGTACGCCTGCCGTTACAACAACGGAACGTAATTCAAAAACCTCCCAGACTTTACCAAGCACGCGTCCCAAGATCATTTCTGAATAAGAAAGCTCATCGACCCCTTTCGGGATCGGGACTTCAATGGTCCAAGGATCGTCCGGTGCGGCATGTTCAAAAAAGGGATCGGCCCATTCACCGTAAGTGAGTCGCAAGATTTCCATTGGATCGGGGAGGACCACTGCTTCGCCCTCTCGGCCGTACAGAATGGCCTGTCGCCAGGCCCCTTCGACGAGATAACGATACAGGGCCATCACATGACCGATGTTGCCAGGGGTTCGTTTATTTCTTCCCCAACTGTAAGCGGTGTCGGCGCGAACGCCGACCGTTTCCCGGAAAAGATCTTCGTCAATTTCAATACCGATGCGACCGATATAGCGTCGTAGAGTTTCTCCTTCTTCCAAGGGTTCCGTTCGGAAGTGCTGCGGAAAGAGGGGGCGGCGTGCCGCCTGATCGTGCGCTAGCTTATCGGTCACCCGTTCCCGTTCGGTGGCGACCGCTGTTGTGTCGGGGACCTTTCGTCCCCAACCGGTCTTTAAGAAATCGAGTGTGGTCCGGACAACGATGGCATCAAAGGAAGGAATCAAGGCGGTGGCAAAGGCCTCCAGATCGAAGGGTTGTTCCGGAAGGGGGCCGAGTTCCCCCCCTTTTTTGTCGCGCAGCAGGCGGATGTATTGCGCGAGGAGCGTTTCTACTCGTTCCTGGAGCCCCGGTTCGATAGCGGCCGTGTCAAAAAAATCGGTGAGTCCCGGGATCGTGGGGGCCTCGTCTAAAGCGGGACCGGCAAGGGCCCAGCCCGCGTTGACCAACTCTGACAAATGGACCCGGCCGAGCGTTTCGTGTCGCGCGATTTCCTGTTCAAGCGCGAGGACCAGGAGATAATGGGCGCTGATCTGACGTGATAGGGGGATCGCCGAGGCTGGGGTGAGAGATTCCAGCTGTTGTGTCAGTTGCCCCTGTGTCTTGATCTGCTCTTCGGTGGTGTCGAGTAGGGCGGTGACGTCTGTAGAAAGTTTTGTTCGTTGCGGTTTGCCCCAGATGACGATCCGTTCTAGGCGCGAGAGTATTTCCTTGGAGGAAGCAAGGTGTCCTTCCAGGTGACTGCGGATTGCCGGGAGGCGTTCGGGTGTCGGGACTGCTGTCGGTGCGGCAAGCGAAATGGAAAAGAGGCGTTCAGCACCGGGGGCAGGGCCGGCCATCGTGATCCGGTCCAATCCTTCAGCAGCAACGGTCCCCTCTCCGGTAGAATCGCTATCCGTTCCTGTAATAATCTCTCGTAGAGTGGATAGCTCTCCGCCGATTTCTCCATGGAGCGAGCGGCGTCCTGTCTCGTTCGCCCCATCATAGCGTTTCGATAATTGGATGGCGTTGGTCGCGGTCGTTTCGGTCTCGACGATGTTGGTCAAGGAGAGAAGGGTTCCTCGAAAGGCATCGGTTTCGAAGGGATCGATGGCATGGAGCAGTTCCGCTTCTTCCAATTGAGCGAGGGCAAAGGTCTGCACTGGGGTCAGCTGGGTGCTGGCCATTAGGAGCCCCGGGGCAAGCGATGTCGAAATACCAAGTAAATACATAGGTTTGGGTACAGAGCTCTCTTCGGCGACCCGCCGGAAAAGTTGCTCTATTTTACGCGCTGCGTTAATTATTCTTTCGGCAACAATTTTGAGGATTTTCCGACAACGGAGGAGATGCTGATTGCCTCACTTGCCAGCACTGTCCCTCTGTGTGCCGCGGCTTCAGTTACAACGGCCGAGCAGCGCAACGGCTGGTATGGTCATTATGACCCGAGTCGAGAGGTCCGTTCACCGTCAGGGGCGGGGGCCGACTACTGTCGCGAGACCTTTGTCCGTCTCTGTGTCAAACCTATTGAGACCCCCAACCAGGCCCTCCAGTTCTTGCACCTTGCCGCCGAGACCCTCCCCAGCCTTCATCCGATTCAAAGAGAACTGCAGCAGCAAACGATGGGGGTGACTCTCTGGGACTCCACCGATCCAGGGAGGTTGCAATTATTCTGGGGGATGGCGACCCTCTTGGGTTTGCCGTTTGGGGAGCGTCCGGTGACCTATCTCTCGACCCTCTTCGCAGTCGTGGGTTCGTTCATGCCGGATCCACCCGGACTGACACTTCCTCCGGAACCGACGGTTGGTACCTTCGATACACTCTATCGGGACCTGAAGGCCCGCTACACCCGGACGATAGCGCGGAACCTCTCGTTCGCCTATCAGTTGGCCCACGAGACGTCAGTCCTCGGAGTCGAGATCTTCTATCGCGGCGTGCTGCAGCCGGTCTTGAATGCCGCTTCGCTCAATCTTTTCCGTGTCTTTCGTGAAAAGGGGCTGGCTGGATTAGCCGAGGCCTACATACCCTCGTTGCTTCCCGACCAACAGGAACATGTGGAATCTTACCTACGACGTCGTGCAGTCGAAGTCCTCGCCCAGAGCAAGCTTGCCCGAGAACCAAAGGGACATTTTTCCTCAATGGGCCCTCAACCAGCCCTCCCACGTACCGCTCTCGATGAGGCGGCCGACTTTTATCATCGCTTCGAGGCTGGTTTTGAAGTTGATATTTACGGCTGGGGGCGTCTTGGCGAGAGAGATTGCAGGCGTGTTGCTGACTGTATGGAACAACCGATTTATTCCACGGAGGATGTTCGCTATCTCCAGTCGGTTGTCATGGATCTCGCTCAGCTTGCCTCTTTTCCAATCTTTTCTCCTCTCGATGAGGGGAGAGTCGAGATTGAGGTGACCAATGAAGACCATGGCCAGCCGGTCTATATGAAGCTTAATTTTGATGATTGGTGTGGCTTGCCATCTTCTATGAAGCCACGCCTGATGATTGTCGCCGGGACTTCGGTGCGTCAGGCCTTGGAATTTGTCGTCAAGTTTTTGGGACGGATGAGTCTACCGGAAGAATTTGCTGCCCACATTGAAATGCCGAGGTTTAATGGATCGAGAGAGGACCTGCACGCCC
This sequence comes from uncultured Pseudomonadota bacterium, assembly GCA_964645365.1. GTDB lineage: Bacteria > UBA10199 > UBA10199 > 2-02-FULL-50-16 > JAJFLM01 > CAZXZM01. The sequence goes on along the minus strand of CAZXZM010000004.1, from coordinate 7,796 downwards.
TGACCGATTATTTAACGTACCGTTATACCGCCATGGATCTTTGGGGGGAGACGGCCTGGATGGCGGTTGTTCGCCAGGCACGTTGGCGGGGCTACGAATTGAAGCTGACACTTTTGCAGGAAGAGATGGAGGTGTTCTTGCACCAGGCTGGCTTTCCAGTGCTGTGGCAACAATGGAAGCGCTTTATCCCGTCTGCACAAGGAGAGCAGATGGAGGCGATGCTCCTGGGCTACGCCCACTACGTTCTCGATGGGGTGCGGCGCTTAGGTTAGAAGTAACGATCTTCAAAGGGGTCGTCGGCCGGAGAGCTTTCTCCTTGCGCTGCGGCGACAATCGCCTTGTGTTCGGTATGATCAACTGAACGCAACTCGTCGAAAGTGTAAGTTTGTGATTCAATGCGGCGCGATCGCGCGATCCTACCAAAGATATAGTCGGCCCCAAGCGAGCGAGCTGCCATTGCGCGATGATAACCATGAAAGATGTAATAGATTCCCTGTTCGCGATCGACAGCGAATTGTACGGTTTGAATGGGCTTACCTGCGGCCAGCGTAGCACCGATCCTTGCGACACACTCATGACAGATCACATCCTGAATCGAAACCATGCTCTCAATTCTGAGGTAGGCCCAGTGTCCAGAACCTGGGGGCGAAAAACTGGGTGCGACCAGTAACGGTGGTTTGGGGGCCTCGGTTGGAAAGGTCAGATGGGGGAGGTGTGCCAGTTCCACTCCGAGGGCCAAGGTGTGATGGCCAAAGGAATTGGGGACTACCAGTTCCCAATAACGGTTGCCTTGGACGACATTTTCGCGGAGTCGTTCCTTTTCACTTTGTAGCCAAGCAATGCCTGCTGAACCGCCATAATTTCGCATTCTGAGATAAAGTGCACTTAAGTCTTGATCCAAAAGACGGAACCGTTCCGGTAGGGGGGCCTCCACATACCGCCCCAGTAAAGCCTCTTCCCGTTCGATGGCTGCGGGGAGGTGAGGGGGCGGATCGGTAAGCGCCCGACTCAGAAAGGGGCCGGCTGCCAGCAAGGGGATCATGGGGGCGTTGAAGACCAGCATACCCCCTTTTCGCCCGCCAGGAGCAGAAGTTGCGCGATGGAGGTCAAACTGCTAATGGGGGAGGTATGAATCCTTTCACAGAAGAGCACCAACCCTTCCGCAAGAGCGTCCGTTCCTTTGTCGAAAAAGAACTTCTCCCTCACCGCGAGACCTGGGAACAGGAAAAGGGATACCCCAAAGAGCTTTTTAAAAAACTGGGGGAACTCGGATTTTTGGGGATTCGTTTTCCGGAAGAACTTGGAGGGAGCGGACTCGACTACTGGTATTCGGTCGCTTTCCTTGAGGAACTTGCCCATTGCCGGATGGCAGGACTTGCGATGGACATCATGGTCCAGAGCGATATCGCGACTCCGATTGTCAATATTCTAGGGACCGACGAGCAAAAGA
>CAZXZM010000004.1:0-6336 GCA_964645365.1 uncultured Pseudomonadota bacterium | reverse complement strand
AATTCCTGATACCAGCAATCGCCGGTGACAAAGTGGCGGCGTTAGGGATTACCGAACCAGACACCGGTTCCGATGTCGCCAATATTAAAACCACCGCAAAAAAAGATGGCGACGATTATGTTATCAATGGCGCCAAAATGTTTATTACGAATGGCGGTCAGGCCGATTGGATTACGCTGTCGGTGCGGACCGGAGAAGAGGGGTATAAAGGAATTAGTTTGGTCACCTTTCCAACTGATGTGAAGGGTTTTGAAGTGGGGAAAAAGCTGGACAAGCTGGGGATGCACACTTCCGATACCGCCCTCCTCTTTTTTGATAATTGTCGTATCCCGCAACGCTATGTCCTTGGCGAAGAAAACAAAGGTTTTTATTATATTATGAAAAACTTTCAGGGAGAGCGGATGGGAGCGGCGGTCATGTGTTGTGCCGAATCCCAAATGATGATCGATGATGCTTTAAAATATGGCCGGGAACGGAAGGCCTTTGGTCGTCCAATCGGTACTTTCCAGGTCTGGCGTCACAAATTTGCCGACCGCTTGACCGAATTGGAGGCCGCCAGCCAGCTCGTCTATCACGCTGCCGATCTTTTCAATCGTGGAGAAAAATGTGTGAAAGAAGTTTCAATGGCCAAGCTCTATGCCTCGGAGCTGGCTAACCAGATTGCCTACGACTGTCTGCAGTTTCACGGGGGGTGTGGTTTTATGACCGAATACGATATCTCCCGTTCCTTTCGCGACCTGCGTCTGATTCCAATCGGTGCCGGGACCTCTCAGGTGATGAAAGAGATCATCGCTAAAGAATTGGGCTTCTAGGCCTTTCACTCGAATCGTCTAATTCAATAGACAGTTTTAGTAAGGACCTGAGGACTTGTCTCTACAAATTGAGTCGCTGAAGCCCCTTTCTTGAGGGGCTTTTGGTACCCCTTCTTAATAAAAAAGTAAATAATTTCAATTAGTTATTAGGTCCAGTTTTCTTTGGGTTCTCTTGGCACTCTCCTTGCAACTCTAGGGGATCAGGAGGAGACACGTTATGAAAAAACTAATACTTTTTGCCATCATCGTCAGTTCTTTGTTTTGCGAAGGAGGCATCCTGTTTGCCAGCGAACTTTTTGCGTTCAGAAACTGGAGAGAGCCGATCCTTGTTCAGATTCAACGACCGAAGGTAGCTCCACGGACCAAATGTTTTCCCGGTTTTCGTCCGGTGTCACGTGACAATGCGTGCGGCGACCTGGCCGCGGCAGAAACCTGGACCTGTGAGCTTGATGAAAAGATAAATCCCTGTCGGGGATCCTTTGCTAGCATAGTGGTTGATAGCAGCATAGCGGCCTTTGCTTGCGAAGGGATTAAAGAAGCTGATGTGGCCTCTTTTGACTGCGGAAGAGGGTTCCATAAAGTTACTCATCCGGATTGGCACGATCGGGTTTTGTGTGTTGCCGATCCGTCCACCAATGATTCAGAACGGCAGGCCTGTGGTCGCAGCGGCGCGGTCGTGTTGTCGGATCATGTCGGGGCAGAGTATTGTTGTACTGACTTTGCCGATTAAGAACGATTTAATTGAAGCCTTTGGATCGCCTCATCGGTGGTGGCGGGAGCGAGATCCCGTTCTTGCAATTTAATAACAGCAGCGGCGACGAGATCGCCGTTGCTGTTTGCCATTGCACCATCAGGAAGGTAAAAATTGTCTTCGAGGCCAACCCGGATGTCGCCACCCAGCTCCAAAGCTTCATCGATCAGGCGCCACTGGTCGCGACCAATTCCGATTACTTCCCAATGAGACCCTTCAGGGAGATTGTCAGCCATCGCCTTCAGGTTCCCTGGCTTGCTCGGAATCCCACCGAGAACCCCCATAATCAGAGAAAAATGAAGAGGTGCCTGCAAGATTCCCAGATCGAGAAATGGAAAAGAGTTGCCGACATGACCCACATCGAAACATTCTAGTTCTGGAAGTGAGCCCGCCTCCACGATTTGCCGCAAACAATATTCGATATCTTTAAAGGGATTCGTAAAAACGTAATCGTGGTAGAACTTTTTCTTTTTAGAGCTATAGATGGCGTAGTTCATCGATCCCATATTCAAAGCCGCGATCGCTGGTTTGTGTTCGATGATATGCAAGGTCCGTTTTTCGATCGGCAGACCAATGCCACCACTCGAAAAATTTAAAATGATCGGACAACGTTTTTGGATTTCTGCTTTAATTTCTCCAAAAACCGATGATTCCCAAGAGGGACCGCCATCAGGAGTGCGCGCATGGATATGGACGACTGCGGCACCGGCGTTGTAGGCGCGTTCGGCTTCTTCTGCAATTTCAACGGGAGAGTAAGGAATTCCAGGGCACTGCTCTTTTTTGGCCAAGACGCCGGTCAGCGCGCAGGTGACGATAACCTTGCGACTCATACCGGCATGATTCCATGTTTTTTAGGGAGTCCTATCACTTTTTTGCCAGAGGTCATTTCTAGTGCCTCCCAAAGAATCTTTCGTGTTTCGCGTGGATCGATCACTTCATCGATGTAATGTCCCCCGGCCGCCTGTTTGATCGAGATCCGTTTGGCATATTCTTCAACCAGTTTTTTTCGGACCTCTTCTCCTCCCTTTTCAATCTCTTTGCGGAAGATAATATTGACCGCTCCCTCTGCCCCCATCAGGGAAATTTCCGCAGACGGCCAGGCATAAACTCGATCGGCCCCAAAGGCTCGTCCACACATCGCATAGTATCCGGCTCCGTAAGCTTTGCGGATTACGAGGGTCAGTTTGGGAACGGTGGCGCGGCTAACGGCGTACAAGAATTTAGCGCCGTGCCGGATGATCCCTGCCTTCTCTACTTTGGATCCGACCATGAAGCCGGGGACATCTTGCAGAAAAACGAGTGGAATGCCGAAGGCATCGCATAGATTGACAAAGCGGGCCCCTTTATCGGCGGAGTCATTATCGAGGATGCCACCGGCGACCTTCGGTTGGCTGGCTACAATTCCGACCGGGTAACCACCGATCCGACCGAACGTTGTGATCAGGGTTGGCCCAAACTCCGGTTTCAGCTCGAGTAGACTATCTTCATCGACAATTCGTTTTAGGATTTCATGCATATCATAGGGTTGGCGAGAATTATCAGGAAGCACGTTTAAAATTTCATCGGCAAGTGGTGATTCTTTCGATTCGCGATCGACTTCTTTGCGTGGCGGGGCTTCTCCGCTGTGCGATGGAAAATAACTTAAATATCTTCGGATAATCCGAAGACATTCCTCATCATCGGCCGCTTCGACATCGGCAACACCCGAAATATTACAGTGGATACTGCTGCCACCGAGATCTTCGGCAGAGACCTCTTCTCCTGTGACCGCTTTGACAAGCGGCGGTCCAGCGAGGGCCATCGAAGAGGTGCCCGCTACCATCGGAATAAAATCACAGAGTGCCGGAATATAAGCGGTTCCCGCGGCACAAGGCCCCATGACCGCCGCGACCGTCGGGATCACTCCACTCATCTGAATCAGTTCATAAAAAACGGAACCGCTCTCCGCAAAGTGGGAGCCGGCGACTTCTTGGATTCGTGCCCCGGCGGAGTCGACCAGCCAGACCAAGGGAACCCGTTCCTGCACCGCCATCTGGCGGACTCGGGTCGATTTCCGTTCATTGACTTCGGCGATTGTCCCCGCCATCACCGTAAAATCATAGGCGAGGACATAGGCCTTTCGTCCCTCGATCAAACCATGACCCGCGACCAAACCGTCAGAAGGAGTGGCCTTGTCTTTCATGTCAGGGTGCGATGATTGGTGGTGGTCGAGAACCCCCTGTTCGATAAAGGTATCGGGATCAAAAAGCTTGGCGATTCGGTCCCGGGCGGTCATCTTCCCCGCGAGGTGTTGCTTGCGGACCTCATCGGTTCCCCCCATTTGGCGAACCTGTTTCTGTTTTTCGAGAAGCCGGTCGGTCTGTTCCTTAAGTGAACTCATATTTTATTCCGTCAAAACCTTTTCTTGCACGACCCCGGCGCTGATAATAATTTTCATTGCCTGCTCTACCTTCATATCAAGGATGATCAGGTCTTGTTCGGGGATCAATAGCAGGTAACCAGAAGTGGGGTTCGGGGTTGTTGGCAGAAAAACATTAAATACCTTTTGATTAGTCTTTTGTTGAATTTCCCCGCTCGCCTCTGTCGTGACAAAGCAGAGTGCCCACATCCCATGGCGCGGGTATTCGATGAGGGCTACCTGCTTAAAGCTCTTTCCATCTTCACTAAAGGTGAGGGCGACAAAGTCTTTGAGAGCCTTGTAGATCCCCCTCCCAAAGGGGATACGGGAAAAAATTCGATCCCCCCATTCAAGTATCTTCTTGCCGAAATAGAGGCGAGTAAGCATTCCTACTAAAAGAATTAATAAGATCGTAACAACAAAACCAATTCCTGGAATAGATCGTCCGATCAGATTTTCTGGGTGCAAAAAACGGGGAAAAAATCCTTTGAAAAAACCATCGGCCCATAAGATCAGGATCTTTAAGATCCAGATCGTCATGGCGATTGGGATTAACGTCGCCAGGCCGGCCAACATGTATTTTTTAAAAAGGGAACGGATAGGTGCGAAGAGAGAGGTCATTTCAGGTCGACTCCATTGACATAAACTTTGGTGATGCGATCAGTCGTCGTTTCAGCGATCAAGCTGGCTGGAATTTCTTCGATTGGCAAGCGGCTGTTGGTTTGCACTACGATAAAGTCGGCTCTTTTGCCGACAGCGAGTGAACCGATTTCTGACTCCCAGCCCAGCGCCTGCGCTCCTTCCTGTGTGGCCATACAGAGGAGGTCAGGAGGGGAGATAGCATCGCGTGGGTGTTGACTATGGAGTGTCATTGCTGCGCGCATTTCATCCCAGAGTGAATTCGTTGTCTTGGCCCCGAGGCTGCCGGTTCCCAGGCCGACCGGAACTCCCTTTTGACGGAGCTTTTTCACCGGCGTAGCCCCCAGTTCAAAAGTACGGCTAACGGTGGGGCAGTGAATCGCTCGAGTTTGGGTCGTGGCCATTAATTCGATATCACCATCGGCGAGTTGAATGCAGCCAATCAAACTGGGGCGGGCCGCAAGCATTCCGAGCGAATCGAGATATTGAACCGGTGTCTTCCGCTGGGCGAGTGGTGGCTCTTCGGTCCAGCCGATACTCGGGAAAAAATTATTTGCAATTTCTCCCTTCGACTCGAAGAAAAATTCCATTTCCGCAAACGATTCGGCGGCGTGAATCTTTAGGGTGGCTCCCGACTGAAGCGCATGTTGGGAAACGATTTTCAAGAGATGGCGCGAGAGGGCGTAGGCGCTTAAAGGGGCAAGCCCCGCCCGGACCCGTTTCGAGTCGAGCGATTGGATTTGTTCGACCATTTCCAGTGCCTGGTCGAATAGGGTCTCTTGTCCTTGAGCGGGAGTGGCGACCACCTCCGGAGAAATATGAAGCTGCAATCCCGTTTCGGGGACCAAGGAGAGAATTCCTTGATAGTTGCCCATGTCGGCGACACAGGTGGTGCCGGCGGCGAGTGAGCGTTGCAGTCCTTCCAGGATGGCGCTGCGTCGTTTGACTGCCGATTGCGAACGGCGAAACTCCAATCCTAAGACCTGCCAATCGATAAAGCTTTCAGGCCATTCCTCCGGATCAAAAAGGGTCATTTGAAGACAGGCATCGGTATTGACGAGCCCTGGGAGGAGGACGTGTTCCTCGAATTTCCGGAGCGGAGCGTCGGGGTATTGTGTGGTCAGCTCTTTTTGGGTTCCAACGGCAACGATCCGATCCCCTTCGATAGCGAGTGCCCCCTGAAAGACCGGTTCGGAAGAGATAGGGAGGAGATAGCGGGCGGCCACAATTTCCATGGATGCTTCATAACTCTCTACGCCGCCGATGGCAAGAGCCGGTGAGTAAGCGGGATCAGGGGCGCAATACGCAATTGTCGATCAATCGGACGGAGCCGACAGAGGCGGCGGTGGCATAGAGGGCGGGCCGTTCGATCGCTTTGATGGTAGCGAGTGTTTCTGCATCACGAATTTCGGCATAATCGAGACTGACGGATGAAGTATTGGCAATCGTCTCTTGGGCGATTGCCGTGAGTTTGTCGACTGAGCGTTCCCCTTCTTGAAAGAATTGTTGCACGGTTTGAATAGAACGATACAGGACGAGGGCGTCGTTCCGTTCTTGGGGTGACAGATGGCGATTGCGTGAGCTCATCGCCAGTCCATCCGGTTCGCGTACGATCGGATGCCCGACGATTTCAATCGGCAGTTTGTATTCGCGAACCAACCATCGAATCAGCAGCAATTGTTGGTAGTCTTTTTCGCCAAAAATATCTAGTATCGGCATATCCATTTTTGCTAACG
>CAZXZM010000003.1:16335-32723 GCA_964645365.1 uncultured Pseudomonadota bacterium | reverse complement strand
GATAACTCGGCTGGAAACTTGTGCTCCGCGCCTTTCAGGCCGACGAGGGATAGTTTTTCAAGGACAATGCGGGTAATTTCTGTCTCACTTTTCCCCGAATGTTCCTTGAGGGGGAAGGCAACGTTTTCGGCAACGGTGAGAGAGTCAAACAGGGCAGCACTCTGAAACAACATTCCAAATTTGCGGCGGAAACGATTGAGTTCGGTGTCTTCGAGTTGCGTGATGTCGGTTCCATCGACGAGCACTTGTCCCCGGTCGGGATGGAGGAGCCCGATGACCATTTTTAATAGAACCGATTTGCCGACTCCCGATTCCCCTAAGATAACGGTAATCGCCCCGTCGGGAATTTCAAAATTCACGCCGTCGAGAACCTTATGGCCGTTAAAAGACTTATAGAGGTTTTTTATTTGAATCATTTTAATTTGGAAAAATTTCCAAGATCCATGCCGTTAAAAAGTAATCGGTTACTAAAATCACAACGGAACTAATAACGACCGCGCTGGTAGTGGCCTTTCCTACCCCGCGCGAACCCCCCCGTGCTATGTAGCCGCGGTAACAACTGATAAGTGACAACAGAAAACCAAACGCCGCTGCTTTGAGTACCCCTCCAATGACATCCGTTGGGTCGACGTAATATTCAAGCCGATCCATAAAATAAAAGGGATGGATCGAGAGAAGCTGCGTAGCCACAAGGTAGGCGCCGACGATTCCAATCGCCGTAAATAGAATGCTGAGCAGAGGGGTCATGAGGGTGGCCGACAGAACACGTGGCACAACCAAGTAATGAATGGGATTGACCGCCATAGTTTCCAAGGCGTCGATTTGTTCGGTGACCCGCATGGAGCTGATCTCCGCTGCGATGGCCGATCCATTGCGGGCGGTAATCATCAACGCAGTGAATACCGGTGACAACTCTCGTGTCAGTGCGAGTCCCACGGTGGAACCGACAAAACTTTCGGCATTAAAAAGGCGAAAGGCATAACCGCTTTGCAGGCCGAAGACCATGCCGGTAAAAAATGCCGTCAGGGCAATAATCGGAATCGATTTGATGCCAATAAATTCCATCTGAAATAAGATTTCGTTCCAACGAAAAGGGCGTCGGACCAGCCAGGAAAAGAACTGCCGTGCAAAGACAAAGAGCCCGCCTAAGTCACGCACAGAAGGCAAGAGCCAGCGGCGCCCTGCCTCGAGCAGGTTAGCCTTGGTAGTGGCGAGGAATACGGTCGGCGATACGAGTAAAGATTTCATAAGAAATAGTTTCGGCCCAAGTGGCGACTTCTTCTGCGGTGATTTTTTTGTCTTGATCGCAACCAATCAAGGTGACGGTGTCACCCGATTGAGCTTTCGGAATATCGGTTAAGTCGATGATAGATAAATCCATACAAACGCGTCCCAGTATCGGGGCTTCTTCTCCGGCAACCAGGACCTTGCCTCGATTTGAAAGAAGACGTGGGTAGCCATCGGCATAGCCGACCGGCAACAGACCGATCCGGGTAGGGCGTTGGGTGACGAAGGTGCAACCATAGCTGACGGCGCGCCCAGCAGGGATTTCCTTGGTTTCCAGAATATGGGTTGTCCAGGTGAGTGCCGGCTGTAAATCGATTTCATCTTTCAGGTCGGGATCGGGATAAGAACCGTAAAGAGCGATGCCGAGGCGGACCCGTTCAAATTCCGGCAAGAGAGAGCGAATAGCACAGGTGCTGTTTCCAAGATGCCAGGTGTCGATTTTCCAGCCGGATTCGGTGAGTTGTTCGCGTAGTTGCAGGAAATTTTTCTTTTGAAAGGTCGTGTATTCTGGGTCGGTGGCTTCAGCCAAGTGAGAGAGGACCCCTGTCACTTGCAGGGCAGGGAGTTTTTTTAGTGCGTCAAAAAAATCTCCCGCTTGCTCAAAAGGGATTCCGAGTCGCGACATGCCGGTATCAACCTTTACATGGATCGGGTGTTTTTGTTGGTTCCCTTCCAAGTAATCATGGAAGGCGCGTGCCACTTCCAGGCGGGTCACGACGGGAGTGAGATTAAATTCCACGACTTCGGCAAAACCTTCCTCGATGATGCCGAGCAGAATTAAAATCGATCCCTTGACGCCCCCTTTTCTCAAAGCGATCCCTTCTTCGACGGAACGGACTCCAAAAAAATCAGCCCCCTCGGTTTCCAGGGCTTGCGCCACCGGGACGAGCCCATGCCCGTAGGCATTCGATTTGACAATGCAGACCGGTTTTTGCCCCGCTGGTATTTTTCGAACAATTTCTCGATAGTTGTGGCGGAGGTGGGTGAGCGCGACGTCCACTTTTGTCGGTTGCCAGACCATGGGGCGCCACGCTATGACGCGCCCTGGTGGATGTCAACGCGGTAACCTATCTGGGACATGCCTCGACGATCATTCAAATCGATGGGCAAACCCTCTATACCGATCCGCACTTTGGACGCAGGGCGCTGTTCGCACGACGCCGTCAGAAGATAGTTTCGCCGGAAACGATTCCGTCGGCCGATGCGATCCTGATCAGTCATGCCCATTACGATCATCTCGATCTCCACAGCTTTAAATACTTTGCCTCTACCATTCCGGTCATTCTTCCTTACGGTCTGAAGGATTTTTTGGCGCGTTATATTCGGAATCCGTTGATTGAATTGCACCCGGAAAGTGAGTTTACATTGCAGAATAAGCTGACGGTTCGCGCCGTTCCGATCAAACATCGCGGGGGGAGGATTTCCGGCCTCCGCTATACCGCTGCGACCGGTTACCGGGTCAAGGGGGAGGGGGGATGTGTCTTCTTTGCGGGGGACACTGCCTACCATCCTCCGCTCCGCCAGCTCGGGGAAGAGGCGACCATCGATGTGGCCCTACTCCCCATCGGCCCCTGCTCTCCCCGTTGGTTTATGAAGCGGGGGCATATGAATCCAAAGGAGGCGCTTCGCCTCTTTGCCGAAATGGGGGCCCACCGGATGGTTCCGATTCATTGGGGAACCTTTCGGCTTGGCCTTGAAGGGGTCGAAATGCCCCTCCACTGGCTGCAGGGGGAGCTCGAAAAATCCCCCCTGAGGGAGCAGATTACCCTCCTGCAGCCGGGCGAGTCCCAACCGCTTTAGGCCCCAGTAACCCCCCGTTTTTAGCAACCTTTCCGGCCTGCCGCCGACCAATGAGCTGGAACCCTATGATCCCAGTTTTTGCTACCAATCTGTTTGCGCCGGCTACATCCAGCCTGCTGATGGCCGCCTCTCTACCGGTTGGGGAGGTGAGCACTACCCTCTATCTGTCGGACACTCAGTTCGAACATCTCGGCCCTCGCACTTTTACCCGGAACCCCCTGATCAAGAAGTATTCTCCGGTCGCCGACCGGAATGTCATTGCAACCCAGACCGCGGGCCCTTTTGTCGATACCTTGCTGCGTCATAATGAGCGGCGGTTTGCCGGAGAGAATCTTTCCCTGCAGATCCTGGGGGATATTCCCGATACCCCCTGCCAGGAGGAGCTCAATCGTTTTGAGCAGATTCTTGCCAACCATGCCGTTCCAGTCGAAGGATATGATCGCGGTAATCACTCCAGCTCCAATGCCTTTGGGGTGATCAACTTGAAGAGCCGACTCTATGAGTTCTTGCGTCGCTATGTCCCTTTCTTTCATGGTTTTTCCCTTCGCCAAGAGATCTGTAAGGCCTGTGGGTCTGCTTCCACAATGTTGACGGCTCAGGAGACCCTCCAGGGAATGCACCGCATTCTCCACCGTCACCGTTCGGCAACACCGGGGGTCGAGGCGATCAATCGATCGGTGCATCGTGCCAACTACGAGGGCTATGAATTGACGACCGGACAACCGGTCCCTTTTGACGAGGCGCACCGGAGACAGAATTTCGAGACCTTTTGGAGCCCTTCGCCAGCGACCCAACGGGGAGATGCCTCCGAGGCCCCCTTCTGGGAGGCGATGGTGAACCATGAAGTGGCCAATGATGATGTCGCAGAACGTCCGACCGACGTGAACCCCTTCTACATCCAGGCGGCCGAGACAGTTCGTTTTCAGTTAGGCGGGGGAGCCGAGGTTCCGGTCTATACCTTGAGCCTCGATAGCGTGGACACGGCCAACATGATTGCAACCCGGCCGGGGATCTCTGAGCTACAGATTCGTCTGATTGAAACCTTTATTGAGGAAAAGCTGGCGGAAAATCCGAATGCTCGCTTCAAAGTAAGCTGTCATTTTTCGGCCAGTTCGATGCTTAACCGAAGCGTCACCCGCCGGGCGCGGCGCGCCTTTAAAAAACTACTGGCGCGTGACGAAATTATTTTATTTACCAGTGGTCACGATCATTACCGAAAGATCGTCGATCTCAATAAGGAGTTGCGGTTGAAACGGGCGACCCCGTTGCCCGCGGTTATTGTTCCCTCTCTCATTGATTTTCATCCGGTCGAGAAAGACGGGGTTATCCAGGAACAGGATGCTCGCGCGATTCTGGTCGAACGGATGTGGGTCGAGCGAGATCCAGAGGGGAAAGGGCTTCTCAAATTAGACCTTTGCTATAAAGGACTTGATCCCGATGAGCTGCAACGTCGTGCCACTCCAGCAGTGCGGCGCGAACTCGCTCTTTACGAGGAAGAGCATGGCTACATGCGGTCCAAGGAGACGGCCAAACAGTTAAAAAGTCGTCATGTCGTCGGCTTTACCAAGGGACAGTTTAAACGGGCCTGGGAATTTTTCACCGTTGGTTTCAATATCTTTCGGCCACGCCGGTTCGTTGAGTATTGGCGTGGTTTTTCGATCAGTCAGTATATCATTGATAACTTTACTGTCGTTTCCACCGTTAATATGTTCAATGAGGCATTTCATCTGATCCCTTTTCTTGATTCTCTCTCTCGTTTGGTTGCCACTGATGGGGACCCGGCCGAAAAAGCGATACAAAATCAAATCGAAGGACTTCGGACCGCCCTCAGCGAGAATCATCGCGAGCGGCTCCATGCCTTTGAGAAGGCGCTGGGCGAAGGACAACGGGCCTCCGAGCTGCGTCAGTACAATGATCTCTTTGAGCAGTCCGGGACCTACCTCCTTTCCAAATTACTTTTGGCGCTCAACCCGGAAGGGCAGGCGCGCACCTTTGCGGTGATGGCCGGTCTGGCCGCCTCACGGGCGGAATTTGAATTTCACCGACACTCGGTGAGCCAAGTGCCAAGTCAATTGCCGTTACAGACGATTCCTTTGGGGGTTTTGATTGCCGTGGGAGAAGCGGTGGGAACGCCCCCGCCGAATCGTCCCGGCTAATCGAGGGATTCCAGAAGGACCGATTCAATAACGACGCGGGCGTCTTCGGTGTAAAGACCGATGGATCCCGGTTGGTCGTAGAGTGCGTCGGGAAGAGTGGTGCTGGAGTAGTTCAAGACCTGGGTGCCATCGATCCAAACGGTTAGATTTCCTCCGACCTTTTCGAGGACAAATTCGTTCGACTCACCGATCGTCAATGTTGGTTCGGAATCGGTGAATAAAAAGTACTGCCCAATCGAGTCAAAGGCGCGTCCCAGTTCAATCCCATTCGGTTTGTAGATAAAATAGTTGGTGGTTTTTTCCAGGTTTTCTTCCGGTTGGTAATTAAAAAAGATCCAGAAGACTTCCCAACCGTTCGGTGTCGGCGTCCGCAGCTGTTCTTCGGTCGTGACGACAACCGTCAGGCGAAAATCTTGGAAGTCACACCCAGCGGGATTAATGGAAGTCACGAGTGCTGCTTTGGTTTCGTTCGGGTCACTGACCGCTTCCGGTTCCAGGAGAAAGCCATTTTCTTCATCCAATATCACTTCACCGTAACCGTCATACAAAACTTCCCAGCTATCGGTCTGCAACGTGATTGTGCAATCCGTTGACTCGGTTGGTGAGGGGTCTGGACTGGGGCTATTGCCGTCAGGGTCACCGCCGGAACCACAGGCGAGGACTCCTACCAAACAACAGGCGGCGCTAAAGAAAAGAAAAGATTTTTTCATCAGATAGAACGAGAGGGAACGTTACCACCGATTCCCATGCCGTTTTCAAGGATACGGTGCCACGCATCAATCGCTTTTCGCAATTGGTAAAGATAGGGAGGAATTCCTTGCTGGAAGGCAGCGGTGTAGTCTTCGCGGACACTCTTACCAACCAGTCGTACCTGACGGGCCATGTCGGCATCGTCTAAGCCGATGGCACCCGAGACGACCGCCATCGCCCCCATTCGGTTGATCACGAAATCAGCGGGGTGAAAGATGCCGGCGGCCTGCAGGATCCAGGCAATGGCATTGGGGGAACCGGTTCGGTCGAGACCGGCCTGGTTGTTGGCCGCTCCAGCGGCTGCCTGGAATCCCCCCAGGATCATGGAGGTGGCGACATCAAAGGTCAGGGAGTGTGGGCCTGCGTTAGGAGAGAGGATGCGCCCTCCTTCGGTGCTGGCAACGATTTCGCTAAGCCCCTCCCGCCACCGAATACGGTGGAGGAGTCGTGGGGTCAATCGCTTCCACCATTCTCTTCTCGAAAGGGCTCGTCCATCGAGATCAAAGTAGAGCGGGGCGGAGATTCCAGCACGACGGGCCTGACCAAGTTTGGCGTGGTCTCGCTCGACAATCCCCGCTATCGGAATGTTGTTATCGAGAAAATGCCGGTTCAAGCGTGACCCAATTCCGCCATAGCCTTGGCCGAGGACCGGTACGGAGTCACCAAATTGTTCTTCCAGAATAACCTTGATCCCTTCAAAGATGCCGTCGGCGGTAAAATGGGTCGGGACCCGTCCCTGGTAGACTGAGTGTGGACTTCCGTAGATGTTGAGTGGAGCTAATTTGGCAAGAAAGTCGGCCCATTGAGGCGTGACCCCTTCATCGCTGCCGGTCAATGTAACACCCAAAGTAGAAATCACTTCGGCGTAGATTCGCATGGCGGTCTCTTTTCCTTCATCGTTCGGGTCATGAAGGATCAACCCCTTCGAGCCCCCCAATCCGGTTAGGATCGGAGAATCGGCGGCCCGGAGCGCTTCATCAACGGCGCGCCACTTCCAAGTCATTGCGACCCCTTTGTCGATCGTTCGCTCGAGGGCGTCGGTGAAATAGAGGCGACCGTGTGGGAAGGCCATTGTTCCCCCTGAGGTCTGCCAAACATGTTCTCTTTTTTCGGTCAGGTGGCTCCAATGCACCTTGCCGAGGCTGTGAATAAAGATCATGCCGTAGGTCCCCGCCCGCTTATTACGATAGACGACGAGACCAATTCCGTCTTGCCAGTGTCCCCGCATCATTTCGGCCCACGGGGGACCCAATTCATCGGGAGTTCGATAGAATGCTACTTCGGTTCCATGCTGTGCCGTGGTGAAAGGGGCGAAGCCACGGGTCGGGTCCTTCATTTTGGCCAAAAAAGCGGGTTGTGGACTCCGTTCGAAGTGGGAGATGCGGTCAAGCATTTGGTCGATTGCGGTACGCGGATTGACAAGGTGATGTTGTGTCAATTCTCCTCCAGCGTCCCGAACCTCATTGGAACCGATGGCGGCCGTCAGAAGGGCGAGGGAACGGAGGGTCTCTTTGTGATCTTCGACCTGTCCTGCTTCCAAGGCTTGGAGCGTTGCGACTGTCTCCTGTGTCAGGCCGAGTCGGCCGAGGTTTGGAATTTGCTGGAGTGCCCGACCAATCGGTTGGTGAGAGAGTCGAAGACGGTCCTGTTTCTTGATCGCCATTTGCAGCATCAGAGTGGCATCGGCAAGAGTCAGCGCCATCAGCGGTGCGCTGGCGAGGGGATTGAGAGCGAGGCCCAGCATAGCTCCAATTCATCGGTTTTTTCAGGGTGAGGTTGCTATGAAAAGGGGGCTTGTTTGACAGGGTTCGGGGGCGGTGATAGCCTCCCCGCTTTGCTAACGCTGGGGGTCCCTGCCTTTTCAACGAAAGAGCGGGGTGAGATCACACTCCTTGAACCTGATCCAGGTTATGCTGGCGAAGGGAAGCGATGCTTATCACGGTTAATGGGGAACAAATTGATTTGCCCGAGGGAGCCTGCCTCCCGGACCTATTAGCCCATCTTCAACTTTCTCAGCAGCACTACGCGATTGCGATTAATCAAGAGGTCGTTCCTCGTTCCGAAGTTCCCTCTGTGTCATTGCACTCGGGAGATCGGGTCGAACTTGTTCAAGCCGTGGGGGGAGGGTAAGTGGATATATTACACATAGGGAATCGCGACTTCAAAAGCCGCCTGATGGTTGGAACGGGGAAATTCGCTTCGACTGAAATCCTGCGAGCAGCCCTCGAGGCCTCCGGAACCGAAATTGTTACCGTAGCGCTTCGTCGTGTCGATTTGCAGGCGGCGACCGATTCAATTCTCACCGCAATCGATCGCAAAAAATGCCAACTTCTTCCAAATACTTCCGGGGCGCGCACCGCTGAAGAGGCGATCTTGCTCGCGCAGCTTTCACGAGAGGCGGGACTGGGTGACTGGGTGAAGCTCGAAGTGATTCCCGACCCTCGTTACCTGTTGCCCGATGGTTCCGAAACGCTCGCTGCTGCCAAGCGGCTCGTCAAAGAAGGGTTTACGGTTCTTCCTTATATTCAGGCCGATCCGATTGTTGCAAAACAGCTCGCCGATGCCGGCTGCGCGACGGTGATGCCACTTGGCTCACCGATTGGATCCAACCGTGGCCTGAAAACGAAACAGGCCCTGGAAATTATTATTGAGCAGGCGGAAATTCCCATTGTTGTCGATGCCGGACTGGGAGTGCCGTCACACGCCTGTGAAGCGATGGAGATGGGGGCGGATGCGGTTTTGGTCAATACCGCAATTGCCACAGCCGATGATCCGGTCGCGATGGCGTGCGCGTTTGCTCGAGGAGTGGAAGCGGGACGCCAGGCCTTCTTGGCCGGTCAACCAGCGGAGCAAAAAGAGGCGCAAGCTTCCAGTCCACTAACGGGGTTTTTTAATGTCGCGGGAAATGAATAACCATTCGACAGAAACCTTAACGCAGCTTGCCCAGCGGGCGAAGCGATTGACGCGGCAGCGTTTCGGCCACGTCATCCAAATGTATGCCCCTCTCTATCTTTCGAATGAATGTGTCGACACCTGCGCCTATTGTGGTTTTAGTCGTCCCAATGAGATCCATCGGAAGACCCTTACCGTCGATGAAGTTTTGCAAGAGGCGCGGTTTTTGATGACGGAGGGATTTCGACATCTTCTATTGGTAGCCGGAGAACACCCGCAGGCAGTTTCACCCCAGTTTCTAGAAACCATTGCGCGGCAATTAAGATCGCAGCTCGCTTCTCTTTCGATCGAAGTCGCTCCCTTTGATGTTTCGACTTACCGACAACTCACGACGGCGGGTGTTGATGGGGTAGTACTCTATCAAGAGACCTACCATCGAAAACGGTACGCCGAGGTTCATGTCGCCGGACCTAAGAGAGATTACGATGCTAGGCTGGAGGCCCCGGAACGTGCGGCTCAGGGAGGGGCGCGTCGGATTGGGATGGGGATCTTAGTGGGACTTTCTGATTGGCAAGAAGACCTGCAGGCACTGATCGACCATGTCCGTTGGATGCAGAAAAAATATTGGCAGGTAGAATTTCAGGTGAGTCTTCCGCGACTGCGCCCCTGTGCCGGGGGGCTCGCCGATTTCACCCCTGTTTCGGACAATGATTTTGCTCGGATGATTTTATTGGTTCGGTTGGCGCTGCCAGAAGTTGGGATCGTGCTGTCGACACGAGAACGACCGGAGCTCAGGGATCAATTGGTTTCATTGGGGGTGACACAGATGAGTGCCGGTTCACGGACTGAACCGGGGGGGTACCTACAGCCGGAGGACGCCGAAGAGCAATTTTCAATCGATGACCGTCGTAGTCCAGCCGAAGTCGCGGTGGCGATACAGAAACAAAGCTTAGAACCGGTTTGGAAGGACTGGGAAGGGGTGCTTCATGGCTAAAGAAGCGGTTGATTTATTTAAAGATCGGATCCGGATCACGACGGAGTCGTTTCCGGCATCGCGCAAAGTTTATGTTTCGGGAACGCAATTTCCCGAGTTACGCGTTCCGATGCGCCAGATTCAGTTAACGAACGGGGAAACTTTTACCGTCTACGATACCTCCGGCCCCTATACCGATCCGGATGTTCCGATCGATATCTTGAATGGTCTCAAGCCCTTGCGGAACAAGTGGGACCGAAAAATATCCAAACAGGGTGGGAATGTGACGCAGATGCACTTTGCCCGTCGTGGAATCGTGACCCCAGAAATGGAATTTATCGCGATCCGCGAAACGATGAATCGTCGCGATTCGAAAATAACCCCGGAATTTGTCCGGCAAGAGGTCGCTGCCGGCCGTGCGATCATTCCGGCCAATATCAATCATCCCGAATTAGAACCGACGATTATCGGTCGCAATTTTTTGGTCAAAATCAACGCGAACATTGGTAACTCCGCGGTCACCTCTTCGGTTGAAGAGGAGGTCGAGAAGATGGTGTGGTCGATTCGGTGGGGCGGGGATACGGTGATGGATCTTTCAACAGGAAAGGATATCCATGCTACGCGTGAATATATCCTGCGCAATTCCCCCGTTCCGATCGGGACGGTGCCGATCTATCAGGCACTCGAAAAAGTCGACGGCGTGCCCGAAGCGCTGACCTGGGAGATTTACCGCGACACCCTAATCGAACAGGCAGAACAGGGAGTTGATTACTTTACAATCCATGCCGGCGTTTTACTCCGTTATGTTCCACTAACGGCAAATCGATTGACCGGGATTGTCTCGCGCGGCGGTTCGATCTTGGCTAAATGGTGCCTGGCCCATCATCAGGAAAATTTTCTCTACACCCACTTTGAAGAGATCTGTGAAATTATGAAGACCTACGATGTCAGTTTTTCGCTCGGGGATGGTTTGCGCCCCGGGTCGCTTGCCGACGCCAACGATGAAGCGCAATTTGCCGAACTGAAAACGCTAGGAGAGCTGACGCAGATTGCCTGGAAGCAGGACGTGCAGGTGATGATCGAAGGACCTGGGCATGTACCGATGCACTTGATTCAAGAAAATATGGAACGGGAACTGAAAGACTGTGCCGAGGCCCCGTTTTATACGTTGGGCCCCTTAACGACCGATATTGCGCCCGGTTATGATCACATCACTTCCGCGATTGGGGCGGCACAGATTGGTTGGTATGGAACGGCAATGCTTTGTTACGTGACACCGAAAGAGCACCTGGGCCTCCCGGATCGGGAGGATGTGCGGCAGGGAATCATTGCCTACAAGATTGCGGCGCATGCCGCTGATGTAGCGAAAGGATATCCGGCAGCGCGGGACTGGGACGATGCTTTATCGAAGGCCCGTTTTGAATTTCGTTGGGAGGATCAATTTAACCTCTCGCTCGACCCAGAAACGGCTCGGAGCTATCACGATGCAACGCTTCCGAAAGATTCATCAAAGGTGGCCCACTTTTGTTCGATGTGCGGTCCGAAATTTTGTTCGATGCAAATTACCCAAGAAGTGCGCGATTACGCTCAGAAGGAGTGACCATGGAAGAGGGGGGAATAGAACTGACGCGAGAAGAGAGGCAGCTAAGGTGTCTTTTCCGAATCTGGACTGGTCTGTTTGGTTTTGGGGCGCTCTATTTTCTACTGTTCGGTCGCTGGCTTCTGATCCAGGTTAATTTTGTTTCGCAAGAAATACTGCGACTTGATCTGCCGTTGATCCCGGCCCCGGTCCAAAATTTTTGGATCACCCTCACCGTTTCCCTGATGGTGTTGCTGACCCTTCTTTCGTGGCAGATCCAACGGGATGTGCGTCATCGTTCCTTTCTAGTCGAGGCGGTTTTGTTCGCCAAGCTCACTTCGACGGCCTGTTTTTTGGCCTGGTACTTCGTCCAGGCCCCGTATTTCGCCTATTTGCTTGGATCGGTCTTTTGTGACGGCCCGATCTTTTTAATCACCTTGATTTTTTATCTGAGGGCGCGTAGGAGCGTCATCCGGCAATCAAAATGACGGTCAAAAAGACGACAGGCAAGCAGAAGGGGAAGGCGACCCGGAAAAAGGCTCCGCGGCCGGCGACGCTGGCGATCACCGGGGTCAACGGTTTTTTAGGTTCGACCCTGCTCCATGCCTTGGAATTGAGCCGCGACTACCCCCGTATTATCGCACTTGATAAACGCAAACCCCCTTTTCCCCTCAAGAAGACAAGATTTTATCGCGTGGATCTGACAGAGACGTTGGCTGATTCCAAAATTGCGGAAATTTTTAAAAAGGAAAATGTCCAAACGGTGATCCATACCGCTTTTCTGAGCTCTCCTATTCATAACTCTGAACACGCACACGAATTGCAGTCAGTTGGTACGATGTACCTGCTCAATGCCAGTCGTGCCCAAGGGATTCACAAGTTTGTCCTCGCTTCAACGACGGATGTCTATGGGGCCTATCCCACCAATCCAAATTATCTGAGCGAAAACTATACGGTTCGTGGTTGGCACAAGAGCCGTTTTATTCGAGACAAAATCGATGCCGAACGGCAGGTACAGACCTTTGCCAAACGGAACCCTAAAACAGCGGTGACGATCTTGCGCCCTTGTACGACCTTGGGGCCACGTGTTCGAAATTTTAAGACCACTTTCCTGCAACGCCCGGCGGTCTTTACGGTGATGGGCTACGACCCCCTCATGCAGTTTGTCCATGAAGAAGATGTGGTTCGCGCCTTCTTAAAAGTGCTGGCGGCAGATTACCCGGGGATCTATAACATTGTCGGCAAAGGGGTGCTCCCCCTCTCGCGGGTCTTGCATTTGACCGGTGTCGTGGGGGTTCCGGTGCCGGCAGCTCTCCTCTACCCCATGGCCCAACTGATGTGGTATACCGATCTCTTTCCGGCACCGCCGAATCACCTCGATTTTTTAAAGTATCTCTGCGTGGCCGATGGAACCAAGGCAGAACAAAAACTCAGTTTTGCCCCCCATTATTCTACGAAAGAGACGTTACAAGCCTTTGTGGGGGCGGAGCGACTTCGGAAAGTCCGTTTACTCGAAGAATCGATGCAGGAGCCGGCATGACGACCGAAAAGACCAAAGAGACACGTCGCCTGAAACTTCTGAGCGTAGGGGATGCCGTGGAAAAGCGTGGTGATCGGGAACAGGCCTTGGAAAAACTGGCCGGTCAACTGACCCAAAAGGTTGAGCGTCTGGAAAAGAAACTCAAAAAGGTCAACCACACCCTAATCGAGCAACAACAAAATAAGCAGGCCCCGCGTGAATCGGAGGTCGCCCACCTCGCCAAACTGATCGAAGAGCGGATCTACAAACTCTCGGAAACTTTTTCTCCCGACCAGCAGGCCGATGTAAGCCACAGCACCCTTTTTATTTATGAGCAGCTCAAAAAACTCGCTCAAGCGGTGAGCTTGGAGAGTTTCAAGCAACTTCTTCTATCGGCCTGGTATGGTTGGCGGCCGAAAGATTCGGAGGTCGATGATTTTGGGGTCGATCGCGCTTTTTCCGAACGGGCCAAAGCCTTTTTTAATTTCCTTTATTATACCTATTGGCGGGTGGCCGTGAAGGGGATCGATAATATTCCAGATCAGGGGCGGGGCCTCGTGGTGGCCAATCACTCTGGCACACTTCCCCTTGACGGGTGCATGATTCGCCTGGCCAGCGAAAACGACCATCCTCTCCGCCGAGATATTCGCTTCTTAGTGGAAGACTTTGTCTATCACTTTCCCTTTTTAGGGACCTTTATGTACCGCACCGGCGGGGTCCGTGCCTGTCCAGAGAATGCGACCCGTCTGCTCGAGACAGATCATCTCGTAGCGGTGTTTCCAGAAGGGGTTAAGGGGATCGGCAAACATTACAAGAATCGTTACCACCTGCAACGCTTTGGTCGCGGCGGTTTTATTCGCCTGGCACTCCGGACTAATACCCCCATCATCCCGACGGCAGTCATTGGGGCCGAGGAGATTTATCCGTTGATTCACAAGTCGACCTTTATGGCGAAGGCACTCGGGATCCCCTACATTCCGGTGACTCCTACCTTTCCAGCCCTCGGACCGCTCGGACTGATCCCACTCCCTTCGAAATGGACGATCATCTTTGGAAAACCGATTCACTTTAAACAGTATGGTCCCAAAGATGCCGATGATCGTATGCTGGTCAATCAGCTCTCTGAACAGGTTCGAATGAAGATTCAGGAAATGATCTTTGAAGGGTTGGCCAAGCGGCGTTCGATTTGGTTTGGGTAAAGACTAAATAATATACCGTTCGTTTTTAGGGGACGATTCGATTTCTTTTTTAAATTCCTCGAATCCTTTCATCCCTAACAGTCCCCTGATATATTTTTTGATTGATTCAACCGCTGGTTGGTCGAAGGGATTGATGTTATAAAGTTCACCGGCCATAACCGTTTCTATTTCGGCGAGCTGGAAAAGTTGTCCCAGGCTTGCCGCATCCAATTGGGGGAGGGTGATCGTCAGACTGGGGATCCCTGTTTTTCGGAGTGCCTGTTCGGTGGCGCGGTATTCGATCGCCAGCAATTCTTGGGCCGTCTTGCCGGTTAGTACATTGAGGTCATCATATTCTTGATACGAAGGGGGAATCATTTCTCCGTTTCCGTCACGGAGCGTAAAAAAAGTAATCATCTTGTCACGCGGGCCTTCCAGGTAAAGCTGCAGTTGGCTGTGTTGGTCGGTGGCCCCCATCGTTCGAACTGGCGTCTGTCCGGCAGCGATCTCCTCCCCCTGTAGGTTATAGCGCTTGCCAAGACTCTCCCCCCACAGCTGGCAAAACCATTCGGTGTAAGTATCCAACGGTTCACTGTAGGGCATCAGGATGCGGATCGTTTTTTTGTATTGGGTTGCCATCAGGTAGTGAAGCAGTCCGCTCATTGCGGCGGGATTATTCCACGGATCGGTTTCCTGGCATCGCTTGTCCATCTGACGGGCCCCAGACAGAAGTGCGGCAATGTCGATTCCGAGACAGGCGGCCGGAAAAAGACCGACGGCACTCAAAACCGAATAACGCCCCCCGAGTCCTGGCGGAATCGGAAAGCGGACAATCTTTTCCTTCTGAGCAATCTCGCACAGGGGGCCGGTTTCCGGATCGGTAATGATGACCAGATTTTTTTGGTAACTATTCTGGCCGAGATGGCGGATTAGGCGGTCGCGAAAAAAACTAAAGGCGGCCAGCGTTTCAACGGTTCGACCCGATTTACTGATGACGATGAAAAGGGTTTTTTTGATCTGCACCTTTTCAAGGAGCTGTTGCCAGACGATCGGATCGACATTGTCGATGACGCTAAAACGTGGGTGGGTCTGTTGATCGGCAATCGGGCGATAGTAACAGAGTGCTTCATGTAGACAGCGAGGCCCGAGTCCAGAGCCGCCGATACCTAAGACAACAATATCCTCATAGTGACTGCGATAATGGGCGGCGGCCTCCATGATTGGTTCGGCCATTTCTTCAAGGTAAGGGAGTTCGCGGAAGGAGAGTTGGCCGAGGCGACGCAGGTCCTCCAGTGCCTTCAGGATTTGAGTGACGTGAGGAAAGAGGGCTTCGATTTCTTCTAAGGTTGGCCCATTCCCTTTCCCGATCTGTTTGGCGAGCAGATAATTGTAATCGACGGTGACGTCGGTGTGGGAGGACATAGGGAGACTGTAGGGGAAACCACTGCAAGCGACAAGTCCTTCATGGAGAGTGCCTACTTGACACGATACAAAGAGGATTCTTACGCTCTATATTATGGCCACTGGAATCGTCTGGGACGAGCGGTACCTGTTGCACGAAACGGGGGAAGGACATCCGGAACGTCCCGATCGCCTGCGTGTCATCAAGCAGATGCTCGACAGTTCTCCGGTCGGCAAGCAGGTCGCCCTTCTGAAGCCACGTCTGGCGACGACGGAAGAAATCGCCTTGGTCCATTCCCTTGATTACGTCCGCGAAATCGAAAAGACCGCTGGCCTCGACATTCAACTCGACCCAGATACTCACGCTTCCCCCAAAAGTTATGAAGCGGCCTGCCTGGCGGTTGGGGGACTGCTCACTTGTGTCGATACGGTGATCGCCGGGACTTGTGACAATAGTTTTGCTTTTGTTCGCCCTCCCGGTCACCACGCCGAAGTGGAACGGTCGATGGGCTTTTGCCTCTTTAACAATGTGGCGATTGCAGCGGAATATGTCCGTAAGCATCACGGGCTGGAACGAGTCTTTATCATCGATTTCGATGTCCATCATGGCAATGGGACTCAGTGGGCCTTTTATGATCGTCCCGATATTTTTTACTGTTCCACGCACCGCTATCCTTTTTATCCCGGAACCGGAGCCGAGACCGATGAGGGGAAAGGAAAGGGGAAGGGCTACACGCGTAACATTATTTTTTCCGGGGGAGAGGGGGATCTGGAATACGACACCGCCTTTGAAAAAGAAATCCTACCGTTAGCGCGTGATTATCAGCCAGGGCTCATTTTAGTTTCGGCCGGC
>CAZXZM010000003.1:2856-16313 GCA_964645365.1 uncultured Pseudomonadota bacterium | reverse complement strand
ATCCCCTCGGCGGTATGAATGTTTCGGCGGAAGGTTACGGACGGATGATGGAGGGCCTGCTCAAAGTAGCTGCGGAGAGTTGCGATGGACGATTAGTGGCGGTTCTCGAGGGGGGCTACGATCTTACGGGGTTGGCGGAGTCGGTTCATTCGTCTCTTCAATCAATGCTCCAACATCCTCCAATTCCTCCACATCCTCAAACAGAAAGTCGGTCGCCTTAGACGGCGTAATTCCCTCGGGGACTTCGACCCCTTCGTCGACCAATTCTTCTCGGATCTGATCAAAGAGCGCGGAACCCCCGGTCATGCTGGCAAATTTACCGGGACTGACATCGGGAGGAACGGGGAGTGGGGTCGCTTCAATATCTTTCAGAAACTCTTCCATATAATCGGCCCAGATAGGGGCCGAGATAACCCCGCCTGTCATCGCTCGTCCGAGTCGTTTTTTAACATCAAAACCGACCCAAGCTCCCGTGCAAACATTGGCCGTATAACCGATAAACCAGGCATCGGTTTCATCATTGGTCGTTCCGGTTTTGCCGCCGGCCGGTTTGTTGATGACATGGGCGCGGTAACCGGTTCCGTGATCGACAATATTTTTCATCAGCCGTGTCATTATGAAGGCGGTTTGCGGTGTGATGACGTGTCCCTCTGGGATACGGGCGCCGTACAGCACCTTGAGCTCTCCAGGGGTAAGTTCCAATTCTTTTTCTTCAATAAAGGGGGCCTGTTCTGCCATCAGCTTGGCATTGAGTTGATCTTCCTCTTGCAGCGATAAGGTGACCTTTTTATGCTTGGCTGGCTCAAGGGGCACCTTCTTTTGAAGAATTTCGCCATTTTTATCCACAATCTTGAGGATGGCCGTCGGGGTAGGACGTATTCCCAGCGCGGGGAAGACCGAATAGGCGCGAACCATCTCTGAAAGGTGAACATCAGAAGCCCCCAGCGATGAAGAAAGATAGGGACGAATCTCTGAACCAATTCCCATCTTGTGGGCGTAGGCGATCACATAGTCGATGCCGATGTCATGAAAGATCTTAACGGCAATCACATTGACTGAATGGGTGAGGGCAGAAATGAGCGCCATCGGTCCCTTGAATTTGCGCCCATAGTTTTGCGGGCTCCAAAAGGAACGTTCCCCAACTTGATAGGTGACCGGGGCGTCGGCAATCGTTGTTTGCGAGGTGTAGCCTTTATCGAGGGCGGCGGAATAGATGATTGGCTTAAAGGCGGAACCGGGCTGTCGAAACGCTTGAACGGCCCGATTGAATTCGCTTCGCTTGAAATCATAGCCTCCAACCAATGCGATCACTTCTCCGGTCTGTGGGCGCATTGAATAGAGTGCTCCTTCGACCCGTGGTTTTTGTTCGAGCAAAAAACGTCGCGCTGTTTCTCCCTCTTCGCCTGTTTCTTCTTTCATCTGCACCCACACGACCCAGCCGGGTTGCAACTTTCGACTGGTCCACTTATGCCCTGCGGGACTTATTTGACCGGTTGCATGACCGATACGAATCGTTGCGGTCCGGTCCCTCTCGACTTGTAAGATAAGCGCCTTGTAAAGTTTGTTTGGCTTTAAGGGGGTGGTTGGATGAGTTGATTTCGGTGCCGGTGGAATGAAAAAATAATCCTCCTCTTCAGAAATAATTGTGTTGTGCAGCTCTTCACTAAATTTATCCCACTCAGCCGTGGCAATCTTTTCGATTGGCCCTCGAAATCCTTGTCGCTTATCGACAACGCGCAACCCCTTCTGCAAGGCCTGTTGTGCTGCTCGTTGGGCTCGCATGTTGACCGTTGTATGAATTTTTAATCCTCCCGTATTAAGAATATCATGACCGTATTGCTCGGCCACAAGGCGGCGAACATGTTCGGTGAAGTAGGGGGCGTAGCGGGCATTAAATTCTTTATCGGTCGGGGCACGGTAGATTTTCAAAGTTGTTTTAATCGCTTTTTTGGCCTGTTCAAGAGTAACCAATTCTGCTTCAACCATCCGTTCTAAGACCACCTTTTGTCGCTCTTTGGTGGCAGTCGGATTATTGAGCGGGGAGAAGGCAGCCGGTGCTGATGGGAGGCCGGCGATCATCGCGATTTCCGCAAGGTTCAATTCATTAACTGGTTTTTGAAAATAATTGAGGGCCGCTGCCTGGATTCCATAGGCACGATTTCCAAGGTAGAGCTGATTTAAATAGAGATATAAAATCTCTTCTTTATTGAGGTGTTGTTCGATTTGTGTGGCGAGGATTGCTTCCTTGATTTTTCGTTCATAGGTTCGGGAACGTGTCAGTAAAAGAGAGCGCGCCACTTGTTGGGTAATCGTTGAACCTCCCTGGACGACTTTACCGGCCCGTAGATTTTTGAAGAAGGCGCGTGCAATACTACGAAAGTCGACGCCGGGATGTTTAAAAAAACGGATATCTTCAGACGCTAAAAAGGCGTCAATAACCCGCTGGGGAATCTTTTTATAAGGAAGTACCAGCCGGTCCTGTGTCCAAAACTCCCCGATTTTTGCATTGTCGATCGCATAGACTTCACTGATCACCGGAGGATTATAGTTAGTGATGTTGCTCAAGTCGGGCAGGTTACGCGCGAAAAAGAAATAGACGTAGAGGGAAATGGCGAAACCGGCCAAGGCAACCAAGCCGGTGAGGCCGAGCAGGATCTTAAAGAGTCGACCAAAGCTCTGAAATAGCGAGGGGCGTTGTGAGATCATCCGGCGCTTTTATAGCGATGCGTTGCCATCAAAGCAATAGCGAATGGGGCCCACAAACTACTTGCGTCATGTGGGCACGATTGTTATAGCATCTGCTGGTTTTCAGATCGGGAGCACGTTCGTTTTTATAAGGAGGATAGCATGGGCAAAAAGAGCCTAACTTTTTTAAGTGTTGCCTTACTGGCGCTTGCGCTGGCGGGGTGCAGTATTGAGAAGAACAGTAATTCGTCTGATGAGGCGCCAGCGGTAGCCCCCTCGGGAGACGTTGCGGCTGAAGGATCTGCAAGCGCGCCAGCAGAGGCCGCCCCGGCGGAAGCAGAAGCGGCTGAAGGAGCGGCTCCTGCAGAAGCTCCGGCCGACGCAGGCGACAGCACCTAGGCAAACACTTTCACTTATCTTTTCGGAGTGAAACAAAAGGCCCTTCCACCCCGAGACAGGAGTGGGGAGGGCCTTTTTGCGTCCCGCATTCTATGCTACTCTACCGGTGATGGAACCTTCGGAAACCCCGCCGGTCAACGAAACACGGTGTCCCCACGAAAAGGATTGGCGTTGCCAACTCCTCAATAAACCCTGCCATCCCGGTATGCCTGGCTGTGCCCTTTTCGGTCAGCCTTTGATCGACGCCCTCCTGGCCTACCGCCACAAGCAACAAGAAGCGGAAGAAAAAGAGGGGTAATTGGGTCCTGTCTAATTTCCTTCTGGGTGGTGTTCGAATTGAATATTGGTGTGGCAGATGTTGAAGTGATCGCGTACGAGTTGAGAAATCTTTTCCAGTAAATCGTGGGTTTCACTGACCCGTAGATTGTCAGTTAAGGCGTGAGCGGTCATTGCATACATGTTGGAAGTAATTTCCCAAATGTGGACATCATGGAGTTGATGAACGGCTTGAATCTCATGACAAATGAGGCCTTCCACTTCTTTGGCTTTGATGTGGGAGGGCGTCGTTTCCAGTAAGATATTAATCGAATCGCGCGTTAACTGAACCCCCCAAATAAGAATAAAGACCGCAATCATAAGGCTGACAATAGGATCTGCGGCTAGCCAGCCAGTAAAATAGATGGCGATCGCACAGGCGATCACTCCAACCGAGCTTGCGGTATCCCCCAGCATATGAAGGAAGGCACTGCGGACATTCAGGTCTTCGTGCCGAACGGGTGAAAGACTTACAGCGCAGATCAAATTTACCAGTAGACCAACACAGGCAATCACAAACATCTCTGTGGTTTGGATCGGAATAGGATGGAGTAATCGATCGATCGCTTCATAGCCAATAAAGCCAACGACCAAAAACATTGTCAGTCCATTAAAGAGGGCCGCGAGCACCTCCACGCGGTAAAGCCCAAAAGAGCGGTGATCGCCGACCGGCCGACTGGCGATCACAATGGCCAGATAACTGATGACGAGTGACAGGGTGTGGGTCAACATGTGCCCCGCATCAGAGAGGAGGGCCAAGCTTCCGCTGATCCACCCCCCAACCCCTTCCAAAATCATCGTCGCACCGGTCAAGACGAGCGAAAAGAGGAGCCGTCTTTTTTCACGCGGTCGGTGTTCGTGGTCGCCCCAATTACCGGTCGGTTTGTGCTGCAGGTCTCCTGCCCCCGGCGGATGCTGGTGTTGGCGGTGTGGCATCCCGTAGAGCCTAAAGGCTTTGATATTGATTGTAATTTCAATATCATGCAGTTTCGAATGCTCGATCTTACGATGGTTGCAGCGAAGAAGAAAATAATTGGTATTATGACGGGGGGAGGGGATTGCCCCGGCCTCAATGCGGTCATTCGTGCCGTTGTTCGCAAGGGGGCGCCGCTCGGTTATCAAGTACGTGGCTATCAACGAGGCTGGGAGGGGGTCTTGCAGCGTCGCAGCAAAGCGATTGACCTTGGTGATGTTTCTGGAATCCTCTCTCAGGGGGGGACGATCTTGGGGACTTCACGCACCAATCCCTTTAAAGACAAGAAGACGGCCGAGTGCCTGGAACGTTCTTTGCGGTTGGAAAAATTGACTGCATTGATTGCGGTGGGGGGCGACGATACGCTGGGGGTCGCTGCCCGGGTTGCCAAGCTGGGTTATCCGGTGATCGGGGTACCAAAGACGATCGACAATGACCTGATGGGCACTGATTTTACCTTTGGTTTTGACACTGCGGTTTCGGTGGCGACCGAAGCGATTGATCGCCTACATACAACAGCGGAAAGCCACAACCGTGTCATGGTTCTCGAAGTGATGGGGCGCCATGCCGGTTGGATCGCTACTTTTTCTGGACTCGCCGGAGGAGCCGATGCAATTTTGGTCCCGGAAAAACCCTTTCGCGTCAAAGAGGTGTGCCAAATTATTCAGAAGCGCTACAAGCGGGGGAAGAATTTTTCGATCGTCGTTGTGGCAGAAGGGGCCAAGATGCGTGAGGGTAAAGTGGGGGGAACCATTCGAGAAAGCGAAAAAACCGATGAATTTGGTCATGTCCGGCTGGGGGGTATTGGGCCGGTGTTGGCCAGGGCGATTGAGGCGGAGACCGGCTTTGAATCACGGGCGGTGGTATTGGGGCACTTGCAGCGAGGAGGCTCACCGACTCCCTTCGATCGCATCCTGGCGACCCGTTATGGGGTGCGTGCCGTTGAACTGATTGCGAAGAAAAAATTCGGTCGCCTAGTGGCCTTTCGCGCAGGGAAGATTACCGATGTTTCACTGGCAACCGTGACCAAAAAAATCAAGACAATCGACTCGGAGATCTATAAGGTCGCCGAAACTTTTTTTGGTTGAGGTCTATTCCATGGTTAAATCCTTTCTAAAGTTTTTAGGCGTACAACAACAGGGTGCAACGGAAGAGGGGGTGCGTCATTCCCCTTCGGTTGCCGAAGAGACTGAATCAATTCGTCATATCGTTCGGTCGCTCGAGGCCTTGCCGATCAGCCAGGCACGTTATTTGGCCCTTTTTGCCTCGATCCTTGCACGTGTCGCCCATGCCGATCTTCATATATCAGAAGAAGAGAAGACCCAGATTGAAAAAATCCTGATGGAGATCGACCACCTTGAAGAATCGCAGGCGGTCTTGGTGGCCGAGATTGCTAAAAGCCAAAATCAATTGCTTGGAGGAGTCGATAACTACTTGATTACGCGGGAGTTTAAAAAAATAGCGACCGATGACCAACGTTGGGATCTTTTGGAATCCCTTTTTATTGTTGCGGCGATTGAAGCAGGGATTTCGGCCGAAGAGAATAGCGAGATTCAAAAAATCGCTGAGGAACTCGGTTTTAGCCGTAAGGAACTTTTGGGGGTGCGAGCTCGTTTCAAAAAAGATCTCAATATTTTCCAAGGAATGCCTCAAGCTTGAAGGCCTTCCTCAATAAATATTTCCTGGCCCTTCTCTTGACCCTGGCCCTGATCGCCGGTTTTTTCTGTCCGTCGGTTTCGCAATCGTTTGCTCGTTACCGACACATTTTCCTCTTTGTGATTATGTTTTTTGTCGGACTAGAACAGCAGCTTTCCACCCTATTGCACGAAGGTAGGAAGTTTCCGACGATTGGTTTCAGCCTCGTTTTTAATTACGGTGTTTTTTCACTGCTCGCCTGGGGTTGTGGTTGGCTCTTTTTTCGAGGGCAACCTATTGTAGCCGGCTTTGCCGTGCTTGGGGCTGTTCCGGTCACCTTGACCTCCGCGGTGCTTTTTACACGCCTCGATCGCGGCAATGATCGTCTCGCCCTGGTTATTGTTTTCTTAAGCCAGGTCCTGGGTGTCGTGATAACTCCGTTACTGATTCGTTTTTTTATGGCGACAGCGATTCAGGTAGATACCGGCCGGATGATGGGCCAACTTCTCTTCTACTTCTTGTTCCCACTGTTGTTAGGGATGGTGGCACGACGATTCCTCCCGCTCGATAGGCTCGTTCGCTACTTGACCCGACCCGAACAGATGGTGATCGCCTTTTTTGTCTTTGTTGGGGCAGGGCAGATTCCAGCAGGATCTCCCTGGGGCCTGTTGGGAAAAAGCCTGTTGGCGGTTTTGCTTTTACAGGCGGTGATTTCAATTGTCTTTCGGGGGCTCGTCAAAAAATTTCCCTCAAGCGATCAATCGGCCCTCTTCTATACAATGACGCAAAAGACCTTGCCGGCGGGCCTCTATTTAATTCTCACTTATTTTCCGGGAGCGGCGATTGTGCCGATGGTCTTCTATCACTTGGCCCAATTAACGATTGGACCCCTTTATTGGCAACCGCCGCAGACGCCGTGCAAGGCTCAGGGGGAGAAGCGCTAAGAGGATGAGGAGCCAAGCGGTTCGTTGGGAAGTGTCCTGGCGGACCAGGGAACAGCCCCCCCCTTGGACACTAGGAACGTTGTAGGGCAAGACCACCAACTGCTCATTCGGAGTAACGGTATCGCCGGTAAAGGCGAGGGCATCGTCAAAGGAGACCATCTCAATCGCTTCATCATCTAGGCCGGACCCCTTTGTGTCGAGTTCAGGAGGGGCCAAGGGAGGCTTCGGTTTTACTTTTCCCTTAACGGGTGGGGGGAGTGGATGAGGTTTGTTGACAAAGATCTTGGTCTTCTTTTTTCCGGTAGTCGGGTCGGTTTTTTCTTCAAGTTTCAGATGATCCGGTTCGATGGAAAGCACCTTCGCGACTAGGTCTTCCTTTTTCCCCTTAAAATCCTTGGGGATCTCGACAGCAAAGATTGGTGGCAGTTTCTTTTTATCTTTAAGGTTATGAAATTTCTTTTGCCAGACTGGGACCATCCGGGCAGCCAGTGGTTCGATGCGGGTGCGGGTTGCTTCGAAATCCCCCTTACGATAATACTCTTCACCCGCTTCACGGAGGTCAGTATAGTCTTCGGGGTTGTCCAGCTCGGGGGCAAACATTGGGGCCCACGGACAATCTTTATCGGCAAAGATTGGTTCATCTAGGTTAGAGCAGACGATGTCGCGTGCGCCGGTCCGACAAATACAAGTGCCTGGATCTTTCGGTGCGGGTTCCGGCTCCTTCTGGACGATACTGGGAGGGTCTGGCGGTGTCGGTTCGTCCCCCTCTTCTGGTCCTGGTTCTGGCTCAGGGTCGGTGGAGGTGAGCTCGACGATTGGCTCATCTTCCGGGGGAGGACTGCAGAGGCACTCTGGAATTTCGGTGACGCAGTCGGTTTTTTCGTATTGCGCCTCATCGGCCATCGACTCGACCTCGCCTTTTTCAGCCCGCGCTGCCTTCTTTTTCATAAGGGCCTGCTTTTGGTTTGGCGCGCCCCTTTGTTTCAGTGCATCACATTCTTTCGGATAACGTTGGCTCGTCAGCGTGTAAATTCGTACCTCTTCGTCATAGGCAATATCGGCCCCGTAGAGTTTTAGCGTTTCGACCTGTTGTGGGTCGAGACAGGCGAATCCAAAGACCTCTCGGAGGAAGAGGAAGCGATTGTCACAAGAGAGATCATCTTTCGGAAGATCCTGTGGCTCTTCACACCCACACAGGTCCATAGCGGCACGGGCTCCGGTCGGGCGGTACTTCATTTGTTTCACGTCGTATTGTTGCATGACTGCCACTGGTTGTTCCGCCCCAAGATTCGTGCCGGTCTGGAGTACCTGGGTTGCATTCTGCCAGGTTTGAGTCTGCCAAATCATCTGCTGTCGATTCACGTCTTGCGTCACAGAAAAACGTGTTGGTCGATCGGGAAGCTTCTCTTTATAGGCCCTCTTTGCGAGTTCCCCTTTGTAGGTCGCCCGCATATCTTTTTTGATCGCGTATTTTTCATTTTCCATGCACATCTGGAGTTGTGTGGCCTGTTGCGGGGCCCAGCAGTCGAGGCAGGCGGTTGAGTAAGGATTACGCTTACAGTCACAGGTCTTTTTGAGATTCCGTGCCGTTTCGGAGTCGAGTTCTCCATCTAGTTCGTAATCGATCAAACCTTCGACACAGCAGCCGAAGAGTCCCGAATCGACCGCTCCATACCGAGAACCATAAGACTCCATAGTGTCGTAGTAGCTCCGGGCGTTTACTTCCTGATTCGTGGTATAGGCTCCGTCGTAGTAGGCCTTCTGTTTCGCGTCGGGTGGCGTAGTGGCGAGATAGGTCTGGCAGCAGGCGTATTTGGCTTCATTGTCGGCGTATTGGGCACAGGGGTCGGTGTCGGTCGTGCAGCCCGAGCGATCGATTGTACAACCCTCGGTGCAACTGATTTCTCCCCCCGTAAACCCGGCATCGAGCGAAGCACAGGAGGTATAGCTTCCGAGATCGGTGCCGTCACACTCTTCGGTTCCATTGATGACCCCATCGCCACAACTGGTGGTTATTTCCGGGGGAACTTCCGGTGTGATATGGACGTGGTGGCAACTTTCGTCGCATTGAAGGGTTTCACTGATCGTTGTGCTCGGCGGTTCACAGTCTTCATCTCCATTGACCTCTCCATCGCCACAGTAGGGGTTGATCGTGCATGTGTCTGTGTTGCAATTGGCATAATTGGGATCATTCAGATCGCTGAAGTCGCATTCTTCTCCCTCTTCTTTTTCGTCATTTCCACACGTCGGGCCACAGTCTAAGTCAAAGGAGCCACAGGTCAGTTCCGATTCAACGTCGTTCCGTTCTACATAGACGACATAAGTCCCTGGTTCGTTATTATCGCAGAAGACATCGAATTGGGCATTTGTTGTTCCCAGTGAGGTTTGGGAACAGACTGGGGGAGCGTCGCTGTTCGGATCGTCATAGCAGACCTGGTTTGCATTCGAGACCGGGACAGAGAGCGAGACACCATTGTCTAAGCCAGCAACAGAGACAGCGCTGCAGTTCGGTTCCCACAGGCATTGCAAGGAAGTTCCAGGAGCTCCACAGCCGGTTTCGCCATCACATTCCTCTCCGGTTCGATTGACAGCTCCATCGCCGCAAATTTTCAGGCGACAGTCGGCCGTGCAATTTTCAGTTTCACCGCCGTCGTCACACTCTTCGTAGCCCGTGTCATTTTCATAAGTGACGTCGGTGCGGGTGATGCCGTCACCACAAGAGGTGGGCTGACAGGCATTGCAGCCATCGGCCGGGTCATCGTTCCCGTCGTCACACTCTTCACCCGGTTCTGGATCGCCGTTTCCACAGGTGGAAGGGGTCAGAGGAACTGTCTGTGCCGGACAATCATCGGCGACTTGGCCATTTCCTTCGACCACTGCGGTGACAGAAATATTCGTGTCTGAATCGGCTGGATGGGTGTAGGTGAAGGTGCATTGTCCTTCGTCATCGAGTGTTCCTTCATGGGCCGTTCCATTAATCATAAAGGTACAGGAGGTGGCTCCAAAGGCATCGACCAAAAGTTCAAAGGTGTTCTCTTCCTGAGAATAGAAGGGACCCGCTGGTACTGCTTCACCATTGATCAGCATGTTTTCGCACTTCGGTTTGACCGTTAGGGTGGAGGTGCATTCGATCCCTTCACAATCGACATTCAGGGTGTGGACGCCGGTGGTATTGATAATCTCATCGGGGACAGAGCAGGTATCCTCCAAGGGGGCGGTCGGTGGGCCGTCATTAAAGTTATAGGAGCAGCTGACGTTGTTCGGTGCTGAGTCGAGGCTGCAGCCGACATCATTCCCCGCTTCGATTTCCGTTGCCGTGAAGCTGGAGGCGCAATCACTGAAGCAGAGTTCCTGTTCGCAGGGTTCTTCGGTGGTCACTCCGTTTCCGTCGGTGACGGTACAGGTGACGGTGAAACATCCCTCTGTTCCGAGTTCATGGTATTCGCTGGCCAAGATGTTCAGGTTAGGTGAAGCACCATCTCCTACCGAGACCTCGGTCCCATCTGGCAGGGTGATATGACAGGAATAGGTCGCTGCGGGGATGGCATCTGTTATCTGAGAGTTGACCTGCGCCACCTGTTGCGCGGCGAGTTGGTAGGTCTGAGGAGCCCCCCCTCTGCTTTGTTCTACCTGGAACCCTTTCTTTTGGTAGCCGGTGACCGCTAAATAGCGGGCGCTCTGCTGGGTATTGACCTCCATCCCGCCGGTTAGGAGGCGCTGTTGTTGGATATAGGCCCCCCCGACGATCGATCCACCCCCACTCTTTTTGGTCTTACCGGTATTTGTGGGGGTGTCATAGCTATAGCTGACACTGCAGACGACCTGTCCATCGGGGGTAATCGAAAGATGGTCACAGGTCACCTCGCACTCTGGAATCAATTCGATGGGGGTGATTGTGACATTGCCAGGGCAATCGGTACGGGGGTTTCCGGGACCTTCCACTGAATCAAGTGTAAAGTTGCGTGTGTCGGCTCCGGTAACTGTAAAAGTTGCCGTCGTGTCGGTCGTGTCATCGATCTGACAATCAGGTCCACAACCAATCGTGGCGGAGGTGATATTCCCACCCGAGGCGACACAGGTGATCTGAGCTTTTCCATCACCATCCAAGACCGGATCCTGTGGCATGCAGGTGAGTGTGGGGCAGAGGGTTTCATTGGTGCAAGTAGGGGAACAACCGTCACCATCGGTCTGGTTTCCATCATCACACTCTTCGGTCCCTTCAATCGTTCCATTGCCACAAAATTGTGGGCAGTCAGTGTCCAGCGTATCCGCGCTAGTATTGCAGCCCCCCGGGCAGCAGCCATCGCCACCGGTGCACGCAGTAATCTGTGTCGAGACGACCTGATTGTCTGCACAGCTATTGACCTGGCAGGAATCGTCACTGGCATGGGGGGTGACGCCGGTCTGGACGCAGTTCGGAGAATCTTCGGTAATTGGAGTGGTAATGAGTGCGCCAGTAGAACATTTCTTTTCCGTACGCTGTTGGGTCCCTTGCGTGTCACAGTCGTTGTCGTAACTGCATTCACCACCGAGAGTGCCCGCATCGATTACGCCATCTGGCTTGTTGGTGTTGCCCCATCCATTGTTGGGACTGCACTGTCTTTCCTGACAGGGACCCGCTGCATCAGGGGTCGGGTCACTTAAAGCGGGATGTTTTTCTTTCCCAGCAAGACAGATATCCTTGGTGCATTTATCCCCATCATCGGCAATCGATGTGTTATCGGCGACGGGTGTATGGGTCGGTCCTGTCGCGCTATCACAACTATCGGCCGTACAGTCATTGCCATCATCGAGATCGGTGGCCGGCAGATCGGTTCCGCTGCAGACCCCGTTGCCGTCACATTGATCCCCTTTCGTGCAGGCATCGTTATCGCTGCAGCTTGCCCCACTCTCTTTGGGGGTAGTTTTGCATTGGAGGTTGAGTCCTTCGCAGGCCAAGACCCCAGTGAGGCACTCATTGGTGTTTCCGGGAGGGGTGCATTCATCTCCCGGATCAGCCGACAGGTCTGGCGCACTGCAATTTTTCCAGGCCCCACTTTCACATGTTTCCTTGCCATTGCCACAGGCATTGGAGCAGGCGCGGCTTAAGCCCTCATCGATCTCTCCATCGCAGTCATCATCCTTGTTGTTGCAGACTTCATCCTTGGGACCAACGGCTCCATCACAGGTTGTCCACGAATCATCGACACATTTTGTTGTCCCCTCTTTGCAAATTCCTTTGCCAGGTGTTCCGGAACTAAAGGGGTAACAACTTTTCGGTTGCTCCGATACACCGCCGCATTGCCCCCCTTTGCAGATATCTCCCTTGGTGCATTGATCTCTGTCATTACAGGAGGACCCATCCGACTTCTTTTTGATTTCACAGGTTCGCGTCTGCTTGTCGCAGCTATTGACGGTGCATTGGTCTCCCGTTGCGGGACAGTCGCTGTCTTTTTCGCAGCAATTTTCAAGCGGCTTGTTCTCACATTGAGAGGTCTGCGTATTGCAGCGGTCTTTCGTGCACGCCTTGCCGTCATCACATTCTTTATCTGTTTTACACCGTCCTTCATTCCCACCCGGCTGTGCGGTGACCGTGACGGTTGGAGTCTTAGGCGTTCCCTCTTTGACTGTTTCCGGAGTGCCTTTCGTCAGGACTTGCGTGGCGCGGAGAGTGCGTTTTGCATCGAAGGCCCCTTCAACCTTACTGCCAATTTTAGCGTTCCCTGTCGGAGCCGGGGTGCTGAGTTTTACTCCAGTTTTTTGGAGCATCTCCTGACCTTGGGCCCAAGACGTTTGCGGTAGGAACCCTCCGAGGATGAAGATAAAGACAAGCTGACCGACCCACACTAGACGCATAGCGACCTCTATATGATGCAATTATAAGGCCAAGGACGCGGTGCGGCCTAATTTTTATTTTTAAGTAATTTCAATAGGTTATATAAAAAACACCTTCTTCATAGATCCCTAAATTGTCTATCAAAATGATAATTTTCTCATTTTGATAACGGACTTGTGAAAGGGGTGTCTTTTCAGTAAGTTGGCCCCATGTCGCGTCGTGTCGGGGTGATTGGAGGAGGGGCCTGGGGGACCGCTCTGGGGCAGGTGATGGCGGCCAAGGGGCATGAGGTGCTGCTTTGGGCACGAGAACCAGAAGTCATCGTCGCGATCAACGAACGACACGAAAACGAATCCTTCCTGTCCCAGATTTCTCTTGATGCAAAACTCACGGCAACCGGTTCTCTTGAGGAGGTCTGTACCGATCGGGACCTTTTGGTCTCTGTCATTCCTGCTCAGTATGTCCGCAGTGTCATTGCAGAGGCCAAGGGATTTATTGCCCCTGCCGTTCCGATCGTCAGCGCCTCTAAGGGAATTGAGATTAGTTCCTTAAAGCTGATTAAGGATGTCTTCGAAGAAATTCTTCCCGGTTGCTGTGAACGGCAACTCCTCTTTTTGTCCGGT
Organism: uncultured Pseudomonadota bacterium; assembly: GCA_964645365.1. Classification (GTDB taxonomy): domain Bacteria; phylum UBA10199; class UBA10199; order 2-02-FULL-50-16; family JAJFLM01; genus CAZXZM01. The sequence continues at coordinate 2,924 of CAZXZM010000003.1, read as the reverse complement.
CCGACCTTTGCACGCGAGGTTGCCGAGGGAAGACCAGCGGGGGCGACACTAGCCGGGATTAATGAATC
>CAZXZM010000003.1:0-2846 GCA_964645365.1 uncultured Pseudomonadota bacterium | reverse complement strand
AAAGGTTCAAGAAATGATGTCGTCTCCTTTCTTCAAGCTCTACCAAAGTTCCGATATCGTTGGGGTCGAAGTGGGGGGGGCGATCAAAAACATCATCGCGATTGCCGCCGGGATCGTCGATGGTCTGGGATTGGGCCACAGTGCACGTGCCTCAATGATGACGCGGGGCTTGAATGAAATGACTCGTTTGGGACAGGCACTCGGGGCACAACCCTTGACCTTTCTCGGGCTGGCCGGTTTGGGGGATTTGATTTTGACCTGTACCGGTGATCTATCACGTAACCGGACGATGGGATTGGAACTGGCTCAAGGTAAAACGCGGGAGACCATCCTCGGAAAACGTAAAGCAGTGACTGAGGGGGTGGCGACAGCAGAGGCGGTTCATCGCCTCAGTGAAAAACTCTCTTTGGACCTGCCGATCTGTGAAGAAATCTATCAGGTCCTTTACAAAGATAAATCCTGTGCCGATGCGATCGCGAGCCTCGCCTCCCGCGGCCTGAAGCACGAATTCCAGGACCTCCTCTAGGACACAACTTTTCGGCTCCCGCGCCGAAAAGGGGGCATGTTCATTGCGGCAGCCACTATCGACGCTGGCACCTTAGTGGCCCAATTAGGGGCCCATACCTTTGCGGTCGCTTCTAGCCCCTACCAGCTCGTTGGCGGGCCGGTTCCAGAGCTGGCGCGCGTCCTGAGAGAAGGAGGGCGCCCCGATATCGCCCGCCGTCTCCTTTCTCGCCAACAGGCAAATTTCCAAGAAGGGCAACGTGAACTACAGGCCCTCATTGCGAGAGCGCCTGATAGCCCGCTGACGCATGCCGTTTCACAAGTTTTATATGCCTACGAGCGGAAGGCGCGGGAACTGGCCCTTCCCGATACAGCCGGGCGTCCAATTTTTCCTTTCTCGTTGGCTGGCTATGCCGATTTTCTTATGGCCTCCCCCCGTATTGTGGCTGAAGACCTTTTGTATCCAGCCCAGGAGTGGCTCTTTCACCCCTCTTTTTCCGAAGAGGCGATTTATCACCTCTTTTCTGGCGTTACCTTCAAAGAGATTGGTCGGGGGACGCAGGCGGTTGTCTATGCCTGTGGGGGGTATGTCGTCAAAGAGCTCTATGGTTGTATCATGATGCGCGATGGTGATCGCCGCGCGATTCACGGCCATCCGATTCTTGGGAGGACGCTACGTGCCATGAATCAAATCGCCGGTGAAACGACTCTCTGGCGCTTTACCAAAAAACAGTTGCGTTTAATGGTCAATCGTTTCCGGGAGCAACAAGTGGTTTCGGCGGTCAGCAATGTTGATGCCTATCGCATTGGCTTGGAAGTTATTCCAGATCTCATGACCCCTTACCGTATTTTGCAACGAGATCGTTTCAGCCTTCGGGCCGCACGGCACAATGCCGACTCGATGGGGGTGGCCGATGAAGTCATCTTACAGGAAAGGGTGGACCATCTATTGATCGACGCGATTCGATTGGCCTTGGCTCGACGCGATACAGCGCGTGCTCGCGAGTTGATTGTCCGTGCCGTCTCCTTTCATCCAATGTTGTGGGCCCATGGTGCTGCCGATCTCGACTCGGGATTGAATGTTTTTGAGAATCAAGAGGTGACCGACCAGGACACAATTCGGCTTGTCGATGCTGGTTGCCTCGGGACTGAGGAGCAAAAGGTCCGAGACCATGTCTTAAATTGTGGTCGTCAGGCGGTTGCCATACAGGAGATGCTTGCTTCCGGAAAGACATTGACCCGCGTTGTCGAAGATTTACTTGTGGGAGGCTATCGGGAGGAATGGAGCCTGGCCTGTTTGCTTGCCGGTATCCGATCGAAGTTGACGCCGGCCGAATTTGATTTCGTCGGACAAACCTTTCTCCAGGAAGTCGCGGCTACTTTTCAGATCGAAAATCTAGAGAGGGTCTGGAAGCGCGATCTCTCTTGAGTCTATCCTACAGGCCGTTCCCTTCATGATCGACGATGCGACCGATGCGGTAATCGAGCACGGTGGAATCACCAGAGCTCCATTCCTGTAGATTGCCGGTTCGTGCATAGGCGGCGGCGGCCGAAGTCGTTTCTTCGGCAAACAAGACCAATCCATCGCGCCCCTGACTTTCCACCTGCGAATTGCGATCGACCGGCGCATTGGAATTTAAGATACCGCCTCGAATGACCATCCATCCTTCCCGTGCAGTGCCTCCATTGCCTGGAATTGTGACCGGGATAAATCCCCAGGCCCCGGCATTGTCGTAGAAGCCTTGCCGACTCACATTGTGACGTTCTTCTAGGACCCAGGCTGACAGGTGAACCCCGCCGGCGAATGTGACCGGTTCACGGCTTACACTGATCCGGTAGAGAAGGTTGTCGGCGAGTGGAATCTTGAGTTCGGTGTCGGTGTAAACGCGATCAGGATCGGCATCAGGATGATCAGTGACGACAGAGGAGTGTAAAAAGTTTGGATCGATTCGTGCGTAGCCGGAGGCGTCATGGATAACCTCAACATACTGTTCCAGCGTAAACCCGGCGTCACTCGGCACAAACCAGTAGGTATAGGTATCGACGGTATCGTTCTGTCGGCTACTCCCTGCAGAAATTCCCTGATGGAAGCGACCGTCGTTGAGGACGCGGAAGTCAGTTCTGTAACCCCCGGATGGATCGGCCAGCGTGGGGAGGCGATCCTTGATGTCTTGCAGGACAATAAAGAAGCGTTCCGTCTGCGACGTCAGCTTTTCATAAGTGGCCTGGGATGAGTCAGGGGGGGTCAACATCAGTTGCGCCAGACCCGTAAAGGTTTCCAGAGACACATAATCGGCAAGGCCCGCTTCAGTGCGCAATTCATCAAGTGGGATTCGTCTCTC
>CAZXZM010000002.1:30304-35200 GCA_964645365.1 uncultured Pseudomonadota bacterium | reverse complement strand
AAAAAAGGGCAAGAGGTGGTGCTCGCACAGGCTGTAAATAGCGATATCTTTGACCGTCACCATTTCCTCGTGGTCTTCGGTAAAGAGCGCTCCATTGAGGATTTCAACTGGGTTTTCCTCATACCCTTTTAAAAGATAGCGGTAGGCCTTAGCGACTCGATGAGGGGTGCGGACCAGTCCTTCTCGTTCCGGGTCCTCTCCGACTTGTCTTAAAAGGGTGTGGACCGTTTCCTCGATTGGATCGGTCGGGTCGGGTTTCAGTTGGTGGATAGGGCCTTCAGACATGAGAGGGGAACTATTCTGAATTCGGCACCAGAAATCAAGAGCCATTCGTTGTCATCCTGAGCGATAGCGAAGGATCTCGCCTCTGACGACGAGATTCTTCGGTCGTTTCACTCCCTCAGAATGACAAGGGTGCGGCTCACCCATAATGTGCTGCAATGGTATCGGCAACCCGGTAGGCAAAGGCCATGATTGTTACTTGTGGATTGACCCCGAGGGAGCTCGGAAAAAGCGATCCATCGGCGATATAGACATTGGAATAGCGATGCATCCGGCCGTAGGAATCGACGACTGAATTCGATTCATCGGTCCCCATCCGACAGGAACCGAGCGGATGGAAGGCAGAGAGTTCGAGATCGGTTCGTTTCAACTTGAGGGCACGGACGGCTTCTCCCCCCTCTTCTGGCGTAACCTCTGGCAATGAACGAAGACCGGGATAGATCTGTTTCGCCCCCGCCGCGGCGTAGACATCGACCAAAAAGGCGATCGCTTCCTGGTATCTTGGGAGTTCGTTTCTTTTAATGCTGTAGAGGAAAAGACTTTCGTTCCCAGGAAGGCTGAAGAGAGAACCCCCACTGTGGTCGGTTAGCATAAAGCCGAAGGCAGCCATTCTGTCATAATTTTCCATGAGGTGGTGATGGGCTGTTCGTTCGAGGCCCGACGTAAGGCTCCCGAAACCGGGGGGCGTAAAGGCCCCTTCAAATGTAACCCCACGGTCTTTCATGCAATCAATCCAGTAGCCTTGCGGGACCCCCTTCCAGGCCTCCACTTTTTCTTCGAAAAGAGCTTTTACATTTGCTGCGGGATGAAGTGAAATATGTCGCCCGACATGACGGTTCCCCGGTAACAATTTGTTTCGTTGGATCATTTGTGGGGTATTCAGGGTCCCACCCGCCAAGACAACAGTATCGGCCTGAACCGACAGCCGCTTTGCCTGAACGAGTACCCCATGACTCCCCAAGGAAACAATCCGTTCAGCACGACAACCGGTATAGATCGTTGCTCCGGCGGCAAGAGCTTGGGGGATATAAGAAAGGTGCAGACTTTGTTTGGCATCGATTGGACAACCAAAACAGCAGTGTCCGGAACCATCACATCCCGGTGCATTACGAACTAAGGGGCGCCCTTTATAGCCTAAGGCGGCAAGTCCCTTATCGATCAAGTTACTGTGATTTCCCTGAAGTCCCTTGGCGACCGGTGCAACGCGGAGATTTTTTTCAATCTCCTCAAAATAGGGAAGTAGATCTTTGTAATGGAGGGCGCGGAGTCCAAATTCATTCCGCCACCGTTCACACAGCGATTCAGGGAGCCGAAAACAGGTCCCTGAATTAATGACGGTAGTGCCCCCGACCGCACGACCGGTTGGAACAATAATTGTTGGCCAGCCGATCGTTGCATACATTCCGGCGGAGCGATAAACCTTCCGCACAACTTCCAAGGGGGTTTTCTTAAAATCGTCGACGTGAAAGTAGCCCCCCTCTTCCAAGACGACGACATCAACCCCCTGTTCGGCTAGCTGTCGCGCAACAATCGCTCCCCCAGCACCGGAACCGATAATACAGACCTGAGTTTTAATGGTTTGGTCGGTATCCCTAGAGGTGATCAGGTTACCGCTCGGAATGATTCCCTTTGTTTTCGGGAGGGGGCGCTGATAACCGATCGCTGCTTCGATCTCTGGATCACTGTAATAAACGAGATAGATGACCGAGGTGACGAGACGGAGGAGCATTCGTAAGGGATAAAACTGGACCCGCGACAGTCGGTCCCACCCCCGCTTTCTATTATCAAGTTTTACTTTATAAATAAGAGCTAACTTACTGAATATAAATACTATATTTATAACAAATAACCCAAGTCGGTAACCCCACCGCATGAGGCGATCGATTGTTGTGAGATGGGTATCGACCCATTCGGCGATTGGGAGTTCTCCTCCCCCTTTGGGAAAACGGTTCGATGGGGGGAGAAGGACTTCGGTTAGCGCGCTAACGGTTCGAGCCTCACGTGGTGTGAGCACTTGAAGGGATTCGCTCACGGTTTTGGAACGGAGAGTGTGCCGGTGATCGTTCCATCGGCTTGTTTTAATCGGATCTCTTGCACCCCGGAACGGGGTATTTTAATAATGATAAAGGGGCTGGTAATGACAGTGATCGCCATACTCCCCGGTTTGGGCTGGGTGACCTGCAGAGAAATCGTGACGATCCCCCCTTCCAGCGGTGCGGTGGCAGGGACACTGATGCCATACCCTCCGCTGTTTTTTTGCCCCAGACCGATATAGATCAAGAGGTTTTGCTTGAAATCAACCTTCGGGAGCGCCGGTTTTGGAATGCGTCCACCGATCAGACGACCGTGTAGTTTCTGCCAAGCGCTCGTATCGGTAACAAGCTGAGAATGGAACCCCTTTTGGCCCTGATCTCCAACGCCTCCCCCTATCAGCACCTCCAGGGAAACTTTATCGGCGGCCTGCCCTGACATTCCTGTCAGAAGGAGGAGTACAATTGCGGCGATCCCGATTCGAGACATGGGAAAAGGATTAGATCAGATAGTGGGTCGCGGTGCCAATAAAAAACCCGGGAGTTTCCTCCCGGGTTTTTTAAGTCATTTTCTTAAAACAGTCTTACCGTCGGGCGCGGACCTTCTGCCGGCGGAGCCAGCTCAAAGGAATGAACGCCAGGCCGAGGATCAAGGCCATCGCCAGAGGAGCGGTCTTTCTGGAGTCCGCCGTCCGGGTCAAGGTACAACCCCCTCCTTCGATACCACCTTTGAGTGTCATGTTACAGGTGGTCAGCATCGTCTTGCCAAGTGGATCAGTAATCGTGACACCGGCTGCGACCGCTTGTTTGCTGCTTCGGGTTCCGACGGGAGGACGCCCGGTAAAGACGATCTCCACTTTTTTGGTTCCGATGAAGCTACCGCTCGCAAGAACCGCCTTATTTGCCTTGAAGGCGTCATCGGCATTCGAGTAACTGATTGTTGCTTCGGAGACAGAATCAACTGTGGGTGCTGTACCGGTCCATATCAGCTCGACAGACGGAGTAACGACCGCCTGCGGCTTCACTACGTCTGGATCAGTGACCACTGTCTGTCCCTTGATGATCGAAGCGATCGAGGGTTGACCCGGTGCAGCCGCCACGTTGGGATCGATCACGAAGCTATAGCTCCGGAACTGTTCGATCTCGATCTTTCCGTTTTTATCAGTCTGGGCCGCGTTGCCGTCTTCATCGAGTACTTGGAAGGCCTCGCTGCCGCAGGCGAGTGCCGCGGTCGGACCAACGATTTCGCCGCCCGGTTGCAGGATGCATTCCGGTGGTAACACGCCATAGGTGTTATAGAAGAGCTCACAAGGATCGGACTTTTCGCCTATTTGACAGGCCTTGTTAAAGGCGTAGGAGTTGTCAAATTGCTCGCCTGTATTGTTGATGATCTGACAGCAGGCCTGAACATTGTTGATATTGACATCTCCGATAGTGATCTCGGCTCCTTCGGCGATATCACCGACAAGGCTGATCTCGATGAGATTTCCGCAGTCGTCCGCCTTTTCTTCAGGGGTATCCCCTTCTGGACAGTTGGCAAGCATGGCAACGATATTGCCGTCATTTTCCTCGCAGCATTCATAGGCCTCGGCATAGCCCGGATCAAGCTTCTGTTCGTCTGTAAAGAGATCATCACAGGACGGTTCTTGACACCAGCCCATCGGATCGAGTGCCCCTTCCGTACAGTCACAATAGTAGGCTTCATAGGCGGCTATATAGGCCGCTGCAATGATGTCTCCAGCGTCAAAGCTGGCCGTTGCCTGTTGCCAGTTCTCCCGTTCCTCTAAACATTCACAGAGCTCAGAGTTCGGATCAAAGGTTGCATTGTTGACCACCGGTAGGTCTGACTCATAATCGACATAAGGGAGTGGGTCCCCTGGACTCTTCGGTTGATTTTGCAAGACACAACAGGCGGTCGGATCTTCGGCACCGCACTCCGGAGCCGATTTATCAAACCAGGCTTGCAGATTCTCCCAGCCGGTGTACTGAGCACTCTCCTGATGTTGGGTCATCACGCAACAGGCCTGTGCTACTGGATCGTACGGATGGCGTTGCTGACAGCGATGGAGCGAGGGTGTTTCTGGATTGGCCGTGAATTTCATCATGTCCATGCCTGTCTCAGCCCCTCCTTGGGACTCCAAGCCATAGGTATCGGTAATAATCTCCGTGACTTCATAGTGCGCGCTTTGGCACTCATCGTCAGGCAGGGCGCTGCTTCCACCGCCACCGAGCCCCACGGTTGTGAAAGGGAGCTTTAAGGGGGCGCCATTGATAGCGCTCAAGTCAAAGGTGCTATCAAACTCCATGTTAAAGTCGTACTTCCCGTCGTTGCCCTTATACATGAAGAACGATTCGCCGTCTGGCTTCATCGAACGTTCGGTCTGCAGGTTCACAGAGAAGGTGGTCTCGATCATGCTTAAGAAGCTCAGCTTGGTCGGGGCCCAGTATTTGTCTCCCCAGTTAGCGGTTCGCTGCCCGTTATGTTCAAAGGTAGCCTGAGCATAAACCGGGGTCGTCGAATCAGTGCAGTCCTCAAAAGAGGGCATCTCAAACGCACCGGTACAGACCTGTGGGATTGGCCGGC
>CAZXZM010000002.1:16375-30294 GCA_964645365.1 uncultured Pseudomonadota bacterium | reverse complement strand
ATCTCAATATCGCCTGTCGTATTTTTCCAGACACAGCCCCCTCCCTGCCAGCGACCGTTATTAAAGCCGATCACGACGTCGTTGCAGTGGGTTCGCATATGTTTTCCTGGTTCCTTGACTTTGTAGAACCCTCGACCCGCCTGGTCGATCGACCTTGATTCCATAATGCCGACATCGCCCCCACCTCCCTTTTGATGGTAGAGATAATTTCCGGTCCGGGCGTTGGTGATTCCGAGCGGGTAGTTGGCGAGTCCTTGGGCCAGCTTCGGGACAATCGGTGGAACGGTGCCGCCCGGTGCCGTCGACAGGCTATTCGTTGGATAGGGATTGAAATCAAAATTGACATCGTTGTACCAACGATAAGCCAAATCGATCTCATTCAGGCTGTTCAAGAGGACATAGAAGTAGTCCTTGCCTGCCTGAAAGGAGTCACTGAAGGTGATTGCCAGGTCAGAGGCTATCACAAGCCCGGGGCGACCCACTATCTGATCTAATCCTTTGTCTCGAATCGGGATCGCCGCATTGGGAGATGTAGACGCCGCTTTATCGGCATTCCCGGTCAAGGTGCCAACGATTTTAGTGGGGCGCTTCGTTTTCGAGGGAAAGGTGCCACCGGTAAATAGGGTAGGAATCTTGAGATTACGTCCCTTAAAGAGGGCAGCGGTTCCCCACCAGGGGTGGTGTGGTCCGACATGCGTCGTGTCCTCTTCAAAGGGGATATCCTTGACGATATAGCCGGTGTTACAGACCGGAAAGTCCTTCTCATTGAGCTTGAACTTATCGGTTTCATTCGCCGTAATGTAGCGTTCCGTATTGGGTCGACAGAAGGCGATGGTCACTCCCCCCTTAAGTCCTTCAGCGGGGGATCCTTGGGCGAAGACCGCCATATCATTGGGCATGCCGTCGGCATTAAAATCACCGAAGACGAGTGATGTTGGGTTCGGAAGTGTCGGGAGTCGGAAGATCTCGAGGTCATCCGGTTCCGTTGAATCGGGTGTATACCGGACCGGTTCGACCGTTGGCTCACCACTCACCCCCTTATTGATTGTATAAAAAGTGAGGTAACCGCATTTGTTCCCACCGAGATCGTTATTCTCATCGATCGTGGCGACCAGACTGGCACTGTTGTAGACCTTGACCCCTTCAGTATCGGGCCAAGTATCGGCATCGGCATCGACAAAGTCACCAGCTGCATCGAGCTCGGGATTACGGGCCAGAATGCCGGTATTGAAGCAGTTGGTTCCGCCACGGTTGACGACGACAAGGTAATTACTGATCGTGGGAAGCGTGAAGCTGGTTGTCGTTTTTGGTCTGTTCTTTATTGCCCCTTCATTCAAAGCGAACCAATTGTTGAAGGTACCACTATCGATTATGCTGCTAGGAAGCATTGGGGCTAGTGGGTTAAAAACGGTACCACCGATCATGCTACCCAGCATACCCGGATCCACCATCTTGAGCCGACTCAGATCAGCTTCAGGTTGCATCCAGTCCGGCGGACAATCATAGGGATCGCTTGGACAACCTCCACCACCTCCTGGTGGGGGCTGAATCCCACCGGGGGGTACCCTGGGGGGTACCTTTTGGTTTGGATTGTTGGCATAGGGTGATTCCCAGGCAGTCGTTGTAGTTTGTTTACAGATATCGGTATAATGGCCGACATCTATCTCAGCCGCCACCTGGGCAGCGAGCAGCTCCTGAATGCAATCTACAATATTTTCACCTGCGTTGAGATCGCAGTTGTCCGTGCATTGCGTCATGCAATTGTCCTGATCAAAGGCAAAAGAAACACTTCCTGTCAGTGCTTCGTAGTCCTCTGGACAGTTGACGCACTCGTTGGCTGGGTCGCATGCCTTGGCGCAGACCTCTGAGGAATCGCCACTGTCTGGGACCACCAGCTTATCGCAGTCAACCCCCGTCTCTGTTATCCTCTCTAGCTCGATCGTTGTGAGATTACTGATAAAAACTGGGTTATTTGTATCCTCAAGTGCCTGCTTGTCGTACAGATGACTGCTCTCATAGTGCTTTGTTTTTTTGCAGGTATCTTGAATGACGGTGGCATTAGCGGGAAGAACAATGCAGTTCTGGCAGGCGGCTTCGTTGAAGGTGCTGATGTCGCAGGCAGGGCAGACGCCTTGAATGCAACTGAGCGAACCGAGCATGCCTCGATTCGGGAGAAAACGAACATGACCGTCTTGATTGATATTTTCACCGGTCCGGGTCAGGATGGCGACATCGAGGAAGCCGGTAAAGGTATTAACAGTTTCAAATATTTTATCGATGCTTGCGTAGTCCTCTCCCTTGAGGATCCCTCTTGAAAAGGGTCCGTAGGTGTGACTGATCGGAAATTCGGAGTCTGTCGTGTCGAGTGGATCGATTTCTGCAGCGAGGTTCACCCAGTCCATGGCGTTACGGAGTAGCTCGCCGGTCGTCGGATCATAGGCGGCGTCTTCTGAGAGCCAGGGCAAAACGTTGTCCTTGTCATCGATTGGAGTGTCGCCCCACAAGTCTCCCAGGATCACTTGAGTGGGGTTCCGGTCGGCGTCATCGTCAACGCCTGGGTTGATCCCCGGCGTGTAGAGGGGCTCAAAGAGTCCATAGAAGCCGGCATAAGGGATCTTGTTCTCTGGTGGACCGACTTCTGAAGAAAACTGAAAATCAAAACCCATCGCATATTCAAGTCCCTCAAGACCAATCGTCATCTTCAGAGGGGGAATGGGCCAGTACATCATTGGGACATGGAGCAATTGGTGTGGGCTGGCATGACCGATACCGGTCAGAGATGCCGTCGCATTTCGTAGCGGTGTCCGGTAGTCGTTACAGAGGAGCCAAGCACCTCCCGGGATTCCTGCTGCTGCCATCTGCTGTTGGACTTCAGGGGTTTCACAGGTATCAACGAGGGTATCGAGATCAAGATGGGCGACTTCGGCAGGAATACTATAGGGACGCTCTTTATAGTAGAGGGGCATCGGTTGAAAGAATGCGAGTTCGGCATCGTCTGGAATGGGAAGAGCGCTTTCGCCGCCCCCACTGGCGCAACCGCCGCAGCTAACACAGCTACAGGCTGCCAAGGTAAATAGACTGAGTGTAATGACCGCTAGATAGAATGCCCGATAAATTTTATTCATAAAACCGCCCTCCATTGCCCATCATCATCGTTAGATGCATTGCTTTGAGTTGTGTGTACAGCATTATCTCCTCAAATGAGTCCTTCGCCCTAGAAATATGCAATCGCTATGCCAAGGATTTTTTGCGACCATTTTTTCTATAACCCATTGATATTATATAATAAATTATGGAAGCTCTTAATTAGGACGGAGTTTATCATATTGAGAATATTATCATATTGATAAGCATTCGTGATAGATTTTTGACACCTCCTTACCACTGAATATATTGAGAAATTGCCTGTAGTTTCTTCGGACCGATCCCCCGGATGGTCAAGAGATCCTCTGTTCGATTAAAGCCCCCTTCCCTCTCGCGATAGAGAATGATTTTTTTTGCGGTAGCCGGACCAATTCCTGGAAGCTCGATCAATGTTTCTTGAGTGGCACAGTTCAGGTCGATTCGACCGTGGAGCGGAAGAGCCGCTGGCTGGCAAAGATCGATGGATTCCGGGAGGCTATGAAGAGGTTCGGACTGGTTTATTGGAAGGGCCCGCAAGAAAATGACGGTTGCAAGGACTAAAGCAAGTGTGATGGCGGGTCCTGTCACGGCGAAGACCTTCCGTCAGGGGCTACCCCACAAGGGGGCAGCCCGCCGAAAGGCATCGCCGCGCCACCCACCATTAATTTTCTCCTTTATTTTTCCTATCTTTTAAAAGTTTGTATTCAAGGGCATCGACGAGTGCCAACCAAGAGGCCTGGATGATATTTTCGGAAACCCCGACGGTTCCCCACCGATCGTGATCATCGGCCGATTCGACGAGGACGCGGACCTTGCTCTCTGTTCCCGCCTGACCCGCCAGGACGCGCACCTTATAGTCGACCAGACGTACCTCCTTGAGGGTCGGGTAAAAGCGTTCCAGGGCCTTGCGGAGGGCATTGTCGAGTGCATTGACCGGACCATTTCCTTCGGCGGCGTTGTGTTCCTGGGCGCCGTCTACCTCGATCTGGATCGTCGCTTCCGAATAGGGTTTGCCGGCGTGGGGGTGTTTTTCATCGATTACCCGGAAACCAATCAAACGAAAATACGGCCGGTGCTTGGACATCGCCTTGTGCATTAAGATTTCAAAGGACGCTTCTGCCCCTTCGAATTGGTAGCCCTGGCTTTCCAGTTCTTTTAAGTCGGAGACGATCTTCTTGGTGACGGCATCTTTCGAATCGAGCGAAACGCCGAATTCAGCCGCCTTATAGATGACATTGGACTTGCCCGACAGATCACTGATCAGTACTCGTCGTCGATTACCAACTGTCGCGGGATCGATATGTTCGTAGGTACGGGCATCTTTCTGGATGGCGCTGACATGGATCCCCCCTTTGTGGGCAAAGGCGGAATCACCGATGTAGGGTTGCGTCGTTTGCGGAGTGCGGTTCGCCAGTTCGTCGACAAAGCGGCTCAAAGTTCTTAAATTTGCCATCTGCTTCTTGCTGACACAGGAATATCCCATTTTCAGTTGTAGATTCGGGAGAATCGAAACGAGATTGGCGTTGCCACACCGCTCGCCAAAGCCGTTGACCGTGCCATGGACCTGTCGGGCGCCGCAGCGAACTGCCTCGATTGAATTGGCGACGCCGGTCTCAGTATCGTTGTGACAGTGGATACCGAGAGGGGCCTTCACGGCCTCGCGCACTTCTTTAAAGATAGCGGCGAATTCATGTGGCAGGGTTCCGCCATTGGTATCGCAGAGGACGATCCAGCCTGCCCCCGCTTCGGCCGCTGCCTGAATCGATTGCAGGGCATAGTCGGCGTCGTCTTTGAAGCCATCGAAGAAGTGTTCGGCGTCGTAGACGACCTCCTTCCCCTGCTTCTTTAAATATTTTACGGAGGCGTGGATCAGATCGAGGTTTTTCTGAAAGGGGATGCCGAGCGCCTTCTTAACATGAAACTTCCACGATTTACCAAAGATCGTTGCGACCGGCGTTTCGGCTTGCAGCAATGTCTTGTAATGTTGCGCCGGGGTACTGTTGGCCCGGCAGGTGGAACCGAAGGCGGCCAGTCGCGCCGTCTTGAGTTTCAGTTTTTTGGCCTGGGCAAAGAATTCCAGATCACGGGGATTGGAGCCAGGCCATCCTCCTTCGATATAGGCCATGCCGACCTCATCGAGACGTTCGGTGATACGCAGTTTGTCTTCGACGGTGAAGGCGATCTCCTCCCCCTGCGTCCCATCGCGCAACGTCGTGTCATAGAGATGAACTTTCTCTTTTCCCATTTTCTATCGTTTCTCCAATTCAAAGGTGCGGTGGAGGATCTGGACCGCCTTTTCCATCTGCTTTTCTCTCAAGACGATACTGATCTTAATCTCCGAGGTAGAGATCATCTCGATGTTAATCCCCGCCTCCGCCAAGGATGTAAAGGCATCCGCCGCGACCCCTGCATGGGTCCGCATTCCAACGCCGATGACCGAGATTTTCGCGATCTCTTCGTCCGTTTCGACCGAGGCCCCTTCAAATTCCTGGATCAGTTTTTTAACGATCTGTACCGCCTGTTTCACTTCGTTGCGGGGGACCGTAAAGGTCAGGTTGGTATAACCCTCCTCGCTGACATTCTGTACGATCATGTCGACATTGATGTTGGCGTCGGCGATCGGTTGAAAGAGACGCGCGGCGATCCCCGGTTCGTCTTTCAGGTGACGAACGGCGATCTTTGCTTCATTTTTGTCGTAGGTCACCCCACTGACTAAGAGTCGTTCCATATCTGACTCTTCTTGGGTCACGAGCGTACCCTCCTCCTTAGTAAAAGATGAACGGACCGACAAAGGGACATGGTACTTCGCTGCCAGTTCTACCGAACGGTTCTGTAAGACCTTGGCCCCCGCTGCAGCGAGTTCCAACATTTCTTCGTAAGAGGTCTTGGCCAACTTTGTCGCCTCCGAACAGATCCGTGGATCGGCGGTATAGACTCCGTCGACATCGGTGTAGATCTCACAGGAATCGGCCTTGAGGGCAGCCGCCAGGGCTACGGCGGTTGTGTCCGAGCCCCCTCGTCCGAGCGTTGTAATATTGCCCGCTTCATCCATTCCTTGAAAGCCAGCGACGATAACGATCTTTCCCTCTTCCAAGGCGCGGTGGATGATTTGGGCGTCGATCGATTTAATGCGCGCCTTGGCGTGGGTGCTGTCGGTTACGATTCGGACCTGATGACCGAGAAAGGCACACGCTTTTACCCCTTGGGCTTGCAGGGCGAGCGCGAGCAAGGCGATTGTCACCTGTTCCCCGGTGGCGAGCAGCATATCGTATTCGCGACCGATCGGGTCGGCATGAACGCGGTGGGCGAGCTCATGGAGGTGATTGGTCTCCCCCGCCATCGCAGAGACGACCACGACGATCTGGTCTCCGTTGGCGTGGCTCTCCAGGACCCGCTTTGCGACCTTCTCGATCCGCTCCGGGTCGGCGACCGACGTCCCGCCGTATTTTTGGACGATTAACATGAAGATTGAATATCAATGATGCGGCTGGAAGGTGTCAAGATCTGCAGCGCGACCCGGTGGGTCAAATAAGGGGTGAGTTCGTCGAAGGCATCGGCCCATTCGATGACAGTGATCCCAGCCTCGTCGATTAGTTCCTCGAAGCCAATATCAAGGAGTTCTTGGAATTGATCCAATCGATAGAGGTCAAAGTGACGGAGCAATTTTTTTTCACCGGGATAGACCTGCAGGATCGTAAAGGTAGGAGACGTAATGTAGGTTTCTGGGGGGATCCCGATCCCCATCGCCATCCCTTGAACAAAAGTGGTCTTGCCGGCACCCAGCTCGCCATTGAGACCGACGACCGCTCGGTCCGGCAGCTTCTGGGCCAAGGTGGCAGCGATTTCAAAGGTCTGTTCAATGCTTTCGCTAGTGCTAGGCTTCACGGGCGATGTTGGATCGGCGATAGGTCAGAAAATCTTTAATCAAAAAGGGGATGAAATCGATAATGTCTCCTGCCATCAGCCCTCGGTCCCCCATCCGTTCGGCGAGACGGTCTCCCGCCAGTCCGTGCAGATAGACTGCCGAGGTAATTGCCTGGAGCCACTCGATCTTTTGGGCGAGGAGGCTGGCGATCATCCCAGTCAAAACATCCCCCATTCCAGCGGTTGCCATCGCCGGGTTACCGGTTGGGTTGAGATAGATCTTTCCTTCCGGGGTTGCGATGATCGTTCGGTAACCTTTCAGAACGACAGTGACGCCGTAGTTTCGCGCGAAGGCATTCGCGATTCCGAGTCGATCTTTTTGAACTTCACGTGTTGTAATCTGGGCGAGCCGCGCCATTTCGCCCGGATGGGGAGTAATTACGATTCCGATTTTGGCTTCGCGCAATACCTCCACTTGATCAACGAGACAGTTCAGTCCATCGGCATCGATCACCAGGGGATGCGGAGATTGCTGCACCAGTTTTTTGACAAAGCTACGGGTGGAACGGGCCGTTCCGATACCAGGACCGCAGGCGATGACCATTTTATCTTCCAAAATCTTTTTTAGAGAGGAAAAAGCCTGTGTCGCAAAACTCCCGGTGGCGGTGGAGGGTAAGGGTTCATACATAATCTCTAAAAAGTTTTCTGGAATTTTTTGATAGGCCTTCTGTGGCAAGGCGAGCGTCACGAGACCGGCGCCGGTGCGGAGTGCTGACTTACAGGACATTAAACCCGCTCCGAGTTTATTGGGAGAACCGGCGACCGTCAGGAGATGGCCGAAATCCCCTTTATGACTTTCGCTCGGTCGTTTGAGAAATGCCTGCCGGGCCGTCTCGGCATCGATCAAACGATACGCTGTTTTGAGTCCTTTTTTGACCGGCTCCGGAAGGCCGATATCGATCACTTCGACTTGGCCGGCGTGATCACAGCCTGGCGGGAGGATCAGGCCGAGCTTACTAAAGCCCATTGTGGCGGTCCAATCGGCCTGGATTGCAACGCCGAGTATCTGTCCAGTATCGGCACACAAGCCAGAAGGGATATCGAGCGCTAGGGTCGGTTTATTGGCTTCGTTGATTTGGGTGATGATCTCTCGATACGGCGAACGGGCCCGTTTACTCAAACCTGTTCCCAACAATCCATCGATAATGAGATCGGCTTTTGCCAACAAGGGGTTCAGTTGAGTCGCCTCTTTCAAAAGGATGATCTTGCCCCCCTCTTTTTTAAAACGACGAGCCATTTTTTGCGCATCTGGCGACAATTCCTTGATCGGTGCTACACACACGACCTGGAGCTCGATCCATTCCTGTTTCAGGTAGCGGGCCAGGACAAAACCATCCCCACCATTATTCCCTTTGCCGCAGACGATAAGTGCCTTCGCTTTTTTTAAGGGAGGAAAGACCGACTCCAGGAATTCATAGGCCCCTCGTCCTGCCGCTTCCATGAGATCGAGTGACGGAGTGCGGTAATCTTCAATCGCCTGTCGGTCGAGTTCACGCGATTGCGTTCCGGTAACGATCGGAATCATGAAGGGCTTCCCAAGGTTTGGTGGATTCGTTCTTTCATTTCGCGGGTTGCCTCTTCGATCCCGACAAAGAGGGCTCGGGCCACGAGGCTGTGACCGATATTGAACTCACGGATTTCCGGCATTGCCGCAATGAGATCAATATTTTCTAAATTGAGACCATGACCCGCGGCGACATAAAAATGGTGACTACTCGCGTAGCGCGCGGCGATCAAGATTTCTTCCTGTCGACCCGCCTGGTCTACTTCAGAGGTCGCGTCGGCGTACCGGCCGGTGTGGAGCTCAATGATTTTGACCCCTAAATCGTGGGCTGCATCGATCTGTTTTTGTTGGGGATCGATAAAGAGACTGACTCGAATTCCTTGGCCTTGCAGGTCGTCGACTACTTTCTTGAGGCGTTTTTTGCCACGGACGGCATTCAGCCCCCCTTCTGTTGTCAGTTCGCGCCTTTTTTCCGGCACCAAGGTGACTGTGTCTGGTCGAAGGCGGAGGGCGGCTTGGACCATCTCATCGGTGGCGGCCATTTCAAGGTTGAGGGTTACCGCGATTTGTTGACGAATTTGTTCCACATCTCTGGTTTGGATGTGGCGGCGATCTTCCCGAAGGTGAATGGTGATCTGATCGGCTCCACCGACAATCGCGGCCTGGGCGGCTTCAAGCGGACTTGGGTAATCGGTACCGCGTGCCTGCCGAACGGTGGCTACGTGATCGACATTCACGCCTAATTTAGCTGGCGTATGGGCTGGAGTCATCGACCCAGATTTTTTTGAATGGCATTCGCGATGTCTTGGGCCATCGCTTCGATGACGGCCGGATTCGGTCCTTCGACCATAATGCGGGCGAGCGATTCCGTACCTGAATAACGGACGAGGAGGCGTCCATCTTCTCCGAGCTTCTGGCGAACCGATTGCATTGCTTGAGACACTTCGGGGATCGAATCGAGATCCTCTTTCTTTTTGACTTCAATATTTCGGAAGGCCTGTGGGAAAGGGGTAAAGATAGAAGCGAGTTCAGAAAGCGTTTTATTTTGAATGCGCATCGAGGCGAGAACTTGCAGGGCCGCTACCATGCCATCGCCGGTCGTGCTGTGATCTAAAAAGATCATGTGACCCGATTTTTCCCCACCGAAGTTACAGCCTTTTTTCTTCATTGCCTCCAGGACATAGCGATCCCCGACTCGGGAGCGGCTGACTGTGATTCCCAACGATTCAAGGGAATGTTCCAATCCGATACTGCTCATTTCCGTTACTACGACGTGATTGTTTTTCAGGCGTCCTTCGTGGTGAAGTTTTTGGGCACAGATTGCCAAGGCGGCATCTCCGTCGACCACTTCCCCCTTTTCATCGGCAAAGACCGCTCGGTCGGCATCCCCATCGAGGGCGATCCCGATATCGGCCTGATGAATCTTGACCTGTTCTGCCAATAACTTTGGTTCCAGGCAGCCACTTTTATCATTGATATTAGTTCCATTCGGTTCAACGTTGATTGGAATGACCTGTGCCCCTAATTCGTCGAGAACAATCGGGGCGATCGAGTAGGCTGCTCCGTTGGCACAATCGAGAACAACCTTCATCCCTTCCAAGTTTAATTCATCGGGAATGGTTTGCTTTAGGAAGACAATATAGCGGCCGCTTGCATCGTCGATTCGGTAGGCTTTCCCTACCTCTTCGGCTGTCGGCCGAAGCGAATCGATTCCGTTTAAGAAAATCAATTTTTCGATGGTCAGTTCGATCTGGTCATCGAGCTTAAAGCCGTGTGAATCAAAAAATTTAATGCCGTTATCTTGGAAGGGGTTATGGGAAGCGGAAATGACCACCCCGGCATCGGCACGCATCGACTGGGTGATAAAGGCGATAGCTGGGGTGGGGAGCGGACCGACCACCAAGACATCCATCCCCATCGAGCAAATCCCGGCGGTGAGGGCATTTTCCAGCATATAGCCAGAAAGGCGCGTGTCCTTGCCAACGACAATCCGGTGGCGTCCCCGCTCTCCCCTATAAAGGTAGGCAATCGCCCGCCCGAGCGAGAGCGCCATTTCGGCGGTCATCGGATAAATGTTGGCGACCCCACGGACGCCGTCGGTTCCAAAGAGCTTCTTTTCAGGCATAGGAAAAAGTAAACGGGACTTCTCCAATAATATCAAGCAAATATCAAGTCGAAAGGGTTCGTAGGACTCGTAGCAGGCGGGCCGTTTCGTTCACTTCGTGAACACGAAGATAGGCGCAGCCCTGGAATGCGGCCCAGGCGGCGACCGCCAGGCTCCCTTCAAGTATATTCGAAGAATCTTCTTCTAACACCTTCTGAATAAAAGACTTTCTTGAGGCTCCAATCAGGATCGGGTAGCCAGTTTCGACCAGCGTTGGGAGGCTTTGAAGGAGGATCCAGTTTTGGGCCGTGGTCTTGGCGAATCCCAAGCCCGGATCGAGGACGATTTGCTTCCGCCCAATCCCCTCCCTTTCAAGCGTCTGGGCCCGTTCGAGGAGCCAATCGCGAACCTCCCTTACTACATCCTTATAGTCGGTTTTCTGCTGCATCGTTTCAGGGGTCCCCCGCATGTGCATCAGGACCACCGTTGGCTTGTATCTTTGGAGCGTAGGGAGCATGGCGGTGTCGTGGGTGGCTCCCGAGATATCATTGACCCAATTAGCCCCCCGCTCAATCGCCCCGGCAGCGATTTCCCCTTTTCGCGTGTCGATTGAGATCAGAATTTCAGAACGCTGGCGTAACGCTTCGATTACTGGAAAAACTCGCTTCGCCTCTTCTTCGTAGGAAATTTCTTTGGCGCCAGGCCGAGAACTCTCCCCGCCGATATCGATGATCGTGGCTCCCTCACTGGCCATCTGTAGGGCATGCTCAACCGCTGCATCCGGAGACCGATAGCGACCCCCGTCCGAAAAGGAATCGGGGGTGACGTTCAAGATCCCCATGATTTGAGGGAGAGAAGGTGTCATCCTGAGTACACTGTTTGTCATCCTGAGGGCGTAGCCCGAAGGATCTCTCTGTTTAGGCCTTGCCCGGTTCGGGGAGTGGGTGGTTGGTTCCCGGCAATAGACCGGACTCTTTCGAGTCTTTCTTGACCGTTTTCTTGGAAGCCGGTTTACGGTGGACAATCGGAGGGGGTTCGATTTTTTCCCCCTTGATCAATCGGTTGATCTGGGACTCATCGAGGGTTTCATGTTCCAACAGTGCTTCGGCCAGATTGTGGAGAGTTGTCTTGTTTTCCTCTAGAATTTTGCTGGCGCGTTCGTAATTGCGAGTTACAATGGCCTTCATCTCACGATCAATCGTCATCGCCGTCTCTTCGCTGTATTCCTTCTGTTGGGCGAAGTCGCGTCCCAGAAAAATCTCCCCTTCCTGGTTTCCAAAATGAAGCGGCCCGAGAGAGCTCATCCCCCAATCACAGACCATCTTGCGCGCCATGTTGGTTGCTTTTTCAATATCGTCCCCAGCCCCCGTCGTTTGCTGCTGAAAGATTAGCTCTTCAGCACAGCGCCCCCCCATCATGACGGCGATATTGTTTTCCGCGTACTCTTTCGAATGAAGGTGTCGCTCATCAATTGGCAACTGCTGGGTCACTCCGAGTGCCATCCCACGCGGGATGACGCTCACTTTATAGACTGGATCGGTTCCCGGAAGCATCTTGGCCACGAGGGTGTGCCCCGATTCATGGTAGGCGATCATCCGTTTCTCTTCGTCATTAATGATCAAGCTCTTCCGTTCAGAACCCATCAGCACTTTGTCTTTGGCCAATTCAAAATCTTCCAAGAAGGTCGCCTTTTTGTTGCTGCGGGCTGCCTGCAGGGCCGCTTCATTGACCAGATTTGCAAGGTCCGCCCCGGAAAAGCCGGGCGTCCCTCGGGCAATGACTGACAGATCAACTCCTTCTTCCAGGACTACATTGCGGGTATGGACCCGTAAGATCTCTTCACGCCCTTTCATGGCGGGACGGGGAACGGTGACACGGCGGTCAAAACGGCCGGGACGAAGCAAGGCAGGGTCGAGAACATCGGGGCGGTTGGTCGCTGCCATAATGATGACTCCTTCATTGGAATCGAAGCCATCCATTTCGACGAGGAGTTGATTGAGGGTTTGTTCCCGTTCGTCATGTCCTCCACCGAGGCCGGCACCACGATGACGTCCGACGGCATCGATTTCGTCGATAAAGATAATACAGGGGGCGTTCTTTTTTCCCTGTTCAAAGAGATCGCGTACCCGTGAGGCACCAACACCGACAAACATCTCAACAAAGTCAGAGCCGCTGATGCTGAAAAAGGGGACTTCCGCTTCTCCTGCGACCGCTCTGGCCAGTAGCGTCTTCCCTGTTCCAGGAGCACCGATCAATAAAACCCCTTTTGGCAGTCGCCCCCCGAGCCTGGTGAATTTTTTTGGCTCGCGCAAAAATTCGATAATCTCTTCTAATTCGTACTTGGCTTCATCGACTCCGGCGACATCTTTAAAGGTGACCTTCTTTTGGTCCTCTTGGAGTAGTTTGGCTCGACTGCGTCCAAAACTCATCGCCCGCCCTCCTCCGACTTGAATTTGCCGCATACTGAAAAAGAAAAAGGCAAAGAGGAGGATCATTGGCAGCCAGGAAATCAAGATCTGTTGCCACAGCGAGGCTTCTTCCCGTTTTTCATATTCGATCCTCGCGTCGGTGGCAGCGAGTAGGTCGAGGGCCTTTTCACTGCCGGCGGGACCGATTGTTTTAAAAATCTCTCCTTCGCGGAAGCCGGACTTAAATTTGCCGCGGTATTCTTCTTCCCGGATCGTGATTGACTCGATCCGGTTGTCTTCAATCGCGGTGAGAAATTCGCTGAAACTGATCGCCTGTTCGAGCGTGGGACGGCTGTTCAAGAAGTGGAGGATCGAAATCGAGAGGAAGATGATCACTCCCCACAAGGCAATTGTTTTTTGCGACTGTTTCACTGTTTCTCCCGTAGAGTGAGGACCAGCGGACCCGCCTCAAAGCTGAGTCTCCCGGGTAGGTCGTAGTGTGCTTCCTTCGAACCTGAACCGGCCAACTGCTCCATCTTCACTATATGATGAAAGGTAATGGTTTGGTGAGTGCCTGTCAATTGGGCAATAGCACGGCGTAACACCCGAAAGCGTAGACTTTGTGGGAGCTTACCGAATAGTCCGCGGGCTAGTGTAATCCCTTCCCATCTTTCCAGTAGAAGTGACTCGTAGGCTTGCTCCGTCAATTCCTCCAGGTAGTCTTCGTCGGTCTGCAGGAGGGAGAGAGAATCCCCCACTCCCCCCTCATAACCAGGATGGCATTCTTGAAAGAGGGGCAATACTTCCTGACGTAATCGGTTGCACCCCATATTGCGTTCTGCGCACCGAGTAAAAA
>CAZXZM010000002.1:0-16365 GCA_964645365.1 uncultured Pseudomonadota bacterium | reverse complement strand
GTTGCGCACATAATCTTTGGAGTCATTGCTGGCATCGATCCGATACGACCACCCCTGTTCGGTCAGGGCCGCCTCGATCTCTTCACGGGTCAGTTTCAAAAAGGGTCGGACGACGGTCATTCCAAAGAGTGTCGCTCGGGGCCGCATCGCTGCCAGGCCCCGCAGACTACTCCCCCGTAAAAGGCGGAGCAGCATTGTTTCAATTTGGTCACTGAGGTGGTGTCCGACAACCAGCTTCGTAGATTGGTAACGTGTCGCGAGTTGCGCAAAGAACTGGTAACGTTGCTCGCGGGCCCAGGCCTGAAAATTACCCTGGTCGTCGGTGAATGTCTTTGGTCGGAGGACATCACAGCTCCACCCATGGTTGTTGGCTTGTTCTTTAACGAAGAGCTCATCGGCATCAGAATCAGGACCGCGGCGGCGGTAATTAACGTGTGCGAGGTGGCATTCCAATCGCAGATCTTTCTTGAGGTGGCCGAGCCACTCCATCAACAGCGTCGAATCGGGTCCTCCAGAAACCGCGACGATCAGCCGATCTTCTTGCTCGAGAAGTTTGTGTTCACGAACAAGGCTGGAGGCCTTCTTGATGACGTTTTGCCAGTGCGACATAGTGTTCCGCTGAATGTTTGAGGAATTCAATTTCTTCGGGTGAGAGGTCTCTCTTGGCTCGGGCTGGTGAACCGACCGCCAAGGTTCCGGCCGGAATTTCGGTTCCCGGCGTGACGAGAGATCCGGCCCCGATCATACTGTCGGAACCGATCGTTACCCCATCCATCACGACAGAGCCCATTCCGATCAGGCAGCGATCCCCAATCGTGCAGCCATGGAGGATCACGCGGTGCCCGACCGTTACTTCTTCTCCAACTTCGAGTGCCCACTGTCCGCTGGTGACGTGTCCGACACACAAGTCCTGGATGTTCGTCCGTGCTCCAATCTGGATCGGGAAAACGTCCCCCCGTAGTACGGTCTGATACCAAATGGAGGATTCGTCTCCGATCGTGACATCTCCAATCAGGGTCGCATTGGGGGCAACAAAAACACCGGAACCGAGTTGCGGTTTTGATTGTTCAAATTGAAATTGCTTCATCGACGATCGAAGATCCGTTTGATTCCATAATAAACCAGCGCGCCGGTCCAACCTCCGATGACATCCGCGAACCCATCCCGCCAATCGGCATCGCGGCCGGCGGTGACACTTTGTATCGTCTCATCTAAAAAGGCAAAAAGAATCAATCCAATCAGGCAGCTTCCCCACAGGCGCTTGGCCGGTCCAAGCCCCCACTCCCGAAGGACTCGAAACAACAGGGCCCCGAACAAAAAATATTCCAAGAAATGGAGAATTTTGTCCGGTAACGGATAACTCGGGAGCTGATCTCCGGAACGAGAGGAAACAAAGAGTATTAATGCACCGTAGAAAACAAACGGAATGCTGTAGCGAAGGAGGCGGGAGCGCAACAAGGTTTGACTACATCTTATATTTGCCGAAGTCGTCCGGAGAAAGATTTTCGAGAATTTCGGCCCACTTCTCTTTTTTGACCTTCTCGACTTCACCCGATTCTTCTGAGGTGAGATCAATCTTACGCGATTTTTCCATCACTGTTTTAGAAACAAAAATTGGGGATTCGGTCCGGAGCGCCAGGGCAATGGCATCGCTGGGACGGGAATCGACGACAATATCGCGCTCTCCGGTTTGCAGATAAATTCGGGCGTAAAAAGTATTGTCTTTGAGATCATTGACCTCAATCCGATTGACATGGACCTTCAGTTCGTGAAGCACATTGCGCAATAGATCATGGGTCATTGGGCGAGAGAGCTCAATTTTTTCTAATTCCGTTGCAATGGCCGAGGCCTCAATCAACCCAATCCAAATGGGTAAAGCACTCTTCTTTTCGGGGTCTTTCAGGATAATAATCGGCATATTGGTAAAGGGGTCGATCGTTAATCCCGTTACCATCATTTCAACGAAAGAAGTATCGGGCTGTTTGGCCTTTTGCTTCATATGGTTGGCTGTTTTCCGTAGAGAGCATACGGGGAAGCCCGCACAATCTCTAGGTCCAGTATAGCACCGATTTGGGCGGAATCCGCAATAAAATTCACTATTTTATGGCTTGAAGTGCGGCCCGTCATCGTTTCTTTCCCTGTTTTTGCAAAACCTTCAACGAGAACATCAGCTTTTTTTCCAACATGCTGCTGATTAACCTGTAGACTAATTTCTTCCTGTAAATTTTGTACTGCCTGGAGTCGTTCCGATTTGATTTCCGGCGGAACATCATCTTCCATCAAAGCCGCCTCTGTTCCGGGTCGCTCGGAATAGGCAAAAGAATAAGAGGCATCGTAGTGAACCTCTTCCATCAGGCTGAGCGTTTGTTTAAAATCGGCATCGGTTTCTCCTGGAAAGCCAACAATAATATCGGTGGTAATGGCGATGTCGGGGCAAACTTCTCGCAATGCTGCAACTCGGCGGAGGTAAGTCTCCCGGGTGTGTGCCCGATGCATCTTTTTGAGGATACGGGATGATCCTGATTGAACGGGAAGATGCATATGACGGCACAGAATTGGATTGTCGCGATATTCCTCGATCAACCGGGGGGATAGATCCTTCGGGTGGGGTGAGGTAAAGCGGAGCCTCTTGACGGGAGTTCGTTGTGCGATCATTCGAAGCAAACTGGGAAAATCGACCGGTTCACTCAGTCGTTTTCCGTAAGAATTCACATTTTGACCCAGCAGGGTAATTTCTTGGATCCCCTGTGTCGTTAGATCGCGAACCTCGCGAATGATATCTGAGGGAGATCGTGACACTTCCTTTCCCCGCGTAGAAGGAACGATACAGAAGGCGCAGGTGTTATCG
Organism: uncultured Pseudomonadota bacterium; assembly: GCA_964645365.1. Classification (GTDB taxonomy): domain Bacteria; phylum UBA10199; class UBA10199; order 2-02-FULL-50-16; family JAJFLM01; genus CAZXZM01. The sequence goes on along the minus strand of CAZXZM010000002.1, from coordinate 13,517 downwards.
CACCCCTTCATAATAGTGACATAGGCTTTGACCATTGGACGGAGTGAATCCGATCCTCGCTCACTTTTCATTTCCCAATCGACTTGCGGGAAATGGTAATCTTCAATTTCCTGGAAATCGGTGGCCACAAAGGCCCCATCCTGAAGCTGTTTGTAGCGAACCGCTTCATTGATGCGGTGGAGCTGGTCGGTCCCCAAGACAAAGTCGACGAAAGGAAAACGCTGGGCGATCTTTTCCCCTTCCTGGGAGGCGACACAGCCGGTAATACCAATTTGGAGGGGACGTTTCGTGGGGCGGTTCTTGTTGTAGGCCCCCAGTGCACTGATTGCCTTTTGGTAGGATTTCTCACGCACACTACAGCTATTGACCAGGATCAGATCGGCCTCGTCGGGATTCTGAGTCGGCTCAAACTGATCTCTCGCCAGCAGGGCCAGTAGCTGAGATGAGTCATTCTCATTCATCTGACAGCCAAAGGTTTTGATATAAACCTTACGCTTCATAAGATTAATAATCTTTATCGACCTTAAGATTTTCGATTAAATGATCGACACTTTGGGGATCGGCATAACCAAGATCTTCGATTAAACGATTTACCTCTTCGCTGGCGGAAGGTGTCGGGGCGACCCCCTCTTCTGACTGGGAACGGCTTGCTGGTGCTTCCCGATTCCGTTTCATAATTCCTTCGACGTAGCGATTTAGCTTCTTGTCGTCTTTTTTCTTCTGTTTCTCCTTCAGTTCGCGCCAATTTTTCAGATAATGAAGCCGGCAATAATCCTGTGTCGTCTGCGCATTCTGGCAGTCCAATTCAGTGCAGATTTTTATCTTACGAGCCACGGCCCCCATCCTAACATCCTCATTCAATTCCTTTCAATGGTTTCAGGCTTATTTTTCGGGGAACTGGCCTCGTGGAGTACCGCCTCAAATCGCTCTTTTTTAAGGCGATTTTCTTCCCGTTCTCGTTCAATGAGCTGGGTCATATCCTCCGAAATAGTTTCTTTGACGCTTTTTTGCTCATAGCGACGGTCTCGACGCCGCAGCGCGTAACTCACCGCAAATAGGGCCAGTAAGAGCAAGATCAGCAAGATAAACCAGCCATTCGAAATCAAGCCGAAGATTTTCATTCGATCACCTCAAAAAGGGCCGAGCGAATTTTTTCTAATTTTTCCTTTGAGGTAATTTTATGTTTGAAAATATCACGGATATAAAACACGTCACTCACCTGATCGACCTTCGTTGCAATCTTGGAAATATCAACATACACGCCCAGTTCATTTAATTTTGAAGTGATCTGATAAAGAAGTCCAATTCGGTCATGGGCGTAGACATCGATGACCGTATAGAACGGCGACAGATCATTATCAATCTGAACTTTACCGGGGAATTTGCGTGCCTGTTTTGGCTTGAAAAATGAAGGCCGCAGCTTCTCAGTGACGAGATTTTCCACCCTTTGCTTACTCGTCAAAACATCTCGTAAGTCTGAAGCAATCTGTTCCCATTTCTTTTTATCTTCCAGTATTTTTCCTTGTGCGGTCAATACCTTGAGAATGACCAGCATCTCTCCCGTCTTCGTTTCATTGAGCTGTGCTTCAAATATGTTCATGCTATTCGCAGCCATGACCCCACAGATTTTAGAAAAAAGCTCTGGGCTATTGGGACCATAAAGAGTCCACGCACTTAATTTTTCTTTCTCAAGATTACGGTGACGAATCACGATTGGATCTTTCTGAAGGCCCTGTCGCATTTGGATGTGATCCAAGATGGTAACCGCTTCGGCCGTCAGAAAATAGCGAGGGGGCATTTCCTGAAAGAAGGAATCAATCGACTCATCGGTTAATTCATCTTTCGCCAGCAGCCGAACTTCCCCATGTAATTTGTTGCGGACTTCTTCGATACGTTTTTTTGTGAAATCCCCCTTACTCAAAAGGGCGTGAGCTTTTAAGAAGAGATATTCAAGCAGAGTTTCCTTCCAGTCGGTCAAGGCATCGGGGCTCACTGCATTAACGTCGCAAAACGTGAGTACGTAGAGGTATTCCAGAAGTTCTTCATTTTGCATGGCGCGGGCAAAGTGCCGGATCAGGCTGGGATCATCGAGATCGCGTCTGAAGGCCAAGTGGGTCATCATGAGGTGGGAAAGCTCGAGAAACTCCAAGGCATCGACATCAGCCTCCGAAAAGCCGAGTCGCAGGCCCGCCTCACGGATCAAAGGGGCCCCCTTTTTCACGTGCCCTGAACCCTCCCCCTTACCAATATCGTGATAGAGAATAGCAAAGGCGAGCAGTTCCTTTCGCTTGATGTTTTGGGCGACCGCGGTGGGGGTTGGGTAGTTCTCTTGGTAGTCCCCTCGAATTAGCTTTCCGAATTCTCCAACGGCAAAGATAGAGTGAGCGTCGACTGTATAGAGGTGGTAGACATCGTGTTGGGCCCGGAACATCAGGTTGTGAAATTCGGGCAGAAAGCGGTCGAGAACTCGCAGCTCATGCATTGCCTGCAGAACAGGAAGCAATGTTGCCGGTTGCGAGAACAGTTGCCGAAACAGGGCTCCCATTTCTGGATTTTCCTGGAATGCTTCGTCGATGCGGCCTAGATTTTCGGTAATCTTATCCCGAATCTTTTGGTCGAACTCAATTCCTTCTTGCTGCATTAAGAGAAAAACTTTTAATAGATAATCGGGTTCTTCCTCAAAGAGAGTGGGTTTCAGGAGGGCTAGCTTCCCTTGGTCACTATGAAAATAAGAATCAATTTTCTTGGGAGCGGGTCCCGAGAAGAGGCGGAAGGTTTCCCTCTTGGCTTTCGTTAGTTTTTGGATCCCTTTTGCAGTAATCTTAGAACATTCCGCTGTATGGCGATAATAGGTGCGCAAGAAATCTTCCGTTGCCAAAATTTTTTCGGAATCTTGAAAACCCATTGCCTGGGCTACTTTCTCTTGAAATTCCAAAAGCAACTGATCACTTCTGCGGCCTGCAACGCGGTGGAGCTGGTTGCGAACCGACCAGAGAAAGGCAAGCGCTTCCTTTAAGGTCTTCAGCTCCTCGGCCGTGAGTACATCGGCCGCAATCATTGTTTCGAGCCACTTGGTGCCCAGTACGGCCTGCGTCACCCAGTGGAGGTAATGGTAATCGCGCAGTCCCCCCTTCCCTTCCTTGAGATTTGGTTCGAGCAGATAAATGGATGTGCCGTATTTGTCGCTTCGTTCTTTATTTTCAGCCGCCTTGCGCTCCAAAAAAGCATTTTTAAAGCGCTTACTTTTAAAGCATTTCCAAAAATCGCGCTCAAATTTTTCAAACAGCGAACGATTTCCCGCTAGAAAACGAGTGTCCATTAGAGAAGAGAGGATCGTTACATCTTCTTTGGACATCCGAATACACTCGCCGACTGTCCGGACCGCAACTCCGATATCGAACCCATGATCCCATAATGGGTAGAGTACCTTTTTAATTTTATCCTCGAACGATTTGGTTTTGGAGCCAGAGTAGAGAAACAAAAGGTCTATATCGGAATGATAGCAAAGCTCTTGGCGGCCGTAGCCTCCTTGCGCCGCAATGGCCAATGAAGAGAAATCCTCCCCAGCCCGTTTGAAAAGATCGATTAGGAGACGATCGATGACCGCAGTCCACCACGCAACGACCTGCTGGGCTGGTGTTGCATCAACGATCAACTGATCCAGCAAGGCACGACTTTTTTTGAGATAAGGACCGATATCGGAAGGGTCTGGTAAGTCGTTCTGTTTCATCATAGATTAATCTTTTGGGATTCCAATACTTTCAGGTAATTCGCAACTCCTGTGGTCACCGCGTGCACCAGCTTATTTTGGTAGGCCGCACTGGCCAGACGCTTTGCTTCCTTAGGGTTTGTAATGAAGCCGGTTTCAAGTAGGATGCTCGGTGCTTTAGAGCCGACCAGGACGTAGAAGAGTGCCGATCGAATTTTGAGGCGGTCCAGAGGGTATTTATTGGCAACCTTCGATTGAATCGCCTTCTTAATCTGTTCCGCCAGTAAGGCAGAAAGGGTTGTGCTTTCATTTTGGATCATCGTATTCAAGATCGCCTGCAATTCCGATAGGCTCTTGAGGCTGCCGCGGTTTTCTCGTGCCGCCAATCGCTTCGCCGCTTCATCGGTCGCGTTATTTAAGTAGTAAATTTCAATTCCCGCCGCCCCTTTTCGTTTGGCCGCATTGGCATGGATAGAAATAAAGAGATCGGCCTTTTTACGGACCGCAATATGGTCACGATTATCGAGCGTAATAAAGCGATCCTGGCTGCGCGTTAAGACGACTTGGGCTCCCAGTTTCGATTTTAGGTTTTTAGCGAGTCGGCGAGAGATTTGTAAGACAATATCCTTTTCCCTCATTTTTTTATAGCCAATGGCTCCAGTGTCCTTCCCTCCATGGCCTGGGTCGATCACAATGATCAGAGGGGGTGGAGTGGGCTTCGCAGGAGCCGATTCCTTGCGTTCTTGCTGGATCAGATCCCCAATGCCGTCCCCTTCGGCCCCCAGAGAAACCGGGAGGCAACAGAGAGCCAGGCAAACCATCACCAGGCGGGCGCGCCGTCTAACCATAACCATATTCCCGTCTCTTCTGCGGGTTCTTCGTCCAGTCCTTCGAGACCTTTACGAAGAGGGAGAGGAAAACCGGTCCTCCGACAAGATTTTCAATCTCCTCTCGGGCGGCACAACCAATTCCTTTGAGTTGCTGCCCTCCCTTGCCGATGACGATTGGTTTTTGGCTCTGTTTTTCGACAATGATGACCCCTTTGATCACCGTGGTTCCATTGACCTGACGGGGTTCTTTGAATTCTTCAATGATGACGGCGACCGCGTAGGGGATTTCTTGCCAAAGGGCGGTCATTGTTTTTTCACGAACAATTTCGGCACAAATGAATCGTATCGATTGATCGGTGGGTAGATCCTCTGGATAGTAAGGAGGGTGGTGCGGTAGCTCCGCGCGCACCGTCGCGATCAAAGCATCCAAGCCTTCATCGGAAACGGCACTCACTGGCCGAGCTACCAGGTCGTTGCAATCGGTGCTCATCTGTTTCAGGCGGGGCAATAATTTCTCCTTCGCAATGCTATCCACTTTATTGAGCAGCAAAAAGATCGGCTTATTAGTTTCAACGGCTAACTGAAAAAGTTGCTGGTCTATCGCATCCCAAGCGATATCCACCGCACTCATCAAGCAAACAATATCAGCATCATGAAGATTTTGTTGGATCTGTTGCAGCATCCATCGATTTAGAGGGCGGGAGGATTGGTGGAAACCAGGACTGTCTAAAAAAAGCAATTGGGCCTGTCGCTCGGTCCGGATTCCCAAAACTCGTTGCCGGGTTGTCTGGGGACGGGGCGAAACGGCAGCAATCTTTTGACCAATGAGGGTATTGATTAACGTCGATTTACCGACGTTCGGTTTGCCTAGAATTGTGATGTAGCCTGCACGAAAAGATTGAGCCGGAGGAGAGGAAGCGGGCATTTAAGGATAAGCCGCCTTCAGTTTGCGCAAGGCTTCTTGGGCCGCTTTCTGCTCGGCTTCCTTTTTGCTGTAGCCACGACCCATACCGTACCGCTTCTCTTCAATGAGCAAATCAATCTCAAAGACCTTCCGGTGTCCGGGCCCTTCTTCATTAGCCAAGCGATATTGAGGGATCGTGCGAAAGATACTTTGGACCCGTTCCTGCAGTTCCGTCTTGTAATCGCGATAGAGTGAGTCGGGAGAGCTTTCTTCAAGCAAGAGACTGTAGTGCTTGCTAATGACTTTTTCTGCTTTGCGAAAGCCGCGATCAAGATAGATGGCTCCTAAAACCGCCTCGTAGGCATCGGCGAGCAGAGAGGGTTTTTCGCGCCCCATCGTCTGTTCTTCGCCACGCCCCAGCAATAAGTACTCCCCTATTTCGTACTCTCGAGCCAGATCAGCCAATTGGCGTTCATTGACGATTGCTGCGCGCAACTTTGAAAGTTCCCCTTCGTTGTATTGTGGAAAACGTTTCATGAGTAGTTTGCTTACCGCCAACTCTAAAACGGCATCGCCTAGGAACTCCAACCGTTCATTGTCAGAGTCGGCGGACATTTTCTGTTCATTGACGTGAGATTTATGAGTGAGCGCCTGCTGCAAGCGTTTCTTTTTCTTGAAAGAGTACCCAAATTTCTTTTCAAAGGCCTTCAGTCTTTTCTTTTCATCTCGTGTCATAGCACCATCCCATAAAGACGCAGTCCATTGAGTCGTTCAATCTTGACCGCAACCCTTTTTTGATAGAGACGATTAGGCCCTTTAAAGAAGACCGGAAGATAATTCCGAGTCACCCCCTTTAAAAAACCCTCCCTTAAGTCTCGTTTTTCTTCAACGACCACCTCTTGTGTGGTCCCAACAAAGCGGCGATAAAAATTCTGTTTTTTTGTATCCGAAAGCGCTCGTAGACGTGCCCCCCGTTCTTTTTTGATTGCTTGCGGTATTTGGGAGCCAAGTTGGGCGGCTGGAGTCCCCTTCCGCTTGGAATAAGGAAAGACATGAAAATAGCTCAAGGGCAAATCGTTTAGCAATTGTTCCGTCTGTCGAAAACGTTCAGGGCTTTCCCCCGGAAATCCGACAATCACATCGGTGCCAATTCCCGCCTCTGGAAGGAGAGTCTCGATTTTTTCAACCAGACGGCGAAAATCATCGGCTCGGTAGCGGCGTTTCATCCGCGCCAAGACAGTATCTTCGCCACTTTGCAGGGGGATGTGAAAATGAGGACAGAGAACATCACTGGTCGCAATCGTTTCGATCATGCGGTCGGAGACCTCTTCGGGATCGATCGAAGAGAGTCGGACTCGGGAGAGTGGTTTCTCGAGATCGATCAGTTGCAGAAGTTGCTCCAGGCTTTCTCCTCGGTCGACGCCAAAGGTACCAATATGGATGCCGGTCAGAATCGCCTCTTCAAAACCAGCAGCGCGTAAATTGTGGAGTTCATGCAGCACGTCCCGGATGGGAACGCTTCGACTTCTCCCCCGTGCTTTCGGGATAATACAGAAAGTGCAGTAACGATTGCAGCCATCCTGGATTTTGACAGAAGCACGGGTATTTTTGGAATAAGTCGCGAGTCCAAAGCTAGGCACCTGACGTTGAGGCGTGATAGGGCTCACCCGAACCGCCGGCAGGGATTCTCCCAGCAAAGCCGGAAGCTCCCCTTTTTCGGTATTGCCGATGACAGAATCAACGCTGGGCAGGGCTGCGACTGCCTCTGGCTGTGTCTGGGCATAACAGCCGGTGACGATCACTTGGATTTTCGGTTGGCGGCGTTTCGCACGACGAGTGAGTTGCCGCGCCTCTTGATCGGCCTTCCCGGTCACAGTACAGGTATTGAGTAGGTAGATATCGGCCCCTTCTATCGTATTGACGACTTCGTAACCTTTTTGTTGCAAGGCCCCGGCCAGATAGGCGGAATCGGCCTGGTTGGCGCGACAGCCGAGTGTTTCTAGGACAACCCGTCGCCTCATGATTCGATCCACCCTCCCCCCAGCAGTTCGTTGTCCTGATAAAAGACGACCGCTTGGCCTGGTGTGATCGCTCGCTGCGGCTTTGAAAATGTAATCGTTGCGGTATCTCCTCGATGAAGGGTGATTTCAGCAGGGGTGGGATCGTGACGGTAACGAATCTTTACCTGGGCTGTGACCGGTGCCTTTTCAGGGGGTCCAGTCACCCAGTGCACTTTAGTCGCCTGCAGTGAAGAAGAATACAATGCTTCATCCGACCCGAGGACTACTTCGTTGGCTTCGGAATCAATGGCGGTGACGTAAAGCCTTTTTCCGGTGGCGATATTGAGGCCACGACGTTGACCGATTGTGTAGGCATGGGTTCCGCGGTGTTCACCCATCATCGTTCCATTTTGGTGGCGGAAGGTTCCTGTCGGCTGAGTTTGTTTCGGATACAATTTTTCGAGAGTTGAGACATAGTCATTGTTTGGCACAAAACAGATCTCTTGGCTTTCCGGTTTTTCAGCTGTTTGGATGCCGGCACGGTGGGCGATGGTGCGCACTTCCTTTTTAGTCAATTCCCCCAAGGGAAAGAGGAGTGATGCCAGTTGATCCTGACCCAAACCAAAAAGAAAATAGGACTGATCTTTCTGAGTATCCCGGGCCTTTAATAGATGCCACTTCCCTCCCTCATCCTTCATTTTACGGACATAATGTCCGGTGGCGAGATAGCGCGCCCCGAGTGCCTGCGCCTGCTTCAAGAGCCCCTTAAATTTTAAAAGGTCATTGCATTTCACGCAGGGATTGGGAGTCCGTCCGGCAGCATATTCTTTTGCAAAGTAGTCCATGACTTCGGACTGAAACTCTTTTTTAAAGTTCATCGCATAAAAAGGGATATCGAGTTTACGACAGACGGCGCGAGCGTCGTGAATGTCATCGACGGAACAACAATTCTTGGCAGCGTGTGCGCTTGGCAGGCTTTCTGGGTCTGGGTTTTCATGGGTCTTCATTGAAATTCCGATGACATCATAGCCCTGTTCTTTGAGAAGGGAGGCAGCGACAGAGCTATCGACACCCCCACTCATGGCCACGACGACTCTATTTTTCTGGAGTGACCCCATTGTTTAGGCGGCTTTTAATTGGCGGACCAATTGCGGCAGGAGAGAGAGAACGCGTTCAATTTCTGCGCGACGGTTGTTGCGGCCAACACTAAAGCGCACTGCGCTGAGAGCCGCTTCCGGGGTGGCCCCCATCGCTCGCAGGACATGAGAGGGTTCGATTGTTCCGGAAGAACAGGCTGCTCCGGAACTCACTGCAATGCCTTCCAGGTCGAGTGCAACGAGCAGTGCTTCGCTCGTGATACCGGGAAAACCAACATAAAGGGTATTGGCAAGATACGATTCAGAGTCTCCGTAAAAAATAGCATCCGGTAGGTGTCGATGAATCCCCTCTCGCAATTGAGCGATTAAATCGGTCGCCTGTTGTTGATCGTCGGCCCTCCGCTCTTGTGCTAGTTGTGCTGCTGCTCCAAAGCCGACAATGCCGGCAATATTTTCGGTGCCGCCGCGACGATTCCGTTCTTGTCCGCCACCATCGTGGAGACGACGTATATTCCGCCCCTGTTGGATAAAGAGGGCTCCGACTCCTTGCGGTCCGTAGAGTTTATGAGCAGAAAGGGAGAGAAAATCGATCGGGATCTTCTGTAGGTCAATCGAAACCTTTCCGGCGGCTTGGGCCGCATCGACATGCAGCCAAACCCCCTTTTCTTTACAAATCTTCGCAATCTCTTCGATCGGATAGAGATTTCCCGTTTCGTTGTTGGCCCACAATATCGAAACGAGTCGTGTCTCGGGACGAACCTGTCGCGCTAGTTCATTCGGATCGATCCGACCCTTTGAATCGACTGGAACCATTCCGATCTGGACTCCCCAGGAAATCAGGCTTTCGGCCGTCTCCAGCGTCGCCTGATGTTCGACTGCACTGATTAGGAGATGATTCTTTCCCCCAATTCCTGGACGAAACGCCCCCTTCAGGGCTGTATTGATCGATTCCGTGGCCCCACTGGTAAAGACGATCTCTTTGGGGTTGGCACCGATTAATGCGGCCACCCTTTCGCGGGCCCGTTCCAATCCCTCTTTGGCCCGGGTTCCGGCCCAATGAATGCTCGCGGCATTGCCATAGCCTTCCGTTAAATAGGGCTGCATCGCAACGAGTGCCTCGGTCGCTAAGGGGGTGGTGGCGTTGTGATCGAGATAGATATACATGAAGATTTGGCTGAAAAATTAGTTCAAGGAAGCTATCTAACCACTCGAAATAAGTCAATAATTCAAAGAGCTTGTCATTTGAGCCGCTATTTTTTAAAGACGCTCTAAGCTATGTCCAATATTGTCTGGAGTCCCACCCTTGAGCAAATAGAACAGGCCAATGTTACTCGCCTGATGCGGCGGCAGGGACTGAAAAACTACGAAGAGCTGCTCGCCTGGTCGACCCAAGATATCGGACGGTTTTGGGAGGCCTGCCTGCAGGATCTTCAGATTGAGTGGCAACACCCCTACGAACAAGTCGTCGATCTTTCGGAGGGTTTTCCCTGGGCCCGTTGGTTTGTCGGAGGGAAGCTTAATTTGGTCCACAATACACTCGATCGACACCAGACCGAGCGAGGAGATCAGCCTGCCTTGATCTGGGAACCGGATGAGGGAGACTATCAGGTCCTCACCTACGCAGAATTACACGACAAGGTGTCTCGTCTGGCGGGAGGCCTGCAAAAACTAGGACTCAAAGTCGGCGATCCAATCGCCCTTTACATGCCGATGATTCCGGAAATGGTTGTGGCATTCTACGCAGCTTTAAAAATCGGTTGTCCGATCATTCCAATCTTTTCAGGTTTTGGTTCCGGAGCGCTGGCAGTGCGCTTGAACGATGCCAAGGTCAAGGTTCTGGTGACTGCCGATGGGGGGTATCGGCGAGGCAAAGAAATCAAAATCAAAGAGGCGGCCGATGCGGCCCTGAAAGAATGCCCCGCCATTGAAAAAGTAATCGTCGCCAAACGAACCGGAGAGCGGGTTTCCTGGATCAAAGGGCGTGACATCGCCTGGGATGATCTGATGCAATCTGCGGAACCAGTCGCCACGGTTTCGCTCGACTCGGAAGAGACGGCGATGATTCTCTACACTTCTGGAACCACCGGAAAGCCAAAGGGATGTGTTCACACCCACGCCGGCTGTCAGGCACAGATGGCCAAAGAACTTGCCTACTATTTTGATGTTAAATCGGACTCCCGTTTTTTTTGGGTGACCGATATTGGTTGGATGATGGGACCGTGGGAACTCATTGGTGTCATGACCTTCGGGGGGTGCGTGACGATTCTTGAAGGGGCTCCGAATTATCCAAATCCAGATCGACTCTGGGAAATCGTTTCAAAACACCATATGACACACCTCGGTATTTCGCCGACGGCGGTGCGGCTCCTTAAAACGTTTGATGAGAGTTGGATAGAAAAGCACGACCTTTCTTCCTTAAAAATTCTAGGTTCGACCGGTGAACCGTGGGATCCGGAATCCTACCTCTGGTTTTTTGATAAGATCGGCAAGAAGCGTTGTCCCATTATCAATATCTCTGGCGGGACGGAGCTGGTCGGCTGTCTCCTCGCCCCCCTGCCGATTACCGAGCTGAAACCAGGCACCTTGCGAGGACCGGGACTCGGAATGGATGTCGATGTCTTTAATGAAGAGGGGAAATCAATTCGGGGAGAGGTTGGCTATCTTGTTTGCAAACAACCCGCTCCCTCGATGACCAAGGCCTTCTTGAACGATAAACAACGCTACCTAGACACCTATTTTTCTAAATGGCCGGAGGTATGGAATCACGGCGATTGGGCGACGGTCGATGAGGAGGGCTTTTGGTTTCTGCGAGGGCGTGCCGACGACACGATCAAGGTTGCGGGGCGTCGGACCGGTCCTGCGGAGATCGAAGCGGCCCTGATCGATCATCCCGCCGTTGTTGAAGCCGCGGTGATCGGTGTTCCGCATGAAATTAAAGGGAATGAAGTGGTCTGCTTCGTCGTTCTGGCCGAAAAAATTGAAAAATCACCCGAGTTGGCGGAAGAGTTAAAACAACAGGTGGTAAAGGCGATGGGGAAAGCACTCACCCCACGCGAGATCCACTGCGTTAGCGCCCTTCCCAAGACTCGTTCTGCTAAGATCGTTCGGGGGATCATCCAAAAGAAGTTCCTCGGTCAAGACTTAGGAGACACCGCCTCGGTCGAAAACCTTGCCGCGATTGAAGCGATTCCAAGTATTTCTTAATCTTTGCTAAACTTTTTAATTTTCGGTGACTTCCCGTAAGTTTTTGAGTGGTTTCGATAAAGTTCGAACAACCCTTTTCGTTAAGTGGACGATAATCAGGGTATGAGAGGAACCATGAATCATTCAAACAATGAGATAACCGATGATCAAATGATTGCGATGTGTCGCGATTTTTTTGAATCACAGCGGAAACTAGAGGCGCAGCAGAAGGCGACCGATGTGCGGCGGGGAGAGACGATTCACTATCGTTACTACACGCTTGCAACGGAAACCGCCTCTACCTTTCGCGAACTCTTCGCAGCCTAAGGTAAGTTGTCATTCTGAGGGAGTGGAACGACCGAAGAATCTCGTCGCCAGAGGTGAGATCCTTCGTCCGCCGGAGACGGACTCAGGATGACAGTTTAAGGCGTGCCATAGCTGCTTGGTAATATTTACTCGGCAGCGGGTGATCGAGGACTGTGGCGATGAGTTGGCTGGCGCCCACCAGTTTTTCGAGATCGACACCGGTTTCGACCCCCATCTCGTTCAACGTGGAGACAACATCTTCGGTCGCGACATTGCCGGCGGCCCCTGGGGCATAAGGGCATCCCCCCAGTCCCCCCGCCGATGAGTCGACGATCGCAATCCCCTTTTGTAATGCCGCCAGGATATTGGCGAGTGCCGTTCCGTGCGTGTCGTGAAAGTGAACCGCAATTTTTTCGGCTGGAATCGATTGTAAAACCAAGGTGAGCACCTCTTCTACCTGTTTCGGATTGGCCACCCCAATCGTATCCCCGAGGGAAATTTCATCGACCTGAAGGGCGAGCAATTTTTTGCTGACCGCCAGGACCCTTTTCGGGTCGATTTCCCCTTCATAGGGGCAACCAAAGCAGGTGGAAAGATAGCCCCGCACCCAGATCTTATTTTCTTTGGCGATCCGGATGACCTCGGCGCTCTTTTGGAGCGATTCCTCGATCGTCATATTGATGTTTTTCTTATTAAATGTTTCGGAAGTCGCTGTAAAAACAGCGATTTCTTGGACACCGGCCTCGAGGGCCCGTTCCATTCCTTGGAGATTGGGAACCAAGACGGGATAGCGCACCCCCTCTTTCCGTGCGATCTGACTGAAGACCTCTCCCGCATCGCCGAGCTGTGGAACCCACTTCGGGCTGACAAAACTGGTCGCTTCGATAACCGGAAGCCCCGCCTCGGCTAGTTTTTCGATAAAGGCGATCTTGATTTCGGTTGGGATTGTCTTCTTTTCGTTCTGCAGACCATCACGCGGGCCCACTTCAACAATTTTAATTCGTTCCGGTAGTTTCATAACCCGCCTTATATAGAACCTATTTCAAAAGTACCACCCATGGGGTCCTGTCGCCGATGGGGACCCATCCACCCCTCGCCAACTGCCTCGGGGCGCATCCGACCCATCGGCGCCACCCCGGGTCCCGGTACTTTTGAAATAGGTTCTAGGTTAGTTCGATTAACTGTTCCCCCATCTTAACCTGATCCCCTGCCCCTTTATAAACTTTTTTGACCTGGCCAGTTCGTGCGGCGGTGATTGTGTGTTCCATCTTCATCGCCTCCAGAATCATCAACACCTCTCCCTGGACCACTTTTTTCCCTTTTTAGTTTGAACTTTGATGACCTTCCCGGGCATCGGGGCCTCCAGATGAAGTGGACCCGATATTGCCGATCCTTCGTCAACACGATGTTCCTGTAGATAGGCGGCGCGGCGTTTGGCCGTCGCACTTTTTTCACGGGGGAGCCAAGGACTAAAGGGGTCTTCGGGGC
>CAZXZM010000001.1:8676-39342 GCA_964645365.1 uncultured Pseudomonadota bacterium | reverse complement strand
ACAGCGGGAGCCCCTCTTCGTTGTACTCACCCTGCATGACGATGACGTAGTGGGGATCCTCATAATCCCCCTTGGCCTCGATCAGTTCCAGTGCCTTAGCGACTGAGGCGAGTGGCTTATCGACTGTGCCGCGGAGCAGACCTTCTTCATAGGCGGTCTCTTCTTCCTCGGTGGCACCTCCCCCTGGATCTCCCGGAATCGTGTCGCTGCCATTCGGGGCGACAAAGAAGATTGTGCGGTTTTCAAAGGCATTTAGTTTTGCGGCCAACGTGGTGTAATCGACCGACAATTCGAGTTGGTTTTGATCAAGCGCTTCATTGAGAGTTTCGTTACCCGGATCGATTTCGTCTTCTTCGCAGAAGATATACTTACATTTATTTTCGCTTGGGTCGTAGATGTGTCCTGCAGGACAGCTGGCACAGGAACCATCCGGTAGTAACAAGGGCTCATTCGCTTCGCACTCAGACGCACAGGCGTTGATGTTGTTGTTCCAGCTCGTTCCTTCGGGACAGGCGAGTGAACAGGCTGGATCACTGTCGTCGGGACAGGCAATACAGGCATTGTCGTTGGCCGGATCACGGATCTGGCCCGGCGGGCAGGGGATACAATCACCGGAAACAAGATCACAGGTCTCATTGCCGGCACAATCGGCTGCTTGTTCACAAGCCTCCGGCAGACACTGTCCCGTGGCGACATTGTATTCAGTTCCTTCCGAGCAGATGCCGCAGCGATCAAAGAGGCCGTCGTGATCATCATCGATCAAGAAGGTTCCCGGTTCGCAGTTATCGATCTCATTACAGTTGTTGTCTTCATCGCAGCACTCTGCCTGATCCCCAACCAATTCACATTCAAAGTCGGCGGCACAGATCACATCTTCACAAGGATCGCCACAGTCAGAATTGTGGTTACCGGTCGGATAACAGGACTCACCATCACCGCAGGTGACCCCGTCACAGACGTCGGTGCAGAACCCGTCGGTGCATTGGGCATCGAAGGGGCACTGATTGTCATTGACGCAAGTTGTCGGGACACAGATATCGGTGGCCGGGTCGATTTCATAGCCGACCGGACAGATCGGATCGCTACAGCTTCCCCCACAAATATCTTCATCCGCCCCTTCACAGCACTGATCCGAAGCGGCACAGTAAGTGGTTCCTTCGAGGCAAACCGGTAGGACCCCCTCTTCCCCTTGGACGGTAAAACGGCCGAGGACGGCAATCGGATTCGAACCGGTTGCGGTTTCTGTGGTCACCGTTGCCTTGAGGCCGATTGTGGCGTCGTAAGCGACGGTCACTTCGGCTTCATAATACTTTTCGGCGAGCGTTTCGGTACAGGCCGGTATGGCATCGTCAAAGAGGATCGTATTTCCGGGTACCCCCACATCGTAATGATCAAATTCGATTCCATTGGCACAGGTCGCGGTCCCCGTTTTGTCAAAGAGGTGCGCACGGAAGAGGTAGTGTCCGGTTGCTCCGGTCGGTGTCAGTGTCAGATAGGTAAAGTGAAATTTGAGGGTGTTGATTTGGAGCGCCAGACCGGTATCGAAGGAATCCGCTTTCGGGGCATCGGCAGGATTGCCCGGTTGTATGCCCCCACCATTGTAGTCACCTAGCAGTTCGGTCGCGGGAGCGTTGGAATACTGATCGACTAATGGTGCCTGAATCCCTGCAATGATATCCTGTTTCAGGCGGGCGATATCGTACGGACCATAGGTTCCTTCACCCGATTCATCGGCATAGTTCTTGATACCGCCAGGATCGACCCATCCCTTTGCTGCGGTGACTTCTGGTGTTGAGAGCGTTGTCAGCCCCCCGTTATCGACGACCGTGGTTGCCGAACCGGTCAGTTCAAAGTAACCATCACCACCCTTGGGGGCACTGGCGATTGGGATCGTTGCAATCGTGACAATGCCACTCTTGGCCGCACCGACATAGGAACCGCTGACCAGTAACTGGGCACTATCGATACCCCCCGCGGTCTGGGCATCCGGCGGATCGATATTCGCCTCGACAGTAAAGCCGGTCGGTCCGGAGATCCCCGCGACATCAAAGGTGACCACCTGCGGGTTGTAGTTCAAGGCAAACTCAAAGATACTGATGTTACCGGCACCGGTATTGACCCGGACGGCCAAGGTCGGTTGAGCCCCACCTCCACTCAAGACCGGAACAAAGCGACCAGCAGTCGGGCCGATATCCAGATCTTCTTCGACTGGATGGAGATTGGAGATGAGATCATATTCTTTTAAGGCCGATTCGGTGGTGGCGACCTTGATGGGGATTCGAACCGCGCCATTGGCGCTCGGGGTGATATTGCCGTCGGCATCGACCGCGACCGAGGCGGGGAGGTCAACAGCCGCCATCTGCGGTGGTTCGAGCTCTTCCACCTCAAAGGTGACGAGGTCTGTGCCGGTGACATTACTAGTCTCGCTCGCCACAATCATCCGTTCTCCATCGGTAAACTGACCGACGACAGTCAAGGGGTAAGCCGTTCCGGCAAAGCCCATCAGGGTCGCATCGAAATCCTCGTCGCCATTGATGACACCAACCTGAACATTATCGATCCCTACCTCGAGACCGTTACCAATTCCGGTATGTTCACCCCGGACGATCGTGCCGGCCGGATTAAAGGTCGTCGCGCTATTTTCAAAGGTCATGTCGTGGGTCGCCGGATCGAGTGTCGAAGTGGCCGAAGGTTCAGCGACACCAACCGTAATGTCCCCTGAGCTCGCCCCTGCTGTGGCGGTCAATCGGTAAGAGCCTGGCCAACCGGAAGGAGACGCTCCATCATCGGAGTTTTCATCAAAGACATCTCCTTGGCCGTAATTGGCATCAGGAAGTGTGATCTCAAAATCGCCTCCGATCTGATCTCTCTGGACCGGCCCTAAGTAAGTGCTCGTTCCATCGGTCCAGGTCCCTTCGATCACCAGACGCACTCGCTGCCATTCAGCTACCTGTCCCTCGATCTTTGAAATCGTGTTGTCTGCGACGGTTGCGGCAAAGATTCCATCGGCAGCTGTATAGTGGGGAAGATCGGCCGGGTCGTAGTCTTCATAGGTCGAGGCCGAAAGTCCCGTTAAGGTCATGACCGGAAGCGTACAGACTTGATTCGGGAAACCTAAGTAGTTGACTTCGAGTTCGATGACAACAATGCCGCCGGTATCGAGATCGTCTTCGACCTCGACAATATTGTTGTCTTCAAGTTGTTGCGATCCTTCGACCTCCGTTGTTTTAACGAGTTCAGACCCCGAGGTGACGACAAAGTTAATGTTCCCTGTCGGGATCGTATCGGCCCCACCATTATAAGTGACGCTGAGTTCGCGGGAGATCGGGAGCCCCAAGACCTTGGCTGAAGCATCATCATTGCTTCGCGCGACTGGCTCACAGCCATTCAATGTCGTCGGTGGGGCGGTGATGTTGAGATGGACATTCGAACTCACTGGAAGTTTGCTGGCATATTCTGCCGTGACGGTCGTCGTATGCTCGCCCGTTGTCTTCGGAATGACGATATTGGAATCGTCTGCCTTGAAATCGACCAAACTATCATCACCGATACTTAGGCCCTCGGCCGCAATCACTTCATCAGTGATATCAAAACGGCTGCCGTCGACGGAAATGGCACTGACGGTGACTGGCGCCTCATCATCGAGATGGGTGAAGGTATTGACGACCGAGGCGATCACCTCGCTAGTGCCACGTCCGTCGGTATCGATTCCAGCGAGGTTGACCGGTGTAGTGACGCTCTCCATCGCGACGTGAGCGGGCACAGCCACTTCGATATTAAAATCTTCTATTTCATCGACGACCGTTAAGGGGAGGTTGGCGCCGAGTCCTTCCAGATTGGCGGAGCCAGTTCCTTGGACCGTAATGATGCCATCGCTGACAGTGAAGACCGCATTATCTGTGCTGGTCAGCGTAGTATGAGATGTCAGATCAAGGCGGACCCCATCGCCGCGATGCCAGATCGCATGAGTGTGGACCTTCGGATAGCTATCGGTTCCGCCCAGCTTTTTAATTGTCCCATCGCTGTCATCGGTGGCCAGTTCAATATCCCCTCCCGCGTCGATAGAGTTCCCCTCGATCCAGTCGACCTGCACCTGGAGATTGTCGATCGTTTTGGTTCCGCCATGTTCACTGTATTCGACTTCGAGGATGGCGATTCCTTCAGTAGTGGCAGCGAAATTAACACAGGCGTCACTGACCTTATCGGCCGTGTCATTGCAAGTAGCGGAGCCAGCGGCCACCAGGCTTAAGGTGCCGTTATTTTCAACCTTATAGAGCTGGATTGAGGATTGGGTCAGATCGTTCGGAAGCGACAGTCCACCGAGAACAGTACCGAACAATTGACTGTCTTTGGCATGGGCCAGAATGCCGCGGAGTTCGGTACCGACCAAGGCCAAGTCTCCGCTCCCGTTTCCGCCCCCGTCGGCAAGCTGCAGTGCCTGTCCATGACCTGCGAGCGGGGTCTGGGCTCCACTCGCACTGTAAAAGAGCTCTGTGGCGGTGCCGGAAAAGTTGACCGGTGCGATCGCGGCACCATTTCTGACTCTGAAGTGGAGTGTGCCGAGGAGTTGCTTGCCGGCACCGACCAATTGATTCGAGGCGGAACCGGAGAGCAGTGTAATTGTATCGGTTTCAGCATGGAGGGTCGCCGGGTTGATCGGATCAAAACCGGCAACCAACGTGATCTTGTTGCCGGTGAACTCGACCCGGGAACTATCGAAGGTGACATCGATACTGAAAGAGAAGAGGCCGAGCCCATTGGTATCGATGTAAAGGGGAACGTCGAAGGTTTCATTCGGGGAATAGGGGCGTTTCGGAATCTGGAGACCGGCGTGTCCAGCAACCAGATTTAAGTCTTCAACCGTTTCCTTCAGTGTCAGTGCCTGTTCTTCGTCCGCTGCTCCAGCTGTATTCAAGAGGGTTACGCCACCCGCTTTTAGTATGGCGGTAATCGGTTGATCGACGGCATCAAAGCCATTCAGCGTTAACAAACCTTCGTAGATTCCCGGTTTTCCGGGAGCCTTGGTGAGTGTCTCCGAGCCATGTCCAGCCGTTTCGACAGTAATCACCGCATTTCCATGATAGGGGCGACCAAAATCATCGGTAACGAGGGCATAGACCGATAGCATCGAATCGTCGGGATAGACATCATTTCGTGCCAAGACGAGATGTCCTCGTGTTGCGTCGCTATTCAGGATAATGTCGAGTGCATTTGTTTCGGTCGTTATCCCTTCCAGGGCCTGGGCTCCAATACTTTCCGTGCCGGGGAAGGCGAGGTCGAGCAGGTGCCCGGTATAGTGACCGTCAGGCGTTCCGTCGTCTTCCCACCAGATGCCGTCCCACCGTCCTTTTGCAAATCCATCATCACGGACTGTGGTGAAGACGACGTGGGCACCAAAGACCGCTTCACCCGCCACCGTACCGTCGGTGACTTGAATCGTGACCGTCCGTATCGTTCCGTCACCGATCGGATCGCCGTCGGGATTGACGTCCTGGGCGGTAAACTCAAGGGTGTGATTACCGATCGCCGCGTCGGTCGCGGTCCAGTTGAAAATGCCGGTGTCCGGATCAAACGATTCGTCTGGAATCAGTAATGGATCGTTTTCGGACATCGAATAGACGATCGTATCTCCATCGGAATCAAAGGCGTTGACCACAAAGTTGACCACTTGATCCGGCAAGACCGAATAGGTTGTCAGGGCCGGTTGCATGAAGACCGGATCGGTATTGAGGGGGCAGGGACCCTCCGCTGGTGTCGAGCCATCGGGACACTGGCAGGACTCTGCATCTTCGTTATAACTTTGCCCTTCGGGGCACTCGCTCCCTTCGCAAGCTCCAAGGCCATCGGCGCTGTCACAACACTGGCCGTCGACCACAAAGGGGATGGCTTCGTCACAACAGAGACCGTCGACAAAGACCTCGTTTACACCACACGGTTCATACGGTTCGCACTGATGGGTCGTCTCATTATAAACAGTATCTTCGATACAGGTGCCGCACTGATCGATCGTTCCATCTTGATCGTCATCGAGTGCGACCAGTCCCATCCCACAGACGATCTCTTCGCAATTGTCTCCGTCGGCATCACAACACTGCAGTTCCTCATCGATAACCTGACAGGTGAGATCACCGCTACAGACGACGCCAGAGCAGGGATCGTCACAGATGCCGGTATGACCCGGTCCCGGTTGACAGCTCTCGCCATCGGAACACGCAGGAGCGATCGATTCATCACAGACATCGATACAGACCCCGCTGCTGCAGGTGGCATTGTAGGGGCAGTCGTCGTTACCAGCACAGGGGATCGGGACACAACCATCGCCCACCAGTTGTTGTCCGGCTGGGCAGATGACATCGACACAACTACCGGCATCGCCACAGCCGCTGTCGCAGCATTGATCGAAATCGGCGCAATACTCTTTGTCCTCGGGACATAAGGGGGGATTGCCGGAAGAACCATCAAAGCTCAGCGTGCGATAGACATAAGTGGAATTTGTTCCGGTGCTACCACCGACATCGACCGCCAGCTCAAAGCGGAGGGTGATGCTGTCGTTGTAGGTGACCGTCATCGGGATCGTAAATGGATCATCGGGGGTCATTGTGGCTGAGGCCGCTCCGTCGAAGAGAACCGTATTGAGCGGATTCATATTCGTGACATCGACTGTGACCGTTGTTCCCGTGGTGATCGCTACATTGTTTTTATTGAGCAACTGGATATTCAGGGTGTAGTTCCCGTCGCCGCCGGTCGTCGTGATATCGTGGAAATAGAACCAACTCGATAGGATCTGACGCCCCAGCAGAACATCGGAGGCATTGGCCGTTCCACTGTCATCGTAATCACCGAGCCATCCCCCATGTCCGTCGGGAAGATCACTGACCCCAGTTCCGCCAATGGCTGGATTATTAATGTCGATCAAGAGCTGCGTGACGTCACCGGGAGTATGGAGACCGTCAGCATTAGCATAGTCTTTCAGTCCGGGGGGATCGACCCAACCAGTTCCAGCAACGATTGGATCTTTGGTGACTTCGGTGGCATCGGCCAGCGATGTGGTGGCGTTACCGGTCAGTTCGGTGACGGTGTGGCCTGGGAATTTGCGGCCGATTACCTGAATTGTTCCAAGTGTGATCGTGCCAGTCGGAGCGGAAGCGGCGGTAGACCAGGCGGTCAACGTAAAGGTCGCTTCGCAGGGATCACTCGGGTCTGCAGGGCAGGGAGCATCTGTTGCCGTTGTCATCGTCTCTACGCTGGTCGGCTCATTTTTTGGAATCCAGGCAATATTCGCAGCCGGAGTGTAGCTTGCGGTATTGAAGAGCAAGACCCGCGGGTCATAATCAATTTCAATCGTTGTCGTATCAAAGGAACCGGCACCGACATTGATCCGGATCGGGATCGGGGCACCCCCTAAGACCGGCATAAAGCGACCGGTTGTCGGACCGATATCGACATCGCCGTCATTTGTAGGGAGCAGATTATTGGCGATTCGATGAGGACGACTGTAGGCCGGAGCTAAATCTGCGGCGAGTGCAACTGTCATTCCAACCGCCCCGTTGGCATCGATTCTCAATTGGCCATCGACACTGATCGTTGCCGAGGGGGCTGCCGCGGGAGCCGGGTTCGGGAGTGGGATCTCGGCAAAGTCATTAAAGAGGACAAAACCGTCAAAGACCTGATCATTATCATCGACTAAGACAAAGCGGGCATTGTCGCTGAAGGTTGATTTGATCCAGAGATTGGCGGTTGAATCAACGGTCGCCTTAAAGGTTGCATCGGCAGAAAGCATTCCGGTGTCGGAGGCGATGTCGACCGTTTGGTTATTGATTCCACCGCGGCCGCGGATCTCAAGGTCATCCACCTGAACGTGGTTGCCATCGGTAGCATCGGCGGTGAGTGTGATCGCAATATCGTTAAAGTCTTCCGCGACCGAATCACCGGTGAGCGATACTGTAAAGGGATCGGCAGTCGCCGAATCGGTCGTGACACGCCAACAGCCGGGCCAATTCGAATCGGGATTTGCGTCGGTTGCTTCCAGTGAAAAGACCCCTGGAATCTCAATTTCCAGGTCACCACTCAGTCCTTCTCCGGAGACTTCATTGAGAACCACCGCAGCATCGTCAAGATAAAAAGTAACGCCGTTGTTCCAGGTTCCCTTTAAGCAGAGGCGGGCCTGCTGCCATTTATCGCCTCCTTGTTCGACGAGTTGCAGGACAGTTTCGGAGTGGGCACTCGCAAATTTTTCACCGGTGGCCGGATTGTAGCCGGGGCGTGTCGCCGGATCGTAGTCTTCGTAAACCTCGGGCGTGAGTGATTCTAAGGTAATAACCTGGATGACGTAAGTCTGATCGAGAATCCCTAAGAAACCATCTTCATTGTGGATTGTGACGGTCACTTCACCGCCGGGGCCGGCTGCATCGGCCGTCACCAAGCCTTCCGGTGTCGTCGTGGCAATGTTTTGCTGTTCCGGCGCGATCGAAAAACTGAAGTGACTGGTGATATCTTGTTCCGTTTCATGATTCTGAATTTCGAGTTGGGTACTGACCGGCAGCGGTGGGTTATAGAGTGTGGCACTTAAGTCGTCCGCCGAACGGGCGAGGAGGGTGTCGCCGATGATATCGACATCGGGGGCGATGATCGCGACATAGAGTGGGGTCGAATAAGTTGTACCGCGGTAGGTCGCGTTGACATTCGTATCACAGGTAGCCTCCTCGCCGGTCGGGCAGGCGGCGGTCACTTTCAGTTTGTTATTGTTATTGTCGCTGATGAATGTTTCATCAAAGAGTTGTTGGCCGCTCACTTCGTCAATGGCTAAGTCTGCATCGAGATCATCTCCCGTTAGCGGCATCCGGACCTCGATCGGTGCCGTCGCGGGGTCGTCATCGTGATCAACTGTTTCACCAAACAGCGCCCAGTAAGTGATCGGAGCCTCACGTCCATATTTGGTGAAGGCGTTGGTGGCATAGATCATTGCCGTGGCAGTCCCCATATTTTGGAGATCGGCATGGAGGGTTGGATCCTCGGTCATCAGGACGGAGGCGGGGACGGCGATGATCAGATCGGAGACCGCCACTGGAGTGTCGGCATCGATGGCGATCGTTCGTTCAGTGATGATTTCATCGTCACCAGCCTCACTCGTGGGGCCTTCGCCGATTGCCTGCAGGGTGACACTCCCCGATTCACTCGTCGGATCGACAGTGACCATTCCATCATCGTCAACGACGGTAACAACGCCTACGGTGGCCTCCGTGAGGTTCCATTGTTTGATCTTCGCACTTAAGTCAAAGGTCAAGGGGGTGGTGCCGTCCGGTCGGGTGACTCCCGGGACGGTCCAGACCAGATGGCCTTGTGTGGTCTGAAAATCATCGCCGCCGCTGATCTTGCTTAAGGTCGTATCTCCCAGTTCAATATGAAAATCTTCAATGGCTGGTGCGATTGCCCGGACCGTTGTTGGCGCTGATGTTTCTCCATCGATCGTGACATCGATCGTCGTCGTGTCGGTCGATACGGCGTGATAAAAACGTTCACTGGCATCCTCAAATGCCACAATACCGCTATCGCCTGAATGATAGACAACGGTAGCCCCTACTGGAATCTCTCCCAACTCATCGCTGCTGGAGTGGTAGACAACGCGTGTGATCAGAGAACCCGATTCGGTCGCTAAGGGATCGTTACCCGGTGCGACATCGTGCATCAGGACCGGAAGCGACGCGTAGGCAAAGAAACCCTGCATCGCATCGGGGATCAAGCGCAGGTCTCCATCGGCATCACTCGTGCCGGTGTGATCAGACAGGAGGAGATCCTCCCCGTTGGAATCGAGGTCCTCAAAACCGGAGCCGACCTTCGCCTGGGCGCTAGCGATTGTTCCACTCATAAAGGTGGTGACCACATCGCTCGGCAAGACGGCATCGCTCTTGACACGGAAATGGAGGGTCGTGACTAGGGCGTGAAGGCCGGTGATGGGAGCTGCAGTGGCACCGATCGTTCCGGTGAAGGTGACCGAATCAGGATTGATCGTTAAGGTGCCGTTGTTGATCGGATCGATGCCGGGACCGGCGGTGACTTTGAAACCGCTATTATCAATGAGTTCGAGGCGATCATCGAAATTAACGGTTAGGGTAAAGCTCGCCAGGTTCGAACCACCGGCATTAACATAGACCGGTACGTCAAAGATTTCATTGGGGGCAAATTTACCTTGCGGCAGTTCGGCACGCAGGAACTCATCTGGAATGTTCGGTGGAGCACTGTAGGTCACCAGATCGAGTAACGTCGCTGGCGGACCGGCTAAGACCGGCGCGGTCAGTGTTAATTCGTAGTCGTCGTTCGGGAACTGCCCAGCGGGAAGAGTGATGCTCCCTCCATAGACCCCTTCTTCGGTATCGAGGTGGGTGAGGGTGGCATTCGCACCCCCCGCTCCTGTTACCGTGACGGTGAAATCCTCATCGTCATACGGACGCCCAAGTGCATCGGTTAAGAAGGCGAAGATTTGCGCTTCACCACTGCCATCGGCTTCTTCCTGAAAGACCTCCGGTGTTGCCGCAATCAAGAAACCATTGGTTGGTGTCTCGTTGATCGTCACTTCACGTTGATCGCGTAGGACTTCGGCGCTGTCAGCCTGGAAGAGGCTTCCATCGATTTGTCCCAACAGGTCAAAGGAGCCGGTCTGGAAGAGACCACCAAAGGGACCGATGTATTGACCGTCTGCAGCGGTTTCTTGATCCCACCACCGTTCCTCCCAGCGGGCCATTGTCGAGGGATCGGAATCAAAACTCACCTTGGCACCGACCACCGGTAGCCCCCCGAGGGCCGGATTTTCAATGACATGGATCGTCAAGGTGGCGAGGGTTTCGTGACCATCGTCATCGGTAGCCGTAAAGGTGAGATGATAGTCACCGATATCTTCGAGGACGGTTGTCCAGACCAGATGCCCCTCGGTTGTGTGTGTTGCTAAATCCGGAATCGTAGCGAAAGTCGAATGATCGGGGGTCCCTTCGACCGAACTCATTTCAACCAGTGTTTCATCGGGACCGTCGGGATCTTCGACTGTAAATGTAATGTCGACCGTTTCTCCAGCAATACGTGTCGTCTCATTCGTCAGCCCGACAAAAGAGGGGGCCCCGGTTTCTGAGGGTTCGCACTCACCATCGATTGCCGGGGTTCCATTGGGACAGAGCGAGACGCAGGTCCCTTCATGACAGACCTGATCGCCGAGCGGACAGTCACTCGTATCGTCACAGGCCCCACCGCCGTCACAGGCCCCGTCGATACAAATTTGATCGGGGGCACAGTCGGTGTCGACCGTTTCGGGGGTGCAGCTCCCCCCTTCGTCGGTGCAGGTGCCGGCGACACAGACGAGACCAGTCGCACATTCACTCGTTTGCGTGCACGACTCACAAAGATCACCAATACCATCTTCATCGCCATCGTCCTGATCCGGATTGGCGACATCCAGACAGTTGTCTTCCCCATTCGGAATTCCATCTCCGTCGTCATCCTGATCCAAGCCTTCGCAGGCATCGCCGATTAAGTTGCCATTACTGTTTGCTTGATCGTTGTTGGAGATCGAAAGACAGTTGTCGCAGGCGTTCCCGATCGCGTCGTGGTCTTCATCGATCTGATCGAGATTCGGAATGTCCGCACAGTTATCGCACGCATCCCCGACACCATCCCCGTCACCATCAGGTGTTGGAGCACAATCATCGCACGCATCGCCGATGTCATTGCCATTTCCATCTTCTTGTCCTGGATTAAAAGTAAACGGACAGTTGTCGGTGCCATTATCGACGCCATCCCCATCTTCATCTTCGTCTGGATCGAGATCGCCCGGATTGATCGCAATGGTCCGGACCGGTTGCGTCCCCATATAGTGATGGCTCCAGAGGACATCGCCACCAGCACTCAATCCTTCCACTTGAACAATGACCTCGAGGTCTCCTGCTGTGTCGAGATCGGTCAGTATTTTTTCGAAAACATTGCTTGAGAAAGTGGCAAGTTCGTTCCCCGTGTAGGGGGTTCCCGAAATTTGATAGGTGACGCGTGCCGCGGTGGCATCGATATTGCCATCGGCGTTGTCGGTGAGTGTCGTTTGGAGACGGACCCTTCCCTGGTCTGACTGATACGGATATTCGAATGTGAAATCCATGAAGGGCGCCTGACCGGCGATGATCTTGGCGCACATCGAAGGATCGTTGGAGTTAATCACCTCGTCCGGCCAACAGTCGGCGTCAGGCAAGGGGAGCGAACCGGCGGCACCACTGACTAGCGCATTTTGGATCGCCTGGACATCTTCACTGGAGAAGAGATTGTTCCCGGTCAGATCACCTCGTGGTGTTCCCGGTGGATCGAGTTCACCGGCACCGGCGACGATCGCACGCGGTAACGTCCCCGCGACCGGAATCGCTGCGTCCGTGGAGTCGTACAGACCGTTGAGCGTTCCGGTAATCAGTGTGACTTCGTTGCCGACTGGCTTCAACGCCTTGAAACGAATCCGGGCCACTTCGATCACTGCATGATTGGCTGAATTGCTGCCGGTCGACCAGAGGACGAGGTTGACCCGACCGAGATCGGGATCGGCCCCCGGTTGGAGGCTGTAGGACTTACCGACTAGATCGGTGCCGAGCGAGATCGCCCCCGCCGGATCCTGATAGGCGGTGAGACCAAATGTTCCATCGGCATGGGCAATCGAAAGGACTTCGGGATCATAGTTGATCTGAATGTCGAAATTACTTAAAGCGCGTTCCCCATTGCTGTTACCGATCTTGATAAAGACCGGGATCTCAAAGAGTTCACCGGAGCGGTCGGGGAAGGGGACACCAACCGTTTCTCCGAGGTCGACATCGCCCAAGGTGAGGGCGATGTTGGTCGCTACATTTAATGTGGTGCTTGTTTCGGTGGCAAAATTAACAATAGGATTGATTGTTACATTGAGTTCAACGGCGCCATTTTCGTGGATTGTCAGGGCGCTTTCTTCGGGGACACCATCATCAAAGCTTAGGTAGTTTTCCAGGGTGTATTCGTCCGGCGGTCCGGTCTTTAAATCATTGCTCGTCAGTGTCAATAGGTTCGGCACCTCAACCGTCTGGTCATCGGAGCGAATCGGGAGCGCCTGGGTCCCGTCCGGCGTATAGGTGGCGAGGACGCTAAACGGTGCACTGCGCTCATCAGGAATGCTTAATGTCTTGTCGGTCGCCGGACTGACCGCGTTGTTACCGGCGCTAAACTGCGGGCTATCGATTACCAGGGCGGTAATATCGGCCTGCGTGTTGGTAACGGTAAGCCCGACACTATCCGTCTTGTCTTCATAGCCGGTCCATCCGACAGTGACGGTGGCATTGCCGGCGTTTGCACCACGGACAAACCAACGTGACTCGGGTGAAAGACTGGCCGTTCCGATGACATCGAGATTTAGGTTGGGATTCTCTTTAAAGGAGAAGAGATCGACTCGATCCCCATCGGTTAAGAGTGCAAAGGCCCAGGCCCGTACCCACTGATAGGCGCTGGAATTTTCGATCTTAAAGAGGGTTGTCTTCGGCGGGGCTCCTTCCGTTTCCGGATAGGGGGCACGCATTGTCAGTTCCATTGCCTGCAGTGTCACAACATCGACCGGAATCGTTCGGGAAAGGCCCAGGGCGGTGATCTGGAGCTGGGCTGGGCCGGCGCTCGTTTCATTCGAGGTCAGGACCAGTTCATCGCCGTCGAGTGTTTGGGTATAGCGATCGTTCGGATCGATCTTTTGATAGATGGCTGTGGCGGTCACGTTAATCGGTGCTGAAGAGGCGAATTGGGCAAAGACCTGGTAGCGCTCTTCGGCCTGATACCCTTTCAGCGTTTCCGTAATGTCACCCGGCTCTAGTGCGAGTTTGATTGCACCAGTGGTTGGGATCTCTTCATTGCCGGGGAGTTTTTTCACAATCAGTTCCCCTTCCGGCAAGATGACATCGACGATCGTGTTCGGATCGGTGATGCCGGTTCCGACCAGTTTGGTACTCAGATTGACCTGACCGGGGCCGGTGGCGGTGATCGTCCGGTCTTCGATCGCGACAATGCCGGCGGCATCGGGGGTGATCTCGATGTCATCGGTTTCCAAGAGTGCCGAGATATCTTGGGGGGCTTCGGCCGGATCGGCCGCCAGTCCCAGCAGACGGAGCGTCGTTTGGGCGTCTGGGTTCGGACTGGCCGCGTCGGGATCGGTTTCGATGGCGGTAAAGACCGACGTGACCTGCGCTTCGAGGGCGCGACGGTTCGGGGCTGCCGGAATCGTATTGAGATTCGCACCAATCGAGGCGGGAACGACGAGATGGAGTTCGGTCAAGGGAATCGGATCGTCATTGACCGTCACCGCGACGCTTTGAATTCCACCCGCAACATAACTATCCGGCAGCGAAACAGTAACGATCCCCACACTGTCTCCTTGGATCAGCCCATTGGCGACATCGACATTGACCGCGCCAGGGTCAGCACCTTCGGGCGTCAAGACCAAGGCAGTTTCGGAACGGAGTTCGCGCGTCGTTCCATCGGCATAGACCGCTTCAACGCGGTGCGGTGTGTGTTGATAGGGAGTGCCGGGGAGATTGGTGACCTGGCCGAGCACTACGTCGTCGATGATCAAATTCAGCTCACTGATGGGATAAATCTGGATGGTGAAACTCGCTTCGCAATCCTCACAGTCGGGATGGGTGATGGTGACGGTTCTGGAAATCGTTCCATCATCATTTGTGACATCGTCTTCACTTGTTTCAATTTCTTCGGAAACATCGATCATCTCCCCATCTTCGCGGAGTGCCTGGGCGATGATGTCATAAGTCGGTTCACCCAATCCTTGATAGATCACCGGTTGCGAGCTCCAGGCAAAGAGTTCACGCAAGACCGGTTGATTGACCGTCACCTCCGCCGGGTTAAAATGGAAGCCATCCGCATCGCGGACTCGGAAGGTCGCCCCGGTGACTTCAATATTTCCCTCGGCATACAGACTTTCGATCGTGCCACTTAAGTCTGTACTGCGTGTTGTTTCTCCATCCCCTAATGCATTTCCCCTGAAGGTGAGGGTGGCGAGGACTGTATTGGATCCACCGGCACCAATGTCAAAGGCGGTAAAGCGGGAGTAACCATCAATATTCGGGTTCGGGTTGCTCACAAAATTGGGGAGGCTGCTCTCGATCCCGACAAATTCGAGATCAGTCGTGTTGAAGTCGATCTGGACATCGAAGTTGTCGATCGTTTCGGCCCCGGCGTTCAGTACGATCGGTACGGTAAGGTTTCCATTCGGGAAGATCGGAATGAAGGAGGTCTCCAGCCAGATGCAGATATCTCCACCACAGTCGGCGACCGCCGGCCGGGCACGTGCGGTAATCGTTTCAGTGCCGATTGCCGCATTCCCATCGGCAGGGCCGGTGAACTGGGCGTCGGCAATGGTGAGCAGACTTTCCACAAAGCCGTTGTCATCAGTCGTGTCGCTTGCTGGATTGGCTGCGGCATTGCCCGGGCTAAAGTTATGGCTTTGTCCTGTGGCTACTGGCTGTCGATCGGCGGTCAGCCGTTGTGCCTTATAGAGTGTATCCGGTAGGTTTTCCGCGACCGTGCCGCGTGTCGTCTTTTGCTGCAGTTCACTCTGGGCCGGGGCGATCGCGTAGCCTTGGAAGCTCGACTGTGGCCCCTCTTCAACAGAAGTGCGCGTCTTCCCCTGTCCCGCCGGGGTCAAATTCAAGAGCTCACTGGAGTAGTTTCCGTCTTCTGCTGGTCCTATTGTGAAGTGATGGTCGTCGAAGTGACCCTTCCATTCGCCGACCGTGTCAACGCCGGTCGCTGCCCGGACCTTTTGGGTGAGTGCAGACAGCTTCGCCCCCCAGACCGGTTCACCGGAGATTTCATCGTCGCATTCATTGCCGATCCCGTCGAGATCGTCATCCGCCTGGTCGGCGTTTGAATCATCGGAGCAGTTATCTTTGGTATCGGTGACACCATCCCCATCCCCATCGGGACCGATCACACATTCGGGATTATCGGCAGCGGTGTTACAGATCTGATCGGCGGGACACTCTTCATCGGTCGTACAGCTATTGTCGGTGTCACAGGCATCGCCCACCCCATCGTCATCCCCATCTTCTTGTCCTGGGTTAGCAAGGCCCGGACAATTATCGATCTCATCGGGGACATCGTCGTTATCTTCATCCGGGACACAGGTGCCTGCTGCGGAACAGGTGAGTTGATCGCCACAGTCGGCCGCTTCCTCGCAGGTTTCTCCCCCCTCACAGGTGCCGTCGACACAGCTCTGTTCGGCGAGGGGACACTCAGAATCGTTGGTGCAACCCCCGCCCCCTTGGCAGGTCCCGCCAAGACAGATCTCGCCTGGAACCGGACAGTAGATATCGGCAATGCACGATCCCCCTGGATCGCTACAGGCGTTGGTTGCGGGATCGCAGACCTGATCCCCGACACAATCTTCATTGCTATCGCACTCACCGTCGGGGAAGAGACACAGGCCCTGCAGGGGATCACAGACCGAACCGCCGGCGCAGTCACCATCCGTTGTACAAATGCCACCCCCTTGACAGGTTTCGTTGACACACTGTTGTCCAGTAGAGCAGTCGCCATCATCGCTGCAGTCGTTGCCACCGGTGCAGCTTCCGGCACTACAGACCTGATTGTCACTGCAGTCGGAATTGGTGGTGCAAACCTCTCCTCCCTGACAGGTCCCGTCGGTGCAGATCTGGCCGTTTGTGCATTCAAGATCACTGGTGCAGGAATCCCCCCCATGACAAGAATCGACCACTCCATCGGCATTGGTATCGACGCAGAGTTGATCTTCACCACACTCGCCGCCATCTAGAGTGCAGGTGAGATCGCCGTCGGTTCCGGTGATCGCCAGGGGTTGGTCGTAAGAAAAGGTATAGGTTCCGGAGGCGAGCGTCGTTGTCAGCCCAACATTAAAGGTGACCATATCATTATGTTGGAGCGGATTGAGCTGGGCGGTAAATAACCCCGTGCCAGCATCTTCAACCGTAGTACCGCTAACCGAATTGGAACCATCATTGAAGGTGACGGTATTGGCCGGTGTTTGATTGTCGACAATCGTGAGTGTCACCTCGCTGCCGGTAGTGACCGGGTCGTCTTGGTTGTTGACGACGCGGACTTCTAGTTGATTCGGGGCCGGTTGTTCGAGTGAGGTGAAATGGTTTTTTCTGAGAACGATCTGTAGCCCTAAGAAGACATCGTACATATTTGCCAAGGCATTGGCGTTGTAGTCACCGAGAGCGTCGTTGGCGCCATCGTTTAAGACATCGATCTGCAGACAGGAGACGTCGTTGATGTCATAGAGTGCTGCATCGGCGCAGTAATTTTTGAATGGCGCCGGATCGACCCAACCGGAGGCGGCTACCAGTGGATTGGCCGTTGCACCCGGTTCTTCTTCGGTTGGCAGTTTTGAGGTACCGGTAAAGAGGGTGATCGCATGGTCCTTGTCACCGTCGGCGACAAAATCGAGTGTCCCGAGATTGACGGTTCCGCTGGGATAGGGAAGATTGATTGTTCCTGCCAGGATCAGTTCGCGTTGCAGATCAGGGTTTGTATCTGTTGGATGATCGATCAGGCTGACCCCACTGGTTCCATCGGGGGCATTGGCCAGACTATCAGGATCGACCGTCAGGACCGCCGGATTAAAGAAGAGGTGAACTTCGTAGCCGGTAAGATCTTCCCCATCGGTATTGGCGCTGAGGGTCAGTGACATCGTCTGACCATTTGAGAAGACTTTGACGAAGCGCCCTGTTTCCGCGCCGAGGTCGACATCTTTGCCCCCCGGTTTAAGATTAACGGCGGCTCGATATTCTTTTGACAAGGTTGCATCTTGATCGGGATCTAAGGTCCAGGTGACGACGTCGACTCCATTCCGGGTGGCGATGACCGTTCCATTCCCCTCCACCGTTGCGGGGAGATCGGGGGCATCGGGTTGGCCGGTGAATTTTTCTTCGACGACATTGGTGACTAAGAAATCAGCGATCGTCTGTGACCCTTCCGTTGCCAACCGGTAGCGGGGATTGCCGGTGACGGCGGCATCAGTAGCATCGGTCCGGTCTCCACCAAAGAGGGCATCGACATTGAGATCACTCGAGTTCCCTGCAACTAAGGCCATTGTGGCATCAAAGGTCTCAAAGCGGGGGACATGGTTTAAGATAGTGGGTGCGGAGCCACGAATAATCAGATCGGTGACATTGGTCCGGTCATTAGCGGTCGCAATCGTCTTTTGTGTTGTGATTGGAGCGGCAACGATATCGTCTAAGGTCACGGTAACGATGTCGGTGTGGGGTGCTGCGGTCGGGACCAGTTGCCAGTAACCGGTCGGCCAACTGCCGGCCGCTGCGGTAGCGACGGGGAGGCGATCGACATGATCGTCACCACTGAAATTAAAATTATCACCCCCGGCGACCGAATTTAAGAGCGCCTCTTCATCCGGTCCGATCAAGCTGGTGCTCTCATCCGACCAAGTAGCCTCGATCAGCAAGCGTCCCCGTTGGTGATGGGCAGTTCCTTCGATCAGCGAGTAGTAACTATCCGGAACGCGGTTATTAAAATTACCGGAATCATAATCTTCGGTCGCTTCTGCCGCTAGGTCGGTAATCGTCATCACAAAGGCAGTGCAGGTCTGATTGGGGATCCCTAGAAAGCCGTCGGTTTCGATCGTGATCGTGAAGGGGCCGCCGGTCGTTTCCAGGCTGCGGTAGCTGTTGTCATCAAAGACCTCAATGACATCGGCGCCAGCACTGACCGTAAAAGAGAGCTGATCGGTGATGTTATCCCCATTGGGAAGGGTGACGGTAATCGTGCTTTCCGTTGCGAGCCCCTTGAGAAGTGCCGCCGGATCCTCTGCCGTTCGAGCGATGTTGACACAACCATTGATGTTGACGTCGGGGATTGGGATGTCCCCCTTGATACGACCGATCGCCTCGATATCATTATAAGAAGCGCGGAGTGTCGTGATGCCTGAGGCAAGCCCGGTGGCCTGCTTCGTCGCTCCGTCGACGGTGGCAATCGCTTCATCATCACTTGAAAAAGCGGTTGCCTCCTCGGTCACCTCCATCCGGACATCCCCATCATCGGCAAATTCCAGCGAGACCCTGAGGGGGATCTCTTGTTCGTATTCGGTAAAGACATCGGTGACGCGCGCGGTCGTTGTTTGCGTACTGTAATTTAGCTCGCTACTTGCTAAAACAGGGACATCGGGGGCGTCGTGGATCCCAACCCAGGCGGGGACGGTAATAAAAGCTTCCGGTGTTTTGGTCTCGTCGCTGATCGAAAAATTGAGGGTGGCGAGGTCATCAGCACCATTTGAAACGGTAACCGTTCCACAGTCAGCCGCTGCCACGGCGACATTGTTTTTCACGAGACCGGTGATGGCAGCATCAAGCGTCACGCAGCCATCGGAGAGGTAAGAAAGGGAGGCCGATTCGGTCAGATCGATTTGGACCGGTGTGCCATTGGCCTGCTGTCGGTCCGGAACTTCCCAATAGGTATGGACCTGACCGGTTTGATAAGTGGGGGGATCGGTTCCGGTAATTAGATTGAGGATCAGGTCGCTTGCCTCGACGGCAATTTCATCATTGGAGATGACTGAAGAAACGACACCGATCTCGTCAAAATCAAAGCTTTGATAGCTGATCTCAAGATTGGCTTCGCCGGTTGCGACTCCCTGATAATTCCCATTGTCATCGATCGTAACGACACCGTCATCGCTACTGGCGTAACTGTCCGCATTGGCGGCCGGGAGCGTTTCGACCGCATTGGCGCTGAGACGGTGGATTACTTTTGTAATGACGTTCCCCGTTCCATCGGGGGAGGCGAGAAGCGGGGTGGCATTCAAGACATAGGGCTCCGAGGCATAGGCAAAGATCCCTTCCGCTGCGTTTGGTTCGACACGGAGCGCGCCACTGGCATCGGTCGTTCCGGTATGGTCGGCAAACAGCACCGGTTGACCATTCCCCGCCAGGATATCTTCCGCGCCACTCGTTGTCTGCCCTTTCAACTCGAGGGCGGTGCCGGTGAAGGTG
Organism: uncultured Pseudomonadota bacterium; assembly: GCA_964645365.1. Classification (GTDB taxonomy): domain Bacteria; phylum UBA10199; class UBA10199; order 2-02-FULL-50-16; family JAJFLM01; genus CAZXZM01. The sequence continues at coordinate 19,315 of CAZXZM010000001.1, read as the reverse complement.
ATTGTCTTGGGAAGGTTGGCAATCGCACTTTTAGCACGGAAGGTGACTCGTGCGACTTCAACCGTCCCTTGCGGTGCCACCCCTTGACTTAAGGCAGAACCGAAGGTGATCGAATTATCGGTTGGCAGTGTTGTTGGAATAGTACTCAAGGCTCCAAAGGTGGTGGCATCGCTGTCGATTCCCGCTCCCTTCACAATTGCGGTGACTTCAAAATCAGTTCCAATATTGAGGGCGATCCGGAAGGCAACCAGATTTTTGGTGCCGGTATTGACCAAAACCGGAACGGTAAAGCTTTCATTCTCGTAGAGTTTTCGCTGTGGCAGGGGGATCCCCACTCGCTCGTCCGGAAGATTTAAAGGAGTGGCATTGGGAACAAATGTGATATCTTGTGACGGTTGTTCGGCAACCCCGGCAACTTGCAAGGTAATGCTGCTGGTTCCGGTGAGGGTCAGAGAGCGGTAATAGATTCCGGTTTCAGTAGGAACGGGATTGGCTGCAAAAGAATTGGCTCCCACCGTAAAAGTGACCGTGGTATTCGCTATGGGTCGCCCTTGGCTATCGGTAACAAAGGCAAAGGCTCCCACCTGCGCGTCTTCCGCAAAGACCTCATTCCGGTTGGTAATCAAAAATGCACGCGCCGGTTCTCCGGCGATCGCGATATTTTGCGATTGATTTGGTTCCGGATCGCCGCCAGTGAGACGGGCGGTGATGGAGCCATTTCCCGGTTTTGCCAACCGGATCAGATGACCATCGTAGTAACCATTGTCATTGCCGATCTCTTCCCGCCACCAATCGCCGGTCCAGAGCCCCGGATTCGATTCAAAATCGACCCGAGCCCCGCGGACCAGATCGAGCGGGTCGATGATGTCGCCGGGATCGGGGAGGACCCGGATCTCAACCGTTGCTTCTGTTTCATTGATGCCATCGGAGGCGATGAAGGTCACGGTGTGGTCACAGATGTCGGCAACGGTCGTCTCCCAGGAAAATTCACCAGTCGTTTCATCGAAAACCTCGACTGGAATCTCTAACCCGAGTCCAATGCAATCGATATCATTTGAAGTATCCATGAAGTAGAGGAGCTCTTCCCCCTCCGGATCGATTGCCTCGATCGTAAAGGTCAACGTGTTGCCACCGATTACCTCTTTGTCGGTTGGGCTCACCGGAAAGAAGGGGGCTTCGTTGACAAGCGCCGAAGGCTCGCAGACATGTTCGATGTCGTTGCAGACAAAGTCGACCGGGCAATCGCTATCGTCAACACAGTCGGTCGGTCCTTCGACGCAGAGATTGAGTGGGTCGGTGGGGCAGGGGTCTTCATCATCCGGGATGCCATCTCCGTCATCATCTTCATCTTCCGAGTCGGGGTCGCCGTCGCCATCGGAGTCATTTTCACATTGAAGAAGTGTGCTGTGGCAGGCCTGTCCGGCGGGGCAGTCACTATCATCGGTACACCCCCCCTGACATTCACCACTGGCCGGATTGCAAGTGAGGTCGGGGTCGCACGAGACACCGGCGCAGTGATCGATCACATCGTCGACACAATTCCCACTGGCCGGATCGCATACCTCTCCCTCTGTCGGGCAAGAGATCCCGTCGCACAGATCGACACAGTTTAGATTATCGGGGTCGCAGGCGAGTCCCACCGGACAGGTAACCGTATCACAAGGATTATCGGTGTCGCCCGATCCGATTGCCGCAAAGTTTTGTGTCCCCAATTGAACCGCATTTTTTTCATGCGGGGGATCTTGATCATCCAAGATCGCCAGGCGGACCGCGACCGAAAGTTGTCCATTATAAGTCAACGCCGGCAACGTAAATGTATAATGACCGTTCGCTTCGTGCGTGGCAAGATAGGTTCCGTTGATGGCCGGGTTTTCGATCGAGCCGATCGTGAGCCGCACCTGGTGGTGCGGGCTGTCGGTGACCGGGTTGCCGGCGGCATCTTGCAGTAGGACATCGACCTTATAGATGCCATTGCCGAGATCGGTGACAGTTGTGGTGACAAAATGAAACAGCCCCGCCAGGATCTGCATGCCACGGAAGGCATCCTCGAGATTTAGGTGGGAATCTGTTTGGGTGTAATTACATTCGACACTAAAGGCCGGGGAAGATAATAGCATTTGTTGCAGGTGGACGACGTCGGCAACGCTAAAGGAACCATCGCCGTTACAGTCACCGAGCACTCCCGGATCGACAAAACCGGAGCCGGCAATCATCACCCGTCCACCGTCTGGAATGACGGGTCCGATCGTATTTTGCGCCGGATTGACCAGGGCATGGATCGTTCCGGTGATCTGGGTATAGAGGGTGTCCCCCTTGTGCGCGGTAAGGCGGACCCGGGCTACTTCGGAGATGCCGGTCGGTTCTTGACCCGGTGAAAAGGTTCCGACCAAGACGATTTCACCGGTGCGGTTGGGGTCGCCGTCCGCCTCCAGTGAAGTAAGGGCGTAAGTATTGACGTTACTGATCAGTGCCTCACCGGCGAGCGGGCCTGGCACAATGTCGGCAATCTGCGCCGACAGTACAGCAGCGTTGTAGCGGATCTTGACCTGAAAGCCGGCAAGGTTTTCAGCGCCGGTACTCAGGCGCACCGGGACAGTGATCGTCTCTTCATCACCGAGTACCTTTACAAAACGACCGGTCGCACTTCCGAGGTCCATATCGCCGGTCGCCGGTGTCAGGTTGGCCGCCACCACATAGTCTTGCCCCGGATAGTCATCTCCAGAATCATTCGAAAGATCGGCGGTGAGGGTGACACCGCCGTTGCCACGAATCATGAGCGCCCCGCCGATCGGATCTTCAAGGCTGGCATAATCGCTGGGGGCGCTGGCCGGCTGATGGGGAAGGTCTTGGTTGTTCAGTGCCAGGGAGAGCAAGGGTCCCCCCGTGGTGGTATTTTGGGCCCCTTCACTGGCGACTAGGCGCCGTGTGCCGTCGGACATCTGGGCGACAACGCGCAAGTTTGTAACGCCACTCTCTTTGATACCGGAAAAGGTATCGTTGAAGGTGACATCGCTATCGGTCATTCCTCCGGAGATGCCATCGGTACCGCGCAAATAGAGTTGGGTGATCTCGACGCGATCGTTGTTAATGTGAATGGTATGGGAGATATCGACGTCCGGTCCCGGGATGAGGGGATACTCTGCAGTCAGGGCAAAGCCTTCATCGGGCGTAATGGTATGAGGAGCGATCTGCCACAGCCCCATCTCTGGATGGAGGAGGTCAAAATGGCCGCTTGCTTCTGCTGATTCCAGATTGTGTTCGAGCAGATTGTCAGCATGGTCTAAATTGAGGAGATCAATACGGGTGTCGTCACTCCAGATCCCCTCAATGCTTGGGCGCATCCACTGACGATCATTCGTTCCTTCAATGTAGGTCGAGGTGCTGTCGACAACGCAACTACTTCCGCCAATCGCTGGCGTAAATTGATTGGCGTCGGTGGGATAAGTAAAGTCTTCGCAGGTACGGATCTCAAGATCCTTTAAGGTCATCACCCAAAAGGTCTTGGTTGCGGTGAGGATTTCTCCAGGATTCGGAATATCTTGCAGCGTGGCGCGGATCTTGACACGACCGCCGCCGGCGTTGAGTGATGTGATGTCCCCATCATTATTGATCGAAGCGAGTGTGCTATTTTCGATCACCTCGAAGGTGGCGCGATCATCGGTCGTTGCCTCCCAGGTTCCACCCCCCTGAAAATTAACGGTGGCATGGGCCTGCGTCTCGATGGGGAGTCCCAGTAGCAGCGCTGAAGGATCGTTGTCGTTTCGTGCAATCCGTGGATGATCGGTCGTGATCGTGAGTGAATCAATTTCAGGGAGAGTGACGCCGATCCTCCCTTTCGCAGTCTGCCCCGTCGCGGGGTGATTGGCATTGACAAAGGTGGAACCATGTCCCGTAGCGACCGAACGGGTTCCGTCGACCACAACGGTATTCGTGTCGTCACTCGTTAGATCGACTCGATTGGTAAAAAGAGATTTTTTCCCATCGGTGAAATGGGCCCAGACCGTAATCGGGGCCTCTTGATCGAGCGACTCGAACTGATTGGTGACAAAGGAATGGATCTGGGAGGCCTGTGTCGTCCCAACGGTGGCGGGAACCGGGATTGGATCGTCAAGGGGGCTCCCATTGCTACCGATCTGTAAAAAGAGATTGGCCGCGGTCGCCACCTGCAGGTGATCGAGTGCGGCCTCGTCGTCGGAGACGGTAAAGGGGATATCGGGGAGGCTTCCCCCCGCTCCCTGCACTTCGATACTCCCGGCACCCGGCGCAATCGCAGAGACAAGCCCGGTTGCTTCATCATAGCTGACACTTCCATTTTCAGAAAAGGTGAGGTGAGGAGTAAGATTAATCTCTAAGGGTTCCCCATCAGGAGTGAGCAATCCGGAAGGGGTCCAGACAATCCGCAATTGGGTATTTTGATATTCGTCGGTGCCTGCAATTTTGTTCAGTGTCGTGTCGAAGGTTTCATGATCGGTGTCGGCAAAGATATCGGCGGGATCGGCGTAAAAGACGCGAACCTGCAGGTCATTGGAAAATCCCTCATGGTTTACGGTGATATCCTGAGTACCGGTGGCACTCGCTTCAAAGGATCCAGGAGCTGCGGTCCATTGAATAAAGTCGGGAACGGCCGGGCCGAAAATCGCGTCGCCGGTTGCATCGATCAGTCCGGAAGAATCGTTACGGACCCCCCGCACCTGAATCTGTCCGGTTGCCTTCAGGCCCGCATTGGCCCAGGAACGATCGATCAGGACATTATTTGTGGGCCAACTCAATAAGCCACGCCATTCCTTCTGCAGGAGCTGGACTTCACCGGTCGGATCCAAACCGTCGTCAACTCCGGCGTGGTCGGCGATGATCAGTTCTTCCCCTTGTTCCCCTAATGCCGTATCCCCTTCCGCCACTTTTAGGAGTTCGTTTTTAACACCGGAAAAGGAAGCGGTTGTGTCGGCATCGACCTTGGCCCGGAAGGTGAGGGTGGCGAGTTCGATCAGACGTTCATCGGCTGGTGTGGTGGGGTCATCCGGCGCCGAAACCGGCGGGGCCCCGGTCGAGGCCTGTTGATTGAGGATACTATTAAAGGTGACGGTCTTTTCGCCACCACCGATATCGTTTGTGACGTGTTGGATATCGTTGAAGCGGGTGCCGTGAAAGCCTTTTTCAACCCCGACAAAATCGAGGGTGTCGGCATCATATCGTACTGTAAATTGAAAACCGGCGACCGTTTGGGGAGTACTCGCCTGAAAAGTATTGGTCTGAATGGACACGGTCAGTTCTTGCCCTTCGAAGAAACGTTGTTGCGGGAGGACGAGTCCAGCCTGTCCCTCTCCCAAGACAAGGGGAGGGGGGAGCGCCTTCAGGCGGACCGGGGTGGTGATGACTTGACCGGCGGCCGCGATTCGCACCTCGGCGTCGACATCGGCACCGCCTTGAAATTCAGCCGGGGGAACCGCCAGGTTCGCTCGGAAGATCCCCCCGGCTTGATAGATCCCAGCAGCCGAAGCCTTGGAGATATCCGCAATCAACAGATCGACGGCGACCGGTGTATTGGCCCCGACAGGTTGCCCTTGGGCATTGGTCACCTGGGCATAGAGTTGCAGGGAGGGACTTCCTTGATAAACGCGGGGGGTATCATCGACATCTTGATCCCCTTGGACGATCCCGCGAATTTCCGGGAGTGTGGCGGCCGGCAGCAAAATAACCGAAAGGTTATTGGTTGCATTGGTTGTCGGTCCATCGACGAGAAAGGTATTGACGGTACCGGTACAGGGTTGGGTGAGGTCATAGAGGAGGCCCGTGTAGGCCCCTTCACCAACGTCTTCAAAAAATTCATTCCAGAGACCGCATGTACCAGGATTGACCGCATAACCGATGAGGGCCCCTTCGACCCCTTCGCCAACCGGGAGGAGGGGGAGCACTTCAATCGTGATGATTTGTTCGACACTTTCGGTCCCATCACTGACGATAAAGATTACATTGAAGATATTGCCGGCCTGACCGATAGCTGGTGTCCAGGAAAATTCCCCATTTTCGTCATCGAGATTGGCCCCGGTTCCCTCCAGGCCGGTCATTGCAAACTGCAATGGATCGCTGTCGGGATCAGTCGCTTCCAATGTAAAGCTCAAAGACTCTTCGGCAACGACCGATTTGTTACCGGGGTTTAAAAATTGAGGTGGTTGATTATCTTCGAGCGGCGGGACTTCACCGGTGACACAGACACCATTGATGCATTCATTGCCGACGCCGCATTCTTCATCGATCGTGCAATCTTCTGCACCGATGGCACAGGTCCCGTCTTGACAGCTCTGCCCTTCGGGACAGTCGGTATGTTCGTCACAACTTTCCCCCCCTTCGATACATCCCCCATTGATGCAGGTTGTTTCAGTCGGACATTGATTGGGGGCGGTGCAGGGGAGGCCGGCTGGAACACAGTCTCCCGATTCACAATAGGAACCGAGCGCGCAATTGCTATGCTCATCGCATCCACCGCCGGTCGGGACGCAGGTTTCATTCAGGCAGATCGTTCCCGCCTGGCATTCCTCCGAAGTGGTGCAGGTATCGAGGCCGGGGGCGCACTCTCCTAGCGAACAATAAACTCCTTGCGGGCATTCGGAATGGAGGGAGCAGGGAATCTCCCCAATGACACTGCAGATTTCTTCGCGGCAGGCCTGCCCATCGGGACAATCAGCGGCGATAGAACAGCTGGTTCCCCCACCAACGCAGCTCTCCTCGGAGCAGCTTTGATTGACCGGACAGTCAGAGTCGGCGGAACAACTCCCACCACTCTCGATGCAAGATCCCTTGGAACAGATCTGACTTGCCTCGGGACAATCGACATCAAGGCTACATTCTGCCGGTACGGTGCACTTGCCAATAGCAGAACAGATCTGTCCGGTGCTGCAGTTGCTATCAAATTTGCAGGGGGTCTCCGCTCCAGGGCCAGTGGGGGGCCCGACGATCTCTCCCTCTTCCGACTTCTTGCCGCCGCAGCTACACCCGCCACCGCCGGAGAATTTTTCCTGACCGGTCAGGACGACAAACCCTACGAGGAGGAGAAAAAAAAGGGGTATTTTGAATCCAATCCGGTCCATTCATTGAGGGGGTTTGTACTGTGAAGTGTACCGCAAGGCAGAGGCCATTTCACTGGAAATATAAAATTATTAACTAATTGATATTATTGCGTTTTTTTAAACAAAGACCCAGAAAATACAAGAAGGATGTTTTAAGTATCATTTTGATAATTTTATCTGTCAGATAATTGACAGGCTGCTTGTCTTTGGAAGTCGATCAGGCGCTACGGATTGCCTGAAAGAGGAGTCCGGCTGCTAAGAGATAGGCGGCAAAGGTCATGATCGCTGCTGAAAAGAGGCCGCCTGAAACGATGACAATATAGAAGGCAATGGAGCCAAAGGCGGTTCCCATCGTGTCGATGGCGAAATACCAGCCGGCCCGTTCGGGTGTGGCCAGCATCATTCCTTTCGGAAAAAAGAGCCCCATGGAGAAACCGACCGGAAAAGTTACCGTTAAGATCCAGCCAAGCTTTAAGAAGAGTCCTCCGGTCGGAAGTCCCTGCAGCAACAGCGCTATTAGGAGCCCAAAGGAAGTGATTGTGGCAAGGGTGATCCACCCCATATTCAGGCGGACCGAAAGAATATTCCCAAGGGCGTAGGCAAGCGACGTAAAGCCAACGACCGCTGCTGCTGTTTCGAGAAAGCCACCGAGCAGAGCTCGGGTTGTATTGATGAGGAGCAGCTCCGCGATGACGAAGGCGGCACCAATGACGGCGAAAAAAAGAGAGAGCCCTTTTTTTTCTGAGAAAAGAATGAGAAAGGCCACAAGAATTCCGATAGCGGCCAGCAAGTAGCTGAGCGCAACAATCTGACCGGTCGAAGTAATGTAGAGGAATGGAAAATTGTCGGTTACTGGGCGAACTTCCGTCGAATTATCTGCTTCCAGATTACGCTCTTCAATCTGGAGGCCAATCGAGGTTAGGAAGTTGGGAAAGGAATTCAGTTGCTTGGGGGAGCGGGAGGCAATGAGCAGAGAGTAGAAAAAGTTTATCGGTTTTTTAGTCTGGCCCCGAAAAAACTTGCGGGCAATGTCTTTGTCAAAAGAGGCCATTACTTTTTGAATGATGGTTGGGTGAACAGAAAAAAAGATATAAAGTGCGCCTTCTTTTTTGAGTCGATTCATGGCTGCGCGCAGACCTTCGGTCGTGTAGAGGTAATTTTCCATACTGATTAGCGTTCCTTTATTGGCCGAAATATTGATATCGGCCCCTTCGATAATGATCGCATCGAATTTCTTTTCAGATTCTTCAAGGAAGGCACGGCCGTCACCAGCCAAGATGGTGACATGAGGTTGTTGGTAGATGTGATTATTGAATCGACTGAGTTTCCCTGATAAGGCTCTGACGACCACAGGATCGAGCTCAACGGCGGTGATGCTTTGCGCTTGGGATAGTGCCTGAACGCCATTGCCTCCTCCGGCACCGATGACCAGGGTATCGCCCTGAAAAAATTTATACCCCTCTTCGCGTATCGCAAAATTCTCTTGGGGATTGGTTGTTACCATCCACTGCTGGACTCCATTATAGGCTCCGGCGAGTGTTTGCGGTGCTGTTTGATAAAAATCGACACGTGCGTAAGGGGACCAGCTGCCCGTTAATTGCTGTGGCGGCGTTGCGGGTTGATTCCACAGCTGGGGTTGTTTTTGGAGGTATTGAAAGAGAAAATCATTTTGATCGGCAAAGAGTGCAGCCATTGCAATAAGGATAACAATCCCCCATCGTCGTAAAGGAATGGCCGGAAGAAGTGCTAGCAAGGAGATTGCGATGACGAGACCAACAAGGCCAATCTGTTGGATCAGTAATGAACTGCCGAGATAGCCAATCAGGAACGAAAAGGCTGCGATAGCAATGAGCCAGCGAACAGACTGCTTCTTCTCCTGGAGTACGGTGATAAAGCAGGCACCGGAGATTGTCCCCATCAGGATAAAGGGAGGTGCGGCGATGGCCATGGCAGACCCCATCAACACCAGAAAAGAGGGGTGTTGAAAAAAGATGAGTGAGCGTGACCCGGGTGCGAAGAAATCAGCGAACCAAAAATAGAGCAGAAAAGAGAGAGGAATCAAAAGGGCCAGGGAGCAGGTGACTGGGCGAATTCGGCTGAGGGCGCGGCGGCTGAAGAGAGCTCCCCCTCCCATGCAGACAATTCCCATGCCAAGAGCGATCGAGACCGCCGAGAGCATGTGGAACGGACTGATATAGGAGAGGGTATGAGTTAGGAGGACCTGAAAAACCGAGTTGATCAGGGAATAAATGCCCCCGATTGCAATCCAGAGAATGACTTTTTGATTTTGCATCGGTAAAGTCGGAGGATACCATATGAATCCTATCCGGAGAAGATCTCCCTCGCGTTCTGCCCGAGGCCATATCTATGATCTTAGCAAAATCTTCCGTCGTTTAAATGGGCTCTATTTTGACGGGCAGGTGAGGGCGCGCCTAGAATGGGGGCGGGTGATATCGAAGCGGGCTCGGCGTTCGCGTGAGTTCGGAGCCTACTATTATGATGAGCGTCTGATCCGGATTCATCCGGTCCTTGACCAATCCTGGGTGCCGATCCATGTCGTTGAATCGATCCTCCACCACGAAATGTGTCATCAGGTCTGTCAGGAGCAAATCGTCGAGGGGCGTCGGATCATTCATACCGCTGAATTCCGCCGCAAAGAACGAGAATACTCCCATCACGAAGAAGCAAACGCCTGGCTCGACCAGAATCTTATCCAACTCTTAGGGCCACGCAAGATTCCGGTTCCGGTTCGAGTTATTGCAAAGTTACCGCGCCAGCTACGCTTACTTTAGAAAAAGAACCACCCTACCAGCAACAGAAAGACGAACAGGATCGATCCGGCCAACCACGCAAATGGTGGGTGTTGGCGAGCGAGCGTTGGATTCTGACTCCAGTGTGCGAGTTGCCGAGCAAAGGTCCAGGTAGTTTGTTCAGCACGGTCAAAGAAGCGTCCCGGCAGGGCGACAAAGCATTGATAAAATAAGTGACGTGGGCGTCGGTAAAACCAATCAAAATCAAGGGTCAGGGTCGCGACCATTTTCAGTTTAGGGACAAACAGGAAAAAGGCGAGGGCCGTGGCGGCCAGCATTTGGCTGCTCTGCAACAAATGGGTTGCGGTGTAGGGTTGATAGCTGACCGGGAAGGGAAGCCAGCGGTAGAGAAGATCGGGCCAGATCCCCAGTAGGAAGCAGAGAGATCCGGTGATCGCCATGGCAGCGTACATCGATTTCGGGAGACGGGTCGTCGGGGGAGCCTCCGCCGAATCCTTTCCAAACCAAGTAAAGTAGGGGAGTTTGAGTCCCACCGACAGAAAGGTTCCGATCGCTGCCGCTTCCAAGAGCAAGGCAACCCAACCGAGATTGATTCCTTCCGCGGCAAAGACCACCATCGACTTACTGATAAAACCGCTAAAGAAGGGGAAGCCGGAGATTGAAACCGCCCCGATCATATAGAGGAGAAAGACCACCGGGAGTGAACGTATCAATCCTCCTAGCGAGCTCAGGCGGTTTTGACCGGTTGCCTGCAGGACCGCTCCGGTTCCCATAAAGAGGAGCGCTTTATAAAGGATGTGACAA
>CAZXZM010000001.1:0-8666 GCA_964645365.1 uncultured Pseudomonadota bacterium | reverse complement strand
TGACAAAAGGCATGGGCGACCGCGCCGTTCAGGGCCATGGTAGTTCCCAGCCCCACCCCGCAGACCATATAACCGACCTGGCTCACGATGTGGTAGGCGAGCACTTAACGGATGTCATCTGCCAGGAACGCAAAGATCACACCGTAGAGTGCCATCACAATCCCCACGATCACCAAGATTTCCCAGCCGGGAAAGACGCGTGCCAAGGCGTACAGCGCCGTTTTTGTCGTCAAGGCGGAGAGCAGGACAGCGCCGGTAATGGTGGCACGTGGATAGGCATCGGGGAGCCAGGCGTGGAGCGGAACCGCCGCGGCATTTAAGGCAAAGCCGATTAAGATCAGCCACGCTCCTGCCGTTGCAGTTTGGGGAGCGAGCGGAACAATCCAAATCGTGCCGAGTTCCGCGAGTTGCAGTAGGATGCCGGCAAGCAGGGCGATCCCTCCCGTGAGGTGGACAAACAGATAACGGAAGGCGGCGCGCCGTGACTCCGGTGTTTTCCGGGCGACGATCAGATAGAAGGAGGCGAGCGCCATTACCTCCCAAAACAGATAAAGGGTGAGGTAATCTCCGGCAAAGGTCACCCCGAGCGCACCGGCCAAATAGGTGAGCTTGGCAATCTGTTCCCCTTTCTCCGTGACCGAAAAACTATAAAGACCGGCGAGTGCTGTAATCAGCGCAAAGATCACCCCGAAGATTCGGCTTAAGGCATCGACTTGGAGCGGGAGCAGATGATAATCAAGAAAGTTGAGATGGATCAGGGGACCTGCCGGCAGGGTGATGATCTGAAACAGCGCCAACAGAGGTGCTGCAATCAGGAGAAGGCGGCGGTAGGCGGCAGGGAGTATAATGCAAAGCGCGGCTGCGCCTAAGAGCAGGAGTGCCGGCGGCAGACTAGTCAGCATCATAATAATCCCGCCTTCGCTGTAACCACACCTTGCCTAAAAATTTGGCCCCGATCATCAACAAGAAACAAACGACGAACCCAAACAGGGCATAAAAACCGGTCAGATGAAGGTCGATTGGAGTGTGTGGCTCAACAATCAATAATCGTTCAAAAAAGACCAAACAGATTGCGACAATCAGGACAAAAAGTTTCACTGTGTCCCTCCGATGACCGCTGTTGCAATTTGACCGGCTAATTCAAAGAAACGGAAAAAGAGATTCGGAAAGATGCCGAGCAAAAAAGAAAGCACGACCGTTGTTATCAGGGGAATGACGAGCCAGGGACTCGCTTCATCAATTTTTTTCGGTGAAGCGGCGGGAACAAAAAAGGCGCGATAAGCGACCGGCAACAGATAACCGGCGCACAGTAGGCTCGCCACCAGAAGCGCCCCAAAATAAAAATAGTGCATTCCATCCAACATCCCGAGCGTTAAGTACCACTTACTGACAAAACCATTGAGTGGCGGAAAGCCAACCAGCCCCAAGGCGGCCAGGGTAAAGGCTCCCATTGTCCAGGGCATCTGTCGTCCAATTCCATCCAGATCACTGATATTTTCGCGCCGCGTTTTGACGTACAGGGCGCCGGCACAGAAGAAGAGGGTAATCTTTAGGGTAGCGTGGTTGGCCAGATGTAATAGCGAGCCACGCCAGCTGAGTACCCCGAGTAACGCTGCTCCTAATAGAATGTAACTCAGGTGAGCGATTGTCGAATAGGCGAGTCGTCGTTTCAGGTTGGTCTGTCGCAGGGCGAGGAGCGAACCGACGAGTAATGTGATCGTTGCCAGCACCGCCAGCAACTTGTCTCCGCCGATCGCCCGCAACGTTTCCGGTCCGAAGACATAACCGGTGATGCGCAGGAGACCAAAGACCCCCGCTTTTACCACCGCGACGGCGTGTAGCAGCGCACTGACCGGTGTCGGTGCCACCATTGCGGCTGGTAACCAACTTTGTAACGGCATAATGCCCGCTTTCACACCGCAGCCGACAAGAAAGAGAACAAAGATCCAGATCAGGGAACGGGCCGAGAAGTTTGTTGTTTCCAGGAAGCCCCCCGCCTGGAAATCGAGCGCCGGACTTTGTTGGTAAAGCCAGATGATAGCCGTCAACAGACAGAGACCCGCGGTCAGGGCAAAGGCCAAATATTTCCGTCCGGAACGAATCGCTTCCGGAGTTTCTTTGTGAATCACGAGCGGGTAGGTCGCAATCGACAAGATTTCATAACAAATAAAAAAAGTAACGAGGTTGGCGGCAAAGGCAATGCCAATCGTGGCGGAAAGGCAGAGGGCAAAACTAGCAAAGTAACGGGTCTGTTTTTGCTCCCCGACTCCGCGTACATAGCCGATCGAATAGATCGAGGTAACAATCCATAAAGTGGATGCGATCAGTGCAAAGTAGATTCCGAGGGTATCCACTCGAAAGGCAAAAGGAATCCCCGGGACAATGGAGAATAAAGAGATTGAGTAGGCCTGGCCTGCCAAAACGGCCGGGAGCATCGAGAGAACGATGCCCCACTTGGCAAGGGCGGCGATGAGTGTCCACGTCTCACGCAAATTTGGATGCTTGCGACTGACGACGATTAATGGAACAGCGAAAAATGAAATGGCCATCGCCATAATCGGTTGCCATGAAATGATATCAGACATAGCCAACAATCCCCGCGAATAGATGATTCACCAACCACATACTCCCCAACCCTAAGAAGAGGCTGATGGTTGCGAGTAAGAGAGTTGGGAGGTTCATCAGCCAAGGAGCGGGCCCTGTCGACGCCACCCGCTCTCCCTTAGCGAGGTAGATCATTTCGAGAGTCCGAAAAAGATAGACGGCGGTCAGCAAACTGCTGGCAATGATCACCACCACAAAGACCCAGCGATGTGCTTCGATTCCTGCCCACACGAGATACCACTTACTGAAGAAACCGACTGTGGGAGGAAACCCAACCATCGCCAAGGCGGCGACGGTGTAGGCGGCCGAAGCCGAGGGAAGTTTTTGGCCCAATCCGCTCAGTTTCTCGACGGTGATCGGGGCCTGTCCCCGCTCAAACAGGCCAGCCGCCAAAAAGAGGGTCCCCTTCATGACGGCATGATTTAAAATGTGCAGGAGCGCTCCGATCAGGGCGAGGGGGGTTGCCATTCCGATTCCGAGGCCGATGTAGCCGATCTGGCTCACGCTGGAATAGGCGAGCATCCGCTTGAGGTCGCGTTGGGCCATCGCCATCACCGCTCCGACCACAATGCCGGCCGCTGACAACCAGGCAATCACTTCCGTGATGACGCCATTCAAGATGATTTCATGGCCAGCAAAGACGAAGAAGAAGAACCGAATTAAAACGGTGGCACTTACCTTGGTCATTAGGGGGGCAATCAGGGCCGTTGCCGTCGGCTGGGCGTAGGCATAAGCATCCGGGAGCCATCGGTGCATCGGGAAGAGGGCCATCTTCAGCCCAAAACCGGTGACCATCAGGAGCACGGCGACGGTGAGTGCCGGTGAGGCGGGGAGGGCAGAGAGTTGTCCCGCAATATCCGCCATATTCAGAGACCCGGTCAGAAAATAAAGGTAGCCAATTCCCAGCAGGTAGAAGGTTCCACCCATCGCTCCCGCCAACAGATAACGATAGGCAGCCAAAGGAGCGCGTGGGCCCCCAAAGGACAACAAGGCATAAGCGGCCAGCGACGCAATTTCTAGAAAGACGTAGAGGTTAAAGAGGTCACCGGTTAGGACCATGCCGGCCAAGCCAAGTTCCAGGATCAGGGCGAGTGCGAAAAAGGGGACCACTCGTTCGTGACTCACTTCTTCGACGGCACGCAGCCCATAAGTCAGGACCAATAGGCTGATGCCGGCAATCAGGGTGACGATGAAAGCGGCGAGTGGATCCAAAACCAATTCAATTCCAAAAGGAGGGGGCCAGCCGGCGAGCGCATAGCGGATGGGACCGGTGGCCATGACGACTTTCAGGCCCCAACCGGCCAAAACAAGGAAGAGGATATTGGTGAGTAGAGCGACCCACTTGGCCAATCGTTGATGGAAAAGCCCCAACCCACAAGTTGCCAAGGCTCCAACGAGCAACGAAACCAAACAGAGAATGGGAAGATGGGCTAACATGGTGGTTCCTGTTGGAGGATTTCCTTTTCTTCGAGGCTTCCAAAGTGTTTGTGGATGCGACGGATTAGCAGAAGGGCCAGACCGGTTGTTGCAACCGAGACAACGATAGCGGTCAGCATCAAGGCATGGGGGAGTGGGTTGATGTAGTCAGTCGCGTTTAAACTTTGTCCCGTTTCCCAAATTGGAATTGTTCCTCCTTGCTTGAAAGAAAACAGGATGAAAAATAAAATGACGGCTGCTTGTAGAATATTCAGGCCGATCAACTGCTTGATCAGATTACCCTTACTGAGGATTCCGTACAGGCCGATCACCAACAAAAAAATGTTGAGATAAAGCGGGTAATGAGAAGCGAAGAGATTCATGGTGTGAGCGTTTCAGTGGTGAGTAAATCAAACAGGGCAACGAGCGTGCCGACAACCGTCGTGGCGACGCCGATTTCCACGAGCAAGATGCCAATAGACCGTAGTTCCGCCGTGGGGACGGAGGCTCCAAAAGGGAAAGCCGCATAGTCGAGAAAGGCCCCTCCGCCAAACCAAGCCAGCCCCCCTATCGTTATATAGAGGAGCAGACCCAGGACCCCGCAGGTCAAGGCCCCCCGTGTTGAAAACAATTGAGTCCCGGTCTGCTGTCCAAAGACAATGCGGTGGAGGATAAAGCTGGCTGCCAGGAGTGCTCCGCCCTGGAAGCCGCCGCCGGGGCTGTAGTGTCCGTGAAAGATGACGTACAAAGAAAAGAGCTGGATCAGCGGAAGTAGAAAGCGGGTCACTTGCTTGACGATCAGGTTGTCAGTCCCTCGGAGCATAGCTAGTCTCGATCCCGTCGTCGCGCGGGAAGCCCGATCATAAAAAGACAGGCGAGTCCTGCCGTAAAGATGACGAGCGTTTCTCCGAGCGTATCGAAACTCCGGTAATCGGCCAGCACCGCCGTAACCATGTTCGGTGTTTTCGTCTCGCTCACTGCTTGCGTGATATAACGGGGCGAGACATGTTGGGCCGAAGGAGTCTGGTTTCCTCCCCGGAGCGGTAGGCTCAATCCCCCATAAATCAGACAGGCCCCTGTTCCTGCTAGCAACAGTCCTCGCAGGATCCTGAAGGGAGGGGGTTGTTTGTTTTCTTCGCCTCCTCGACGGGTCGTTAAAAAGATAGTGAGGACAAAGA
Source organism: uncultured Pseudomonadota bacterium (assembly GCA_964645365.1). Classification (GTDB taxonomy): domain Bacteria; phylum UBA10199; class UBA10199; order 2-02-FULL-50-16; family JAJFLM01; genus CAZXZM01. Next base: position 3,468 of record CAZXZM010000001.1, on the reverse strand, counting down.
AGATACCACTGATGCCTGCGCCGATCACCGCCTCATTAAAAGCGACATCGACTGCCCCGAGGGCGGCGTACAGAAGGGCCATCAAAAAACTAAACACCCCGAAGGAGACGACTGCTGCCAACAAGTCTTTAAGGTGAAGGGCGACCAGGGCGGCGATTATCGCCAGGCCGATCACAATGCCGAGCAAGGGATCGCTCATGACAGACTTTCCTCCTTCCCCCCTTTGCCTACTGGTTTCATACCCATTTGCATGGCGGCACGGACCAGCGCATGGGTGGCCGCTGGATTGGCAATGGCGACAAAGGCGATACCAAGAAAAAGTTTGAGACTGTCCAGGTGCCAGCCTCGTAGTAGGGCAACGCCAGTCAACGTTAAGATCAGCCCCAGAGTATCCGGCTTACTCATTGCATGGGCGCGACAGTAAAAATCAGGAAGGCGAATCACCCCAATGCTGCCGATCAGCAGAAAAACGGTTCCCGAACAGAGCAACACCCAGGCAATGATTTCAAGAATCATGAAACCTTTTCTCCCCGTAGTTCTAAGTATCGGGCGACAGCAATCGTGCCGATAAAATTCAGCAGTGAATAAGCGATCATGATGTCGACGAACATCGAAAGGCGGTCGAAGATGAATCCAATGAGGGCGAGCAAGACGATTGTTTTTGAACCAATGACACCGATCCCGACCATGCGGTCCGGTAGAGTCGGTCCCCGCAAGACCCGATAAAATGGGAGGAGGAGAGCGGCGGCGATCAGGAGAGTGAGAAGGATAGAGAGATTCATCGTTTTCCTGGGGAAGTGACAATTGCCGACAGTCCTTCATGGGAGGGGTCGCCAAAAATAGCGGCAACCCGATTTTGTTCCCGTGCAATCACCAGACTTTCGGCCAGGCCGTTGGCAAGCGCATGGACCTGAAACTCTTGCCCTTGAATATCCATCGTGATTGTTCCGGGAGTCAGGGTAATCGAGTTTCCTAGAATAACTTTAGCGGCGCCACTCGTCAGCGTGGTTGGAAAGCGAACGATCACCGGATCGATCGGCATTTTCGGGTGCAGGATCAAATAGGCGACCTGAAAGTTCGCAAACAAAATATTGGCAAACAGGAAAAAGGGATAGGTCAAGGCGTGACGCCACCTGATGTGACGGAGACGATGGAGGTAGTGATTGCCTCGTCGGTTAAGTCCCAGGACGAAGCCGACACAGAGAACCCCTACTATAATGTGAAAAGGGTCACTGTGTCCCGACAGCAACAGCCAGAAACCGAAGAGGAGAAGTGCCTGAATCGCAAGGTGGTTTAGACTCATCCATTAAAAGATAACTTTATTGAGGGGGTACTCGACGATGCCAGAGGCTCCCGCTCGTTTCAATTGCGGGAGGGTATCCCGCACAATCTTTTCATCGACGATGACCTCAATTGAAACCCACCGCTGATCGGTCTGCTCAGAGATCGTTGGGGCATGCAGACTGGGGAGCAAAGAGAGGAGCTTTTTCAACTTGGGCCGCGTGACATTCATTTTCAGGCCCACCTTCTCTTCAGCGACGATCGCTCCTTGCAAAAGCAGGCTTAAGCTTTCAAGCTTTTGTTTCTTCCAGCTATTTTTCCAACTGGTTCGGTTGGCCAGGAGCAGCGTATTTGATTCTAGAATCGTTTCGACGATTCGTAGGTTGTTGGCGCGGAGGCTGGAGCCAGTTTCTGTTAGTTCGACGATTGCATCGGCAAGATCGGGGGGTTTGACTTCGGTCGCTCCCCACGAAAACTCAATGTCGGCTGTGACGCCCCGTTTTTTTAAGTAACGTTTGGTGGTCTGTACGAGCTCGGTCGAGATTCGCTTTCCTTTCAAGTCTTTTACCTTACGAATCTTCGAGTTGTTGGGGACTGCAATCACCCAACGGACGGGTCGGAGCCCCGCCTTTGCGTAACGAAGTTCCGCGACCTCAACACACTTGGCATTTTGTTCGATCATCCAGTCACGACCGGTCAGTCCCGCATCGAGAATGCCATCTTCGATGTAACGCGCCATTTCTTGCGCGCGGATCAACAGGCATTCGACCTCTGGGTCGTCGACCGTCGGATAATATGAGCGGGAACTGGCACGGACATTGTACCCCGCTTTTTGAAAAAGGCGGAATGTCGATTCCTGCAACGACCCTTTTGGAAGGCCCAGGCGCAACAGTTTTTTGGAAGCGGGGGACATAAGTGCCCGATTTCTACCACGAGAAACGAGCCGATGTCCACTCCCGGCTTGACACCGTTTTCCCGTTCCGTTATCCGTGGGGACACTCCAATGAAGAAGACCCTCTCATTTTCTTCGCTCGCACTTATTTTATTCAGCTTGGTTGCGCTCAGTGGTTGTCCCCCTTCAGTCTCCGGGGCCTTGGAGGCGGCTAAATTTTTTCTCGATAAGTGTGATCCGACCGACGAGGACACGGCCGCTAGTTGTAACTCCGCCCTCAATGAAGCCAACACTATTTTAGACGACGACGGCATTGCCAATGACAACCCGAACAAGTTGGAGGCAGCCATCCTTGCTGCTTCTGCACGTTTAGGGTTGGCGGGGCTCGATTTTCTGCAGTTTTCGGCAGAGGCAGCTGGGATCGGTAGTGGCGAGACCGATGCCTATGTTGAATTCCAGAGCCTGATTGCGGAAGTGGAAGCGGAAAATAATCGGGAGATCGATCTCGACGAACTCCAGAATGCGAAGGCTCCCCTCCAGGCCGTTTTGGGACTGGGGACTGCCGATGAGTTGGATGCCGACGACGATACGGCGGCCGCTTACTTCCAGCTGGGGATGATTTTAAATATTGATGCCTTTGTACGGCCGGCCAAGCTTTCCCAGGCCGACATCGATGATGGGAATGTCACGACTCTTCCGAGCCTTTCGGGTGCCAATGAAACCGAAGCGGACCGGGCAGAAGCCGATTTTCTGGTCGGCGATAACGCCCTGGTGAACAGCGCCGCTGGGGATGATGTCACCGATGAGCTCAATGATATACTTCGCCCTTTAAGGGAGAATCATTGTCGCTGCAGCCTGCAGACGCCACTCGGGGGAACCGCTGGCTTTTCGGCCGCCTGCCTGCGTGACTTACAACGTTGTGAATTAGGGGTCGATGATCCCGATGACCCGCCGGCCGGGGACACCCTCGGTGTCGAGCAGGATTACGATAGTGATGGCGACACTGATAATGCCGACTGCGATACCTTGTTGACGCCAGGGGGGCTCAATGCCTGCGCCGACTCGAATACGACTTAACCGATAAGGGGGACTAGAGTGAAGAGGACCGTTTTTTCTTTGATAGTTGGGTTGGTCTTTATGTCCGCCCCTCTCGCTTCTTGGGCCCAATCTACCACCATCCCCGGGGAACAGCCGAGCCTCTTGAAGGGGGTTCGTCAGCTCGGAATGGGGAACGCTGGGGTGGCGATGCCAGCAAGCGATCCGTACGGTCCCTTTTACAATCCCGCTTCCATCAA